>JAEUQI010000009.1 GCA_016789145.1 Blastocatellia bacterium | reverse complement strand
GGTTCCGTCAGCTTTGGTGCCCATAAGGTTGTTTGTGATAACTCCGCTCGTTACGTTTCCGACGTTTATTCCGCTTGCGGCCCCCGATATCACGTTCGAATCGATCTCGAATCCGGAGCCGCTGATGACAATGTTCGTCCCGTTAAACAAGTAGTCGTCTCCGGCCGCATTTACGCCAATGTAGTTGCCCTGGATCTTTGTTGATGTACCGGTGTTTTGGACGCGAATGCCAGCGTCAGAAAATGGAATATGCCCGGAGATGACATTTCGATGTGCCGCCGTGGCACCGCCGATCGTGTTCGAAGGAGCTTCGACCTGGATCCCGAAACTATTGTTCGCCATGTAACCGCTACCAGTAACATCGGAGCCAATATAGTTGCCGGCGATGACATTGCTTGTTGTCGTTGCTCCCAGAAGCCTGACACCGCCGCTGTTGTTTCCTGAGATCAGGTTTCGTGCACCAGCCGTCAATCCGCCAATAAGATTGTTTGTTGTAACTGAGGATATGTTGCTACCTTGCATGAGCAGCACGCCATAGTTGCTATTTCCCCTATCGATCATTCCCGTCGGGTCGGTACCCAACTTGTTGCCCTCAACCGTATTGTTCTGGGCACCGTCAATAAGGATGACGCCGCTCCCGCTATTTCCGGAAGAAACATTTCCGGCTCCCGCGGCCGTGCCGCCGATACGATTAGAGTTTGCTCTATCGAAGAGCGAGATACCGTTCGCATTTGGGATCGAGGCTGTTCCGGCAGTATTGAGCCCAACGATATTGCCTTCGACAATATTGTTGTTCGCAAAGTTAAAAATTTGGATGCCGTTTTGGGTGTTACCTGATACGACGTTACCGGCACCGGCAGCCGCACCGCCGATCTGGTTGCTTTGTGCAGTAGATGAATTTATAGAAATACCGACCAGATTCGCAAGGGCCGACGATCCGTCTGTCTTCAACCCAACGTAGTTACCCTGGACTGTGTTTCCGCTTGCGCCGGATTCGAAGGATATACCTGTACCACTATTCCCGGAGATCACGTTGCGTTCGTCAGGTGTAGTTCCGCCGATCGTGTTTCCGGTTGCTTGTGAAACGAGTACGCCGATGCTATTTGGTGACGCCGCGGTACCAAATGGATCGGTCCCAATTAGATTGCCCTTGATGGTATTCCCGCTTGTTGGGCCACCCGTTGAGAAAAGCCGAATACCAAAGCTATTTCCGCTGACAACATTACCATTTCCGGCCGTGCCGACGCTGGTATTGGTGCTGTCTTGAATGTAAATTCCCGCTTGGTTCGCTACCGGAAGCCCAGATGCTCCGATCCCAACCCAATTTCGCTGAATTACCGTTCCTGAACTGCTAGCTACTACTATTCCCCATGTAAAATTGCCGCCGACGACATTCCGGGCTTCGGCGACCGTGCCACCGATCTGATTATTGTTTGCTCCGATAACGACGATGCCGCCATTCTGCGGTACCGGCGTTCCGCTGAGGTTCATTCCGACAGTGTTACCTTCGATGACATTTGAGGTGGCAGTAGTCCCATTGACGTGGATACCGTAAACATTATTACCCGCGACCCAGTTTCCTTCGCCTGAACCGGTGCCGCCAACCGAATTGGACGGTCCGTTGATCTCGACGCCGTCGCTTCCGTTTCCGAGGTCATTGACACGCGTATTGTCTAGACCGATCGTATTTCCTCGTACAGAGTTCCCGGTATTGCCCGGGCCGGTGATCAAAACGCCATCGCTTATGTTTCCGGAGATCAGATTTCTTGAGCTTGAACCTCCGCCGATAGTGTTATTGATCGCTCCAAAAATGCGAATTCCATTATGGGCATTCGCCGCGGCTGTCATACCGAAAGGATCGGTTCCGATGTAGTTTCCTGCAATGACATTTCCGGGGGAGCTATTTATGATGTCGCCAAGGATCGAGATGCCGCTTCCATCGGTGCCGCCGCTCGCGGAGAAGCCGTTGCCGGAGATCACATTTCGAACGCTGGATGTTGTACCGCCGACTTGATTGTTCGCGGAGCGGAAGATGTTAACGCCGGTTTCGCCGTTTCCGATCGTCGCCGAGTTCGCACCAAGGCCTATCTGGTTGTTTCGAACAAAGCTACCCGATCCCGGCTCCGTCAAGGCGATGCCGTTTCTCACGTTGCCTGAAATGATATTTCGCGAAACTAGCGTCGAACCGCCGACTAAGACGTTGCTTGCGAACACGGTCACGCCGATTCGATTGGGCATTGCTCCTGTTCCGATCTCGTTCGTGCCGATGAAATTGCCTTCGATGATCGAGCCGTTTCCGGTGCCAATCTCGATGCCGGCGTCGCCCCAGTTTCGAATATTGAGCCCGCGAATGGTCGAATTTACTCCGTCTATCCGAAGACCGTCATTAAAGCCGCCCGCGGAGAAGCCGTCGAGAATGACGCATAGTGTTGCATTGCTTCCCGTCGTAGCCGTATTTGTAAGCGATCCGGGCTGCGAATAGCCGTTGATCACCACTGGTTCCGTGATCGGGGGCAGTGCCGTTGGAAGGAATATCGATTGAGGGCAGCCGCCGGGAATGTTGAAATCGATGTTGTTCGCTCCGGGAAACGCATTCGCTTCTTGTATCGCGGCCCTTAAAGAGCAATCGCCAAAGCCGTCGTTGCAAATACCGTCGCCGGGTATCGCATCGGCCGAATCACCTGCGGTATTTACAACAAATACCGAAAACGGTGCAAAAGGATTCACGACATTCGCGGACGAATATGACAGCAGCGTGTCCGACAGATCCGAAGGCGTTTGTTTACCAGCAGTTTCCTTCGAAAGAGCTGAGTTCGCTGTCAAAAACAGAATTAACCCAAATACAAGAATTGATATGCTTTTCATTGTGATTCACCCTCAATTGAATTTTGATAACCGATCAGTAGATTTCTATCCTCAGGCATCGGTCCCTCGCGATCGTGATCGCGTTCCGCAATGTTGGCGCCGACCATCTCCGAGTTGCAGAATGGGCACCGACTAACTTTGAGATCCGCCGATCCCTCGACACTTGCTTCTTTATGCCGAATTATGATTCGCGTCGTCGTCGTAGTTTTTGTTAACTTCATTCGATCGGTTTTCGTCCTCACTCATTGGACTTGCGACCAGAGTAGTTGAGAAATTAGTGAAGAGTCGTTCCAAAATTGTGAAAATTGAGGTAATTTAGAGTGAATAAAAACGGTGAAAAAAGGTGAATTTGGGCGATAAGCCGTAAGCTGTTGAAAGACAAGTGGTTATGGACGCGGATTCTGGAAAGGAAATTAGGTTCGACGAGTTCCGGCTCGACCTAAGACGGCGTTCGCTGTACAAAGGCGACGAAAAACTCGCTATTTCAGCTAAGCTTTTTGACCTTTTAGAGGCACTTGTATCAAACGAAGGCCGTTTGATGACCCACGACGAATTGCTTGATACGGTCTGGAGCGGTACGTTTGTTGAGCAATCCAGTCTGAAGAAAGGAATTTCTACTCTCCGGCAGATCCTGGGCGAAACCTCGGACGAAGGGCGATTTATAAAGACTATACCTCGTCGCGGTTATTCGTTTGTTGCAAATGTACAGGTCGTTGACCCGCCGGCAAAGATCAACAAGACTGGAGCGGATACCCAGAAATTTCATCATTCTGAGACCGAGATCGTAATTCAACGAACGGTGGAGGTCGAGCAATCGACCTCAAATCAAAGGCGATGGCCCGTTGCTTTGGCGATCGGTTCATTTGCGGTCTGTATTGTTTTGCTCGGAGTCGCTGTACTCGCATTTCGCGAGCGTTCGGTGCCGATGTACGAATATGCAGCCGGTAAGTCACGTGTTGATAGACTCACTAACGACAGTAACTGCAGCGGTACGGTATCTCCGGACGGCAATTTTGTGCTGTGTATGATCCGGAATGGTGAGCTTGGCTCGTCTTTAGAGTTGCGATCGACTGACGGCACAACTAAGAGACGCATTATCGATTATCCCGACGCTGTCTTTTACGCTGCGAGATTTTCTCACGATGGCCGAAACATCTACTATGTCGTTGACGAGCGTTCGGACCAGGCTGACGGATCTCTGATGCGAATTTCGGTGCTTGGCGGCGAGGCAAAGGTAATTGAACGGAACGTCGGCAGCGTTTCTGTTTCGAAAACGGGAAAGCTCGCGGTTTTTCGAGTTATTGATCCTGGCGAAAGTGTCGTCTTGATCGAAGATTCTAACGGCGAGTTCAAGCGTGTGGCGGCACGATTTCCGGCGAACTTCAGGCTTTGGAACTTTCGTTTCACCCCGGACGAGAAAGGTATGCTTTGTGCAGTGCGAAAGCAGATCTCGTCGGAGAAGAATGTATTTTACGTGACAGAGGTGTCGCTTGAGGACGGCTCGGAGAAGGTGATCGTTCCGGAACGTGACACGCTCATTGCAAGCGCCGAATGGCTTCCCGATAGGTCGGCGTTGATCCTAGCTATCCGTGAGCCAAATGCGGATATACGCCAGTTGTGGAGCTACGTTCCTTCAACTGGGAAGATGGAACGGATAACCAACGACAACGAGTCGTATTCGCCGGTAGATCTGATCGATGGTGGAAAGGCCATTTCGGCAACCGTTGCTTCAGACCGAACGCGGTTATGGACGGCACAATTTACACCTACGGACAAGCCGCCGTTCCAATTTCGACCAATAGATGTTAGTGGGCAAGCAGTCGGTGATCTTTTTTGGTTGCCGGACGGCCGGATCGGTTATAAGCAGATCGAGAATACTGCTGAGGTTATTCGTCTTATCGACCCGACGACAGGAAATGGCACGCGTGTAACTGCCGGGACTGACGGCTTTTGGCTGCAGCCTACGTTGAGTGGCGATCGGCGAGGTATTGTGTTCAATTCAGCCCGCTCGGGCCTCACACAGCTATGGCGAGTGGCATTTGACGGTACATCGCCAATAAAACTGACCGAATCGGCAACTCCGGTGTTCGACGGAATGCAACTGGCAGATGGCACGGTATTGTATTCAACATTTGACGCGAAGGGCGGTTGGTATCTTGCTCGCCGCTCACCGGATGGTGTGGAATCAGTTGTGCTCAATGGATCGCGAGAAGCTAACGTCATATCGACCGATGGGAGCCTGATGGCGTATTTTCGTCTGAATGAGACATCCAAGCAACGCGAAATAGTCGTCATTAGTCTGCCGGAAATGACGGTTTTGAAGCAGTTTCCCATTGAAAAAGGCGGGGTGCGACAGATCGCCTTCGACAGAACTTCGAGTTCATTGTTCTATTCGTTGGTTTTGAATAACAGCAGCGAGCTTTTTCGCCAATCGCTTGCCGGAGGAACTCCCACTAAGATCTCCAACTTTGGGTCAGAGATGGTTCAATCATTCGCACTTTCGACGAGCGATACACAGATCGTTGCCTCGAGGGGCACCACTTCATACGATGTCGCCTTGATCCGATCGGGAAGCCAACCGAAATAACCACCCGACGTGTATTGCCAATGCATTGCTAATTGGCTGTAAGGTAAGTTAAAGTAATCGGTTAGGTCAGAACTGGCATCAAAGTTCAAGTGCCGAGTGGCCGGGAGACGAAATAAGTGGATTTTGCGACAAAAGAGATCTTCAAACGTTACGCGAGCATATTGGTCGGCCGGCCGATCTCGCCTGTGTTTCTTAATATATTGGTCACGAGTGTCTGTGACATGCGTTGTACGCACTGCTTTTTTACAGACGAACTTGACGACCGTCCGCGAAAGAAACTACAGATGAAATCGGACGAGATCGCCAAGATCTCGGAAACGCTCGGTGGCAATCTTGGAGTTTTGGTGCTCGCCGGCGGTGAGCCGTTTACCCGTAAAGACCTGCCGGAGATCGTTCGTGCGTTCTACGAAAACAACAAGCTCGACAGCGTTTATCTAATGTCGAACGGCCAGATCCATCCGCGAATTTTCCCTGATGTTGCTCGCATCATGGACGAGTGTCCGAAGCTGAACGTTTCGGTCGCTCTCGGTATTGACGGCATGAAGGACGCCCACGAGAAGATCCGACGAAAAGAGGGAAGTTGGGACAAGGCGATCCATACGGCTCGCACATTGCAGCAGATGAAACGCGAGCAGTATCCGCAACTCGATATCCAAACGTGTACTTGCGTGATGCATTCGAACGAGGACACGATCTTCGATTGGTACGACTTCTTGAAGAACGACCTCAAGCCGGACAAGGTGAACATCAACTACATTCGCCCGCCGTCAGCCGATCCGAAGGAACTTGAATTCGACCATCGCCGTTATCAAGAGTTGTCGCACATGATCTTGGAAGATACTAAGTCAGCGGCTCTCAAGAATAACTATGGTGGAAAATCGGGCATCTTTAAGGCTGCCGTTGATATCTATATGCACGACGTGATCGCAAAGACCAAGGAGACCGATCAAGCACAGCTAAAATGCTACGCAGGTTCTGCCGGTGCTGTGATCTACGACAACGGCGCATTGTCTTCGTGTGAGAATAAGGCAGACGTGCTAAATCTGCGTGACTATGATTGGAATTTCCAAGCTGCGTGGAAGACCGACCTAATGAAAGAGCGCCGTAAAGAGGTCGGTGCCGGCTGCCATTGCACGCACGAATCGAACTGCTTCTATCCATCGCTGCCGCTCAACCCGAGCCACTTGATCAAGATCAAAAAGCTCGAACGCGAAATGCGTACGGCAGCTAAGAATGCTGGTTTTCTCGAAGGTCGCGAAGTAGCGCTTAAGGCATAGCCTGTCTAGTGCAACCAAACACACCAAAAATCCTGATCATTTCCTCCGATACCGGCGGCGGGCATCGTAGCGCCGCCGCGGCGATCTCTAAGGGTGTCGAGAAATTCTGGAAAGGTGATTCAGCAGCTGTTCGAACGATAAAAGCAGTCGAAGAATCGCATCACGTTACCGAGAAGCTAGTAAATCTCTACAACTGGACACTGCGAAATAAGCAGCATTGGATGAAATATCTCTATTGGGCCGTGAACAAGATCCGTCCTGAGACAAGAGAGTTCTTCATGAAACGCTGCATCGGTTTTTGCAAAGAATCGTTCGAAAAATGGTGCCCGCACGTAGTTGTAAGTGTTCATCCACTTACTCAGCATATTTTTGCTCGAATACTGAAAGAGCTTAACATGACGCAGACCGTGCCGCTCGTAACGGTCGTGACCGATCCGTGCTACGGTTTTTGGAAGGGCTGGGCTTGCGAAGAAGTTTCGCTCTACTTGGTAGCAAACGAAGACGCGAAACGCCAACTAATCGATTACGGAGTCGAGCCCGAACGAATAAAGATATCGGGAATGCCGGTCGATCCTAAGTTTCACGAGGTAGACGAAAAGGTTGCTCAGACTGCTCGCCGAGCCTTCGGTCTAGATCCAGATAAATTTACGGTCTTCGTCAACGCCGGTTGGATCGGCGGCGGGAATATTCCTCAGATCTTTCGAGAGTTGGTGCGGGGCGACCTTGATGTTCAGGCAATATTTTTGGCCGGCAAGAACGACGAATTACGTGCGGAGGCGGAAGAATTAGCGAAAAGTGCAAAGTTTCCGGTTAAAGTTATTGGTTATTCTGACGAGATCGAAAAGCTTATGCACTCAGCGAATGTGATGGTCTCAAAACTTGGTGGGTTGACCACGTTCGAGGCACTTGCTTGCCGATTGCCAATTATCGCAGACGCTACAACGCCGCCGATGCCGCAGGAGGCCGGAACGGTGCAGCTCATTTCTGAGAAAGGAGCGGGGATCCTGTTGAAACACAGTTCTGATATTGTGCCTACGATCGCGAATCTAGTAAATAATAGGGCTCTCTATACAAGTATGAAGGCGGCGACCGTTGGCCTTGCGCTTCCTAACTCAACAGAGTATATCGTCCGCGAGATCAATGCCTTATGGAAGCCAACTCAGGCCGAGGCATCGGCCGCCGCATCCACAGTGTAAATCGCCTCTCTACTTTTGCCTTTTATTACAACGCCATTTAACCTTAAGTCTTTGTTAGGAGTTCTCTTGTGAGCCTTTTACTCGAAGGAAAACGTGCATTTGTATCAGGCGGAACCCGCGGGATCGGAGCTGCGATCTGCGAGGTTTTCGCTCGGGAAGGAGCTGACGTCGCTTTCAACTATCATTCGAGCGATGACCTCGCTAAAGAGATCGAAAAGAAGATCGAGTCGCACGGACGCCGGGCATTGAGCTACAAAGTATCGGTGACCGATCGCGTTGGAATGAAGCATATAGCCCGCGAGATCAAGGACGCTTGGGGGCCGATAAACGTGTTGGTTAACAACGCCGCAGTAAACAAAGCTGACAATTTTGCGACAACAACGGACAAGTCTTGGGATTGGGTCGTAGATACTAACGTGAACAGTCTGTTTGCCGTTACCAAGCCTTTCTACAAGCAAATGATCCGCGAACGCAGTGGACACATAGTGAATATCACTTCGGTCGGTGCTATTCGGAGCTTGCCGACATCTGTCCATTATGCGACGTCGAAAGCTGCGATGATAGGTTTTACTAAATGTTTGTCGCGAGAGGCCGCAAATTTTGGCATCTCGGTCAACGCGATCGCTGCCGGCATCTTTGATACCGATCTTGGACACACTTTGCCCGAACGTCTAATTCAGATGCACGATTTTTGGGTTCCAAAAGGAAGAAAAGGTGCTCCGGCGGAACTTGCCGAGATTGCAGCCTTTATGTCTTCAGACCGCAATAGCTTTATGTCCGGCGAGATCGTTATCGTCGATGGTGGAGCGATAACCTAATAGGCCTTTCCGCCGGTATTGCCTGCGGGATCATAGTTGCAGACTAGCATCGTCTTCCACTTGCCAACAACGTTCCTGTTTATTCCACAACCTAATTTTGTAGTCGTGCGCCAGACGATCTGCGTGTAGTGAAGGCAGATCTTGCCGGGAGCGCATTTGCCGGTTTCGTTGTTCCAGTTAAGTTTTTCGGCTTGCCAACGCTTCAGTGAACTTGTAACAGGTTCCGTAGCTGACGATGCAACGAATATGCTTTCGCCGTAAGGATTGTCATCATTATGCTCGGCGATACCTTTGCTCGCCCAATCTTGCGCGGCCTTTGCCAAACTACAATCCCACGTTAGATCTCGAAGCTTTAATTCCTTTCGAATCGCATTATGGCCATCAAGTATCGCCTTTTCTTCAGCAGCGGTAAGCCCCAAGCCTGGGCACATTGGGCGCGGTTGAGCGACCTGCGCATTTGTATCAACTACCGCAACCAGGTGAAATGCGCACACAATAGCCGCGCAGAAAATTATACTCTTGGCGTTCATTGAGAACCTCCGAAATTAATTCGATGTCGTAATAAAGTGAGATTACATCTATCATTCCAACTCCGCAAGCAGCGGAAGATAACCACAGGCATCGGTGATCGATGTATTTCCACCGCAAAGTATAATTACGACGTTAGAGTTTTCGCCAAAGTTTGCCCTAAGTCGTTCAGCGGCAGCGACTGTCGCTGACGCCGCAGGCTCGACGATGACTTTCAGCCTCTCGGCGATATAGAGCAATTCACGAACGGCTTCGGCATCGGACACGACGGTTACGCCTTCGAAATCTCGTTGTATTGCGGTCAAAGTTCGTTCTGTGACGTAAGGTGCCCCGAGCGTTTTAGCGATCGATGTAATGGCGGGAAGTTCAACGGGCGTTCCTGCGGTCACTGCCTGTGACATTGCGTCAGCTCCGATGGTCTCAACTGCCCACATCTTGATCGATGAGTTTGTTTCTTTCATTGCCCGAGCAACACCTGCCGCCAGACCGCCGCCGCCGATGCTGACGATAACGTCGGTCACGTCAGGCACGTCCTCGAGTATCTCAAGTCCGATCGTGCCCTGCCCTGCGATAACGTCATCGTCATCGAATGGATGTATAAGCGTTCGCCCCGCGGCAGCGAGCTCATTTGCCCGTGAAAATGCGTGGGCGATATTGGGCATCAGTTCCACGGTTGCTCCGTAGCCGCGAGTCGCGTTCAAGTAGGTCGCGGGCGTGTTCGCGGGCATCGCGATCACGACGTCAATGCCTAGTGCGTTTGAAACATATGCCACGGCCTGGGCATGATTGCCGCCGCTAACTGCCACGACGCCCTTCGTTTTGTCGTCGTCTGATAGTTGCAAGAGTTTGTTGAAACCGCCGCGTGCCTTGAATGATCCCGTCCGCTGAAACAGCTCGTACTTTACAAATACGTTCGCTCGAAATCGCTCGCTCAATGACGTGCTTCGCTCCAGCGGCGTTCGTTTGACGTAAGGCTTGATGCGGGCGGCCGCATCGCGGATATCGTTGATGTTCATTGTGTTGAATATACCACGCCGCAACCGTAGAATAACGTCAATGAGTGAAAGGGAATTGATGACCGAACAAGATATACACGCGTTCGGTGTAGAAATAGTTTATAAGCAATTGCTCGAGGCCGGCTGGACGCTCGAATCGGCGGATGTGCTTGGCGACCGCGAAAAAGTACCGCAGATCGTTGGTATAAAGGATGCTCAACCTGGGCATTTTGTCGTCCGAACTGCGATCTATCCGGAACGTGGACGAATCGAGGGGCAAGAAGTATTTGACCACCAAGTTCGCCACGCTATGCAGCACGGAGCCGACTGTTATTTTGCCAGCGTTTCGATCGCGAACTCCGAGGGTAAGACAGAGGAAGAAATGGCGATTCCGGTGAAAGGCGTGGCATATCACGTAGCGTTCGACGGCCTTGTGAAAATGGAATTGCCGCCCGAGGCGTAAAGCACCGGACGGCAACTCAAATTTTAAATCGTTGCATTAAAACAACATACGATAGAGCAATAACAGTCCGATCGCTCCTAAAATCGACAAGATCCAGCCTGCCTTGTAATTGTCCTGTTTCCAGATCGCTCGGCCGACCATTGTTCCGATAAACGAGCCGCCCATGCCGATACCGGCCGTAACCAGCCATCCGAATATGCCGCTTGCTATTGCTTCTTTTCCAGGAAGCAAGAAGCGAGCGATAACTCCAATGATCAGTCCGACGAACAATTGCCAAATAATTGAAAGCATAGTTACTCCTTTTCCAACAAATTACTGAATGTGTAACTCTACACTATCACAACTAACGAAATCGCGTGAACAATTGTTCAGCCTATGCTTGCCGCAGCCATCGCCAGATCTCAGGTATCGTAGCGCGCTTGCCGTACATCAACATTCCAATGCGATAAACTCTTGACGCTATCCAAACCAGAAAAAAGATCGCGAGAGTATTGATGCCGATCGACAACACGATCTCCCACCAAGGCGGCGTCGCCGCGATTATTCGGACAGGCATTGTCATCGGAGCGAAAAACGGTAGTATCGATACCCAAAAAGAAAGCGCCGAATTCGGGTCGCGGATGACCGCAAAACTGAAATAGAAACCGACGAGCATCGTCATGATCACCGGAAACGAAAATTGCCCGCCTTCCTGAACCGTTGTGACGACCGAGCCGATCAAAGCAAACAGCGATGCGAATGCGAAATATCCAAGCAAGAAATAGATCAGGAACAACAAGATCATCAGCGGCGTGACTGTCGGCAGTCCTGAAAGGAACGGCGATAGATCTGCCTGAACCGCGACGAACGCGATCAACGAGGCAAGTGACCCGACCCAAATTCCGAGCTGCGTTAGGCCGGCAAGTGCAACGCCCGTAAGTTTGCCCATCATCAGTTCGAACGGCCGTGCCGAAGAGAATAGTATTTCTGCAATTCGCGTTTCTTTCTCTTCAACGACCGCACCTAAGATCATCTGTCCATAGATCGCAAGCGTGATGTAGATCATCATACCGATCACGAACGACGCGGCGAGCAGCATATCGCTGTCCTTTTCGCGGCCCTCGTCGTCGATCGAACGTTTGTCGAGGACGACGCGTTGGTTGATCGACTTGAGCGTCGTTTCGTTGATATTCGCCCTGGCGAGGCGTTCGCTGCGTACGGCGTCATTCAGTGCCTCGTCCAGCATGCTGCCTGCTATGAAGTCGCCGCCCTTTCGAGACACAAATTCGAACTTGGCCTTATCGTCTTGCGGCACGATCAGATATGCCTCGATCTGTTTCCCGACCGTCATCGACCGGAGCTCGTCCCTGATCTGATCGTCGGTTTTGCCGCTAGCCGAATATTCGACAAATACGAATCCTGCAGCCGCATTCTGAGCATTCTTCCGGAATTGCTCGTCCTGGCTTCTTGTGATGTCGAACTGAGCGTCTTTAGCCGCCTGAGCACCTTTCTCGGCGATCTTTTCGGCAGTAAGATTTTCTTTCAATCGTTGCGAGATCTTTCCGTCGCGGTCCACGACGACGATCCGCGTCGGTTCGCCTTTGATCGAAAACAAAATAGCCGGCACCAATGCGAAGACAAGAGCCAGCACCGGTAGCAATAGCGTCCCCAAAAGGAATGTCCATTTGAAGACGATCTTTTTATATTCGTGTTTTACAACGGCAACGAATTTACGCATCGCTCTTTACACCTCCAACCTTCTCGATGAAGATGTCATTCAATGTCGGTTCGACCTGTTCGAACTTCGTGACCGTGGCACCTGCTGCGATGAGTTTCTTCAGCAAAGTTTGGCCATCGGCACCTGCGGCAAGTTCGACCTCGAGTTCGTCGGCGTGCTCGGCGACGCCATTTACGAGCGTCTTATCGTCGAACACTGTGCCGAAATTACTTCCACGCAACGCGATCATATTATGGCCATAGCTTTCCTTTACCTCACGCAGACTGCCGCCGATGACCTTTTTCGATTTGTTGATCAGGATAATGTCGTGGCACAAACGTTCAGCTGTTTCCATCAAGTGCGTCGAAAAAATGACGGTCTTTTCGTTCTGCCGAAACTCCGAAAGCACATCGATCATAAACTCGACGTTCACCGGATCGAGCCCCGAGAATGGTTCGTCGAGAATCAGCAGATCGGGTTCGTGCAGCACCGTCGAGATGAACTGTATCTTCTGCTGCATACCTTTCGAGAGGTCGGTCGTCTTTTTCGACTTCCACTCGGCGAGCTTCATTCGTTCGAGCCAACGGTCGATGCGCTTATCGGCGTCGCTGCCTGACAGGCCTTTCAGAGCCGCAAAATAGCGAAGCTGATCAACGACCTTCATCTTTTTGTAGAGGCCGCGCTCCTCAGGCAGATAGCCGATGCGGTCCTGCACGTTCGGTCCGACACGCTCGCCAAACAGCCGTATCTCGCCCTCGTCCGGCGCCGTGATGCCGACTATCATTCGTATTGTCGTAGTCTTTCCGGCACCGTTCGGCCCCAAAAATCCAAACACTCGCCCGGGCCGCACCTCAAAGCTCAGCCCATCGACCGCCGTAAATTCATCAAACCGCTTGCTCACGTTGTCCACGACCAAGCTAGCCACACTTTCACTCATAATCTTGCGAAAGAATAGCATAGTGCATTGATTTCAAACAGAATTCTCCGTTCAACGCATTCTGCGATCGCGGTTCAGTTCGCATATACTAATAGAAGTATTACTTAAGGAGTTTTCTGGTAAATGTTCAAACGTAGTATCGCTTTATTTGTATTTCTCTCGTTTATGGTCAGCGCCGTTCCGGCGCAGAAGATCGAATATCCTAAGCCACGTCGCGTCGATCAGGTCGATGTGTTTCACGGCGTAAAGGTCGCCGATCCGTATCGTTGGATGGAAGAATCCGACACGCCTGAATGGAACGAGTGGATCGCCGCTCAGAATAAGATCACCGACGCATACATCAAATCGGTGCCTCAGCGAGCAGCTATCAAAGAAAAGCTAACGGCGATGTGGAACTACGAGCGATTCAGCGCTCCTTCGAAGATCGCGGATGGCTTCTATCTCTATTCAAAGAACGATGGACTTCAGAACCAGAGCGTCATCTACCGTGCGAGATCGATCGACGATCCGGGCGAAGTCTTCTTTGACCCGAACAAGCTTCGTGCAGACGGAACTGCGGCTCTGAACGGTTCGATCTTTACAGAGGATGGCAAGCTGTGGGCGTATGGCGTCAGCGAGGCCGGCAGCGACCGCACTACGTGGCGTGTTCGCGACACGACGACCGGCAAGGATTTACCGGACACGCTGGCACCGAATCGCCAAGGCGTTTCGGCTTGGCTCAAGGACAACAGCGGCTTCTTTTACAGCAGCTACGCTCCTGTCGAAAAGGGGCAGGAATTGAAACAAGCGACCAAATTTCAAAAGATCTATTTTCACAAGCTTGGCACTCCTCAGTCCGAAGATTATGTCGTCTATGAACGCCCGGACAATGGCGATTACTTCAGCTCAGCAGAGGTTTCTGACGACGGCAACTGGCTGATCATCAGGGTCGCGAAGGGAACTGAGCGAATGAACATGATCTATTTCAAGAACCTGACCATGGAAAAGGCGCCGTTCATTCCGCTTATTGACAACCTTGAGAATAGCTGGAATTTCCTCGGCAATGATGGCGCGACGTTCTACTTTCAGACCGACAAGGACGCACCTCGCGGCCGCATCGTTTCTCGAAATGTACTCGATCGGTCGATGATCTGGAAAGAGATCGTCCCGCAATCGGCTGACACATTGAACGGCGTTTCGTTCATCAACAACCAGTTCGTCTGTAACTATCTGAAAGACGCATCGACCGCAATAAAGATCTACAACATCGACGGCACGTTCGTTCGTGACGTGAAATTGCCTGGTATCGGTTCAGCCGGCGGCTTTGGCGGCAAGCGTACGGACAGTGAGACTTTTTACACATATTCGAGCTTCGCAACGCCGCCGACGATCTATCGCTACGATATGAAAACCGGTGAGAGCAAGATGTTTCGCACCGCAGGCGTGAAGATGGACCCGTCGAAATACGAAGTAAAGCAAGTCTTTTATCCAAGTAAAGACGGCACTAAGGTCCCGATGTTCCTGACCTACAAGAAAGGCCTAAAGCTAAATGGAAAGAATCCGACGCTGCTCTATGGTTACGGCGGCTTTAACATTTCCACGACGCCAAACTTTTCGGTCTCGCGCATTGCGTGGCTCGATATGGGCGGCATTTATGCCTCAGCCTGTATTCGCGGCGGTGCCGAATATGGCAAAGATTGGTGGAAAGGCGGCTCGCGTTTGAACAAGCAGAACACGTTTGACGATTTCGCATACGCTGCCAAATGGCTCATCGCGAACAAGTACACGTCAACACCCAAGCTTGCGATGCAGGGCGGCTCGAACGGCGGCCTTCTGGTCGGTGCCGTGCTCAATCAGAATCCTGATCTGTTCGGTGCGGCAATTCCGCAGGTCGGCGTGATGGATATGATCAGATTTGATAAATTCACCATCGGCTGGGCATGGCGTTCGGATTACGGTGACCCGACGAATGCGGAAGATTTCAAGGTCATGTACGCCTATTCGCCGTATCACAATGCGAAGCCAGGCACTAAATATCCGCCTGTTCTCGTAACAACGGCTGACCATGATGACCGCGTACATCCTGCTCACAGCTTCAAATACACAGCCGCGATGCAGCACGCCCAAGCCGGCACCGCTCCGATCCTCATCCGCGTCCAAGTCCGCGGCGGCCACGGCGCGGGCCTGCCCACAGCACTCGCGATCGAGCAGCAGACCGACATCTACGCATTCCTCGTTAAGAGTCTGGGAATGAAGTAGATCAACCGGCCCGCACGCCTCTAGCGTGCGGGCCACCCTAAACCGTAAGACAGGCTGCCTTGCCTGTCTTTCAACGACCGAAGGGAGCTCATCGGCACAAACGCCTGTGCTCCGCCCCCAAACGCAGTGCGGTCGCGGCTCGCCCGACCGGACTGCAAATGTCGCAAAGCCGAAGACAAGATAAATATCCTCCAGTGTTGTGCTACTTGATCGGCGCCTCGATCATGAGGTCTTTGGGGTTGTATTCGTAAGTATCAACCGTTAAGCGATCTATTCGTTTGGTTTCTGCGAGACCGTATTTCCGCTCTTCTCGAATTATGAATCCATCGGAGCCAAGCCAATACTTCGATTCATAGAAGGAGAGTCCTATATTCGATTCCTTTGTAAAGGGGTCTTTAAAGGTAATATATTGAGTAAACAGCTTGGCATCATTGTTACCGGAGCGAACTGTCTCAACCGTATATTTTATCGATTGAGCATTCGGCACTCCACCCGCTCCGCCGCCGATGCAAGGGCCTTCGACCAATTCCCAAGGCTTGTCATCTTGTTTGCAATACTTCAATTTATCTATATCGACCTGTTCGGTTCGGTAGCTTTTACCATCTCGTTTCTCCAAATGGACGTAACGAATCTTGTCCGGTAAAACGTACTCGTAAAGCCATTCGTCTGTTGCTGAAATCTTCCCGTTCTTATAGATCTCCGTCTTTGATATTTTGCGCCGGTTAAGCCCGCGAGCTTTCTGAATAGCTGCTCGCCACGGAGAATAGTATTCATCTTTCGTAATTTCCTTAACTTGGGCCGAAACGGCAAGTACAGAAAACAGTGTTATAAGCACTAGACCTGTTGCAATATGAACCTTCATTTATCCTAAGGCCTCCAGATTATTGTTCAGCGTATTTATCTGATGCTCCAGCTCGGCGGAGCGTCCTCTTAGCTCGGTGACTTTGTCGATTGGGGCACGCATCACGAAGTTTTGGTTGGTGAGCTGGGCGTGAATATTGTTCTTAACCGTCAAAACCTGCCCCGCCGCCGAATCCGAAGCCAGAAACATCGTAAGAATAAGTGCCGCAACTTTCATAACCTACTTGATCGGCGCCTCGATCTTGAGGTCTTTGGGATCGTATTCGTAAACATCCTCTCTGAATTCACTTGAAAGTGGAGGACGCGATTGTTGAATAGTTCGGGTCATGCGACCTTTCATATCGATCCAACATTGCAGCGACCAGACCGCGAGCTTGTCATCGGGATTACCTCTACTAGGAACCGACTGTATTATCGCCTGATAAAGCCAAAGAGAAACTCCATCGACAGTGACACGTTCTTTCGAAGTCTTTGCATATGAAAGCGATGACGGAATGATTCCAACGTTTTCTTCAAGGCGTTTACCCAATAGCTTCCAGCTCCCATTGTCATGACGTTTGTACATGACGTCAGCTATCTTGATCGTTTCTATTCTAGTTGACTTACCGTTTTCTTCCGTCTCGTAGATTGTATAGAACCCTTTGGGAAGCAGGCTTGCAAAGATGCTGCTGGTCGTTCTAATGACCTTGCCATATTCATCATAGTTTTTGCCGACTTTTGTCACTCGTCGAGAAAACTTGTAGGAATTATGCACAGCCGACCTGACTGCAGTATCGAAGGCTTGCCTCGATATAGGCTCCGGTTGAGCGTATCCGTTCGAAGAAAGACCAACAAACAAAATCATTATTGAGCCAAGTTGCGCGAGGGTTTTCATACTAATTCAAAGCCTCCAGACTATTGTTCAGCGTATCTATCTGATGCTCTAGCTCGGTTTGGCGTCCGCGGAGTTCGCCGGCATCGGAAATCATACGGTTCGCAACTTCAGAGCCGAGAAATTGCTCTATTTTGATAGACACTGTAACTGCGAGGTGACTATGGGAACAACTAAGCATTTCTGAGAATTATGCACCAGTTTGTCGAGGAATGAAATAGAATTGTTTGTGATCGTTCCCTGGCGCTTTGCCCTCGGGCTAATTTCCGTGTCACCTCCGGCGAAAGTCAGGTTCGTAGCGATCGCCGCGAATGTAACAAATGCCACCAAAGTAACAATCTGCCCGACCAATTTTCCGGTCAAAGTGGTAGAGGTCCTTTCTGCGAAAAATACCTCTACCACTTGGGGCATTTTACTCTACCACTTGTGGCAAAGTACTCTACCACTTTGCGGAAAGTACTCTACCACTTGGGGTCTAGCTGTTACAGATTTGCCTGTAAACAGGGCATTTTGGACATTCATTGGCGTGAAACAGCGTTGCATATGTGGTACGTACCACAATTTCTGCGACAGATTCTGCGCGGCGTTATTGACCAAATTTGTAACGAAAATTTACCGTAAAAAAAGCTAACGATGAAACGAACAAAATTCCTTCGGTTCGGAGCCGCCGGCGAAGGTCTTGGTTTGTTTTTCGGGGCATTTTGAGGTGGCGCGCATTCCGGTCAGCGGACAGATCATTATGGTCACGCTTCCGGTGCCCTCGGCCGATGGGCGACGAGTGTTCGGCTGAGAATTTGGCGGTTCGACAGCGTCCTGCCACGTTTCGGTGATAGGCGTCGGCGACGGTGTTGGTTTAGTTCCGTCTTCTAAGCCATCCGTCGGCTGCTCAATGAGCGATCTGTTCGGTAGGGTTCCGCCGATAAACAGCTCGATACGGCGAAACTCCGCAGGGACGTTTGTCACGTATATCTCGGGCGGTTCGTCCGGAGCTAGATCGTTAGGGATCTCGTTGCCATCGCTATCCAGCAGCTTTGCGGGCGTCGGTGTAGGCGACGCATTTGTCTTTATGGCTTGAGCCTCGACGGCGTCGAGTTCGCGGATCAGGGAACCGTTGCGGATATCGATCTCGCCTTTGCGAATGCCGGCAGGCATTGCCCAATCGCCGTTCCATTCGGGATGGAGGTCCAACGCAGACCGCATAAAATCAGCCCAAATAGGCATCGCACTGTCTGAGCCTTTCATACCGAGGTCATCGTTATTGTCGAATCCAACATATACGACCACGACCAATTCGGGCGTAAATCCGGCAAACCAACCATCACGCGAAGTGCCCGTTTTGCCTGCGAACGCTGTCTTTCCGGCAACATTCCTAAGTCCCCAACCTTGAGCCTGTGCTGCCGTCCCGCGATTTACGACATCTTTCATAATGTCGTTCATGATATAGGCAACGTCCGGGCGAACGACATTCTTTCGGTCAGGTGTAGGTGCAGAAATGGTTCGGCCATCGCCCGAAGTGATCTGCGTGATAGGCATCGGCAGAACGCGATCGCCGAGATTCGCGAACATCGTATAAGCCGTCGCAACCTCAAGCGGCGATGCCTCAGCCGTGCCAAGAGCCATCGAGGGATATGCCTTTTCGACCTTTGGCATACCGGCTTTTGCGGCGAAATTCATCACTTTGCCGACGTTTAGTTGCATCGCGATATCGACGGTGATCACGTTCTTGCTCTTTACCAGGGCGTCGCGCAGAGTGATCTCTTTATTCGAAAAAGTGTCGCCAAAATTGTTCGGCGAATAGGTGTCTTGGTTAAACGTGAAGACCTTTTTCTCGTCTTTCATCACAGTCGCCGCCGTGAACTGACGCGTGCCGCTGTCATACGCCGAATTGATCGCAGCACCGTAAACAAACGGCTTGAATACCGATCCGGGCTGACGTTTGGCATCAGTCGCACGATTGAATTGGTTCTGCAGATAATCACGTCCGCCGACCATCGCCACGATCTCACCGGTCTTTGGTCGCATGGCGACAAGGGCAGCATTCAACTGCCCCTTCTCTTTTTTCGGAAAGTATTTGTCGAGTGCATCAAGCCTTTTCGCGACCGTTTCATAAGCAATTCGCTGCAGGTCAGGATCGATCGAAGTATAGACACGAAGATGTTGCAATGCCTCAGGATCGGTCGCGAGTTTTGGCAATTCCTCGATCGCATACTGCGAAAAATAGGGCATTCCCTGCAGGTCTTTGCGGTTGTCGATCTGTTTTAGGACGATGGCTTCGGCTTTGTAATTGGAAAGCTGCGCTATGTCGAGTTCGCCAGTTTCGGCCATCGATTCGAGCACCTGGTTACGGCGTTCGGTAACCTTTTGCAGATTCTTATAAGGATTATAACGATTCGGACTGCGAATGATACCGGCGAGAAATGCGGCCTCAGGAAGCGTCAGTTGCGATACATCCTTACCAAAATACGCATTAGAAGCCTCGCCAACGCCATATATCGAAACACCTGATTGCTGCCCAAGATAGATCTGGTTTGCATACAACGTGAAGATCTCTTGTTTCGTTAGGCGAGTTTCAAGAATGATCGACATGAACGCCTCTTTCGCCTTGCGTTCGTAGGTCGGTTCATTGGTAAGCAATGTGTTTTTGACCAACTGCTGTGTGATCGACGAGCCGCCTTGGTTAGCGAGCGGGGAATTCTCATCGCCTTCGTACCGACGCCACAAGGCTCTTGCGATACCTCGGAAATTCACGCCGTAATGCTCGAAAAATGCACGATCTTCGGTGTTTGTGATGGCTTTGATCAAATGCGGCGGCAGGTCGTTGTAGGTCACAGTTTTACGGCGACCATCGCCTTCGGCAGCTATCGAACTGAGCATTCTTGGTTCGAGACGGACGGATTGTTCCTCTGCATTCGACTCCCGATTACCAATGCGTTCTACAGACTTACCGTCCTTCGAGAATTTGACTGAGATCGCCGGAAACACTTTCTTACCGTCGATCATAGCGGCTGTTCCCGGGTCGATGTTCACTACGTCGTTCTCAACTGAAAAACGGCTGCGCGACGCATCGGCCTTTGCGTTACGGTCGATATAGCCTGCTGTTTTGAGGTAATCGACAAGGTCTTTAGAGGTGAGTGACTCGCCGACCCTGAGAGTCTTTGGAGCCGAATAGATGCCTGCGGTTGGCGTAAAGACCTCGCCGCTCAACAGTTTACGGTCGATGCGGTCTGAATAATCAAACCATAGATAGGTAAATGAAAGAAATGCAAAAACAAGCAGCGCCAAGGAACCGAGCAGCGTCCATTTATTGAAAAAGAACCGCAGAACGCGCCGACTGCGGCTCGGCGGCGGTGCCTTGTAGGATGCACCGCGTCGAGCCTTGACCCAAGCTTCGGGCGGCTTCTTGGAACGGGTCGATTTCGGCGTTAGCTTATCTTGCATCTACTGGTTGGAATTGCGATGTCTTAATGAGATTATCTTCTCGGCGGGGGCCACTAATATTTTACCGAGTTTCGCCTCGCAATGTCGAACAAATTCTAGACTATGAAAGTCGGAATCCTTTCAACCCTGAGTCATCTAACTCGCCGTAAGCTCGCGTTCGCAATTCTGATCGTCGCATCGATAATTGTGGCCGGGGCTGCGGGGTTCAGGTATTTCGAGGGCTTTTCATGGCTGGATAGCTTCTATACCTCGGTACAAACGGTAACGACCGTGGGTTTTGGCGATCTGACACCAACAAGTCCCGGTGGCCGATTATTTGCTATCTTTCTGATGATAACAGGTGCCGGGACTGTTTTATACTCGTTATCGGTTCTGGCACAGGCAGTTATCCAATCCGAAATGGTTCAGTCGCTCGATCGTCGGCGAAAGTTGAAAGAAATGGAAAAGTTAGAAGGGCACTTTATCGTTTGTGGGGCAGGGCGAGTTGGTAGGCGCATTCTGCGAAATCTGGAAAAGCAGCAACTTCCGCATGTTGTGATCGAGCAAGACGAAACCAAACTACGAGACCTAGATCCGGAGGTGGCCAATGTCATTATCGGCGATGCTACGTCTGAAGAGACCTTGACAAAGGCCGGCGTCAAAAGGGCACGTGGGCTGGCAAGTTGTTTGCCAGACGATGCTGCAAACGTTTACGTCGTCCTGACAGCTCGAGGAATCAATCCAGATCTGCATATTGTCGCTCGAGCTGTCGAGGAACAGGCCGAGCCGACCCTGATCCGTGCCGGGGCTAGTAGGGTGGTGGCGCCCACGATCATTGGTAGCCAGTCTATGGCCCGAGCACTCTTGAAGCCTGCGATAGCGGACTTTATGGATTCGATCGTCGCAGAATCGCTAGATCTTGCGTTTGACGAGGTCGCAATTGGTTCAAGGTCCTCATATGTTGGAAAATTTCTCAAAGATTCGGAGATCACGCGCGAATTGAGCCTGATCGTGGTTGCGATCCGAAGAAAAGATGGTGAATTGGAATATCAACCAAATGGCGACACATTGATACAAGAAGGTGACCTTTTAATTGTTATTGGTAAGGCAGAATCTGTTCAGCGAATGGTCGAGGCGAACAAATAAATATGAAAGTGTTGGTGACAGGCGGAAGCGGCTATTTGGGTACGCATATTCGTTCGCATTTTGGTGCAGACGACCTGTCTCGTCGGTCTGGGTTTGATATTTTGGACGAAGATGATTGCGCCGTGGCGGCCGATTACGATCTTGTGATTCACCTTGCGGCGAAGATGGATAAGTCGATCGATTCCGAAGACGATACGTTTGACACTAATGTGTTCGGCACCCAGAACCTGCTTAAAGCAATGTCGAAAGACAAGTGCTTTATCTACATGTCAACAAAAGACATATATGGACGTTGGGCCGATAATTATTACGATGTTCCCGAAACCTGCCCGACTGAATACTCCGGACAAAGCCCGCTCGAATGGTCTAAGTTGATCGCTGAAAGATATGTTCAGTATTATGCCAATACACGCGGGTTTCGTTCATGTATATTTCGACTGTCGTCTGCTTATGGGCCAAATACCGAGGGAAACTCGCCCGGTTTTGTCGGACATTTTGCGAATGCAATTAATTACGGCGAAAGATTGCGATTGCCAGGCGGCGGAGCACCGGTGCGAGATATTTTGCATGTAGACGACCTCGCGGCTGCGTGTTCCGCATTTTGCGATTCAGTAATTCGTCATGGAACATACAACATCGGCGGGGGCCGAGAGAACGCGATCTCGATGAGTGATCTAGTCGAGAAAATGCAAGAGGTCTCTGGCTTGCAAGTCGTGATCGATGGCGAGAATCCGCTACCGATGCCGACGCCTAAGAACTATGTATCTGACCTGTCGCTTATTAGAACTGAACTGGATTGGGCACCTAGAGTATCACTGGAGGCAGGTCTAAAGTCATTATTCTGAGCAGTTAGATGAAGATACTTGTCCGAGGTACAAATTGGATCGGCGATGCCGTAATGTCGATACCGGCGTTGCGGGAATTGCGGCGTATATTTCCTGACGACACTATCACGCTACATACGCGATCATGGGCTGACGGCCTATTTCAGGACGCTTCATTTATTGACGAGATCGTCTCGTATGAAAAGGCGAAATGGCCGGTGCGAGACATTCTGGACAATTCAAAGTTCCTCAAGCGTGACCTATACGACCTAGCGGTGATCTTGCCAAACTCGTTCGAATCAGCGATCACTACGTTTCTTACGAAAATACCGAGGCGAATTGGTTACAATAAGGACGTTCGCGGCCTACTGTTGACCGATCCTATTCCGGTTCCAGAATGGAAGAACCGACGGCATGAGGCTTATTACTATCTGAATTTGATCCAGAACGTGGAGCGGGTCGTGCTTAACCGTGAAACGGTCGGGCGTTTTGAGTACGATGGCTCGCTAGAGGTTTCTGACGAGCGCCGAGAAGCGGCTCGACAGTTTCTGGCCGACAATGGCGTCGATCTTAGCAAGCCGACGGTAGCTTTCGGGGTAGGATCGGCAAATTCACGTGCGAAACGATGGCCGCTCGAAAACTATGCTCGCCTTGCCGAAATGGTGATCTCTGACGTTGGGCAAAATGTCGTTGTCGTCGGTTCAAAGGACGAGGTGGAAACGGCAGCAGAAGTTCAAGCGTGTTCTAAGTTGCCGCTTGTAAATATTGCAGGTAAAACAGATCTGGCGTTAGCCGCTGCGCTACTTTCCGAAGTCGATCTGATGGTCTCTAACGACATGGGGCTCTCACACATCGCACCGGCAGTTGGTACCAAAACGATCGTATTGTTCGGCCCGACAGATCCTGAAACGACGCGACCGTTTGCTTCGAATGCTTTTGTTCTACGAGAACCCGTTGAGTGCACCCCGTGCATGTTGCGAGATTGCCCGATCGACCATCGCTGTATGACGCGACTTACGCCGGAAAGGGTCTTTGATGTAGTATTTTCAGCAGAAGAGAGTGATCTGGATGAGCAATAGGCCGGCAATTTTTCTTGATCGCGACGGGACATTGATCAAAGAGGTCAATTTTCTGAGCCGTGTTGAAGATCTGGAGATCTACGAATTCACGCTTGGCTCACTAAGGTCGCTGAAAAATGCCGGTTTTGCGTTGGTGGTCACCACAAATCAGTCGGGAATTGGACGAGGTATCTATACGGAAGACGATATGCATTCGATCCATCGAGAGATGGATAAACGGTTAGAGGGACTCATCGATGGCTACTACTTCTGCCCTCATTTGCCGGATGAGGGTTGTAAATGTCGAAAGCCGGGAACCGGAATGTTAGATTCTGCTTGTGTTGATCTGGGGCTTACTACTGACGGTTCATGGATGGTCGGAGATAAGCGAATTGACATTGAAACGGCAATTGCGGCTAACATCAGAAGTGCAATGGTATTAACAGGTTACGGGCAAGAGCATCATAAGTTACTCGAGCAAATGCCGGACGTTTTGGCTGAGGATCTTGGACGAGCTACAGCCATGATATTGCGCGTAGACTAAGTTCGTCCAAAATCATCCTCAAGCCGAACGATATCGTCTTCGCCGAAGTACGTGCCGGTTTGAGTTTCGATAAAGATAAGCATTTCGTCGGGGGACGGGTTCTCGACTCTGTGGGCGGTCTCAACGGGAATATCAACGGCTGAGCCGGCCGAGACTAGCAGTTCTTCGCCATTTAATGTTACTTTAGCGGTGCCGGCGACGACGAACCAATGCTCAGATCGCTTAGAGTGCTGCTGATAGCTAAGTCGTTTTCCCGGAAGAACTTCGATACGCTTTACCTTGAATGATGGTTGGTCGTCGAGAACCGTAAAGCTGCCCCATGGGCGATTGTCATAGATCGGTGAATTTTCCGTCATTATTCGTGTCTGCAACTGCCTGCTATGCCAAGTTTAGACGAAAACACCATTAGCGTAAACTCAAAACTGATGCAGAGCATACAAACGCTGATTATTGGGCGTTTGATGGTTATTTTCGTTTTGATGGTTACTATTTGGATTTGGAATAGTGGCCGTCTCCAATTATCTTGGGATAGATTTCCACAGGGATTATTCCTGATATTCTTGATTTCGGTCGGCCTAACTATCGTTTATTTCTTCCTCTTAAGGCTCAATTCGAACTACACGTTTCAGATCACCATCCAATTTGTCCTGGATTCTTTACTAGTAACCTGGCTTGTTTGGCGTTCTGGCGATCTTTCATCCCCTTATATCACCCTTTATATCGTACTTATTAGCGTTGCCTCCTACTTCCTGAGGCCACTTTCGACTTTACTGCTTTCCGTATTCTGTTCTATCCAAATGATAACGATCTCCATCCTGGCTATCTA
The DNA here is from genome assembly GCA_016789145.1 of Blastocatellia bacterium. Classification (GTDB taxonomy): domain Bacteria; phylum Acidobacteriota; class Blastocatellia; order Pyrinomonadales; family Pyrinomonadaceae; genus OLB17. The sequence goes on along the minus strand of JAEUQI010000009.1, from coordinate 26,979 downwards.
TGGATGGATAGAGTTTACCGGTGCCGAGCAAGCAACCGGAAAACTGATCCAGATCGTTAGTTTTAACATAGTCGGAGTACTTGTCGTCGGGCTGTTAGCCTCGCGATTGTCTGATCGGCGAAGTTCAGGTGAAGAGTTAAGAGAAACTGCTAAGTCACTGGCAAATTTACGTTTACTGCATGAGCGTATAATTGAATCGATACGTTCGGGGCTGATCACGACCGATCTCGACGGCACGATCTACACGTTTAACGCGGCGGCAACAGAGATCACGGGATATCGTGCTGACGATTTTCGCGGAGGTTCGATATTCAAGCTTTTTGGCGATATTCGTGAACCGATCAGGGTATCCCTTTCGGCGGCCGAGGCCGGAGAGCAATCGCCGCGATTTGAAACCGATCTACAGACACCTGATGGTTTTGCGGTTCGAATCGGATATTCAATATCAAAACTGTTTTCGGAGACAAACGAGGCGAGTGGTCTGATCGTGACGTTTCAAGACCTAACTGACATCCGTTCGATGGAAGACAGTATTAGACGGAAAGACCGGCTGGCCGCGGTCGGCCGCGTTGCCGCTGGTCTTGCACATGAGATCCGCAATCCGCTTGGAGCAATGCGTGGCGCAATTCAAGTGCTTGAGACCACGGCTGCTGCTAATACACCGCAGGCAAGTTTGATGGAGATCATCCTAAAGGAATCCGACCGCCTTAACAGCATTATTACCAATTTTCTGAATTATGCTCGGCCTGCTGCAGTTGATTTCGCCGATACTAATGTTGGGGAAACGATTTGTGAGGTCCTAAAACTAATGCGGCATAGTCCGGATATTTCTGATGAGCACGAGCTTATCGATGACACGGGCGAACAGACCATCGTAATTCCCGCGGATGCGGCTCAGTTGAAACAGATCCTATGGAATCTGGCGCGAAATGCGATACAAGCGATGCCGGACGGTGGAAAGCTGACGGTAAGCCTAGAGGAGGCTGAAAGTGGTCGAGTACGCATAAAATTCAGCGATACCGGCCGTGGAATGTCGCAGGAGCAGGTTGAGCAGCTATTTGAGCCGTTTGCAAATTCTACGACTGGCGGCACGGGCCTTGGCCTGTCGATCGTTTATCAGATTGTGAAAGATCACAATGGTGCGATCAACGTTCGTAGTACCGAGGGAGTTGGAACAACGATCACGATCGAATTGCCTCGCGAAAACCGCACTGCATTACGTAGTGAAAATCCGAAATCGTCAGAATTAACGAAATTTCTCAACGTGGGCGGCGGCGAATAGGCAAAAAGGTCTTGTATAATGGCGTAGTATCCGTAAAATAGGTTTGTGTTGATGCTGACATCAACATCCCTTCGACAAAATGGCAAATATACTGATCGTCGATGACGAACAAAGCTATCGCCAACTGTTAACTCTCGTTTTCGAGGGCGACAGCCACACGGTTCGAACGGCCATGAATGGACGGCAGGCGATAGATGCTTTGACTGAGGGGCCCGCGGATATCATCATTTCTGATGTCAAAATGCCTGATATGGACGGCATCGAGATGCTTCGAGCCGTACGCTCAACACAGCCTGATCTCGGGGTCGTGCTGATGACTGCGTTTGCTTCGGTCGAAACTGCTAGAGAGGCATTCAAGCTCGGTGCCGATGATTTTATCCAAAAACCATTCGACGTCGAAGAGTTAAAGCTGATCGTCAAGAAAACGCTCGAAAAACAAGAGCTCATTGTTGAAAATCGAGCTTTCAAGCGTGCACAGCGCGATCGCGGCAGCGTTAAGAACATTGTTGGATCATCGTCAAAGATGGACGCTATCTTTCAAATGATCGAGACCGTCGCTGAGGTTCAATCGACAGTATTGGTAACGGGAGAGAGCGGAACGGGAAAAGAGCTTGTTGCTAGAGCAATACACGACCAGAGCGACCGTGCTGAGAGGCCGTTTATATCCATAAATTGTGGAGCTTTCACCGAGACTTTGCTCGAATCTGAGCTGTTCGGCTATGTAAAGGGTGCGTTTACGGGAGCAAACAGCAACCGAAAGGGGCTTTTTGAGGCAGCCGACAAGGGAACGATCTTTCTCGATGAGATCGGTGAAATGTCACCGGCGATGCAGGTGAAGTTACTTCGCGTTTTGCAGGAGCGTCGTGTGCGGCCCGTGGGTGCCCATGATGAGATCCCCATCGATGCTCGAGTAATTGCAGCGACGAACCGTGATCTCAGGGCAATGGCTGACGAAGGAACGTTCCGCGAAGATCTTTTTTATCGGATCTCAGTTATTCCGATTGATCTTCCGCCTTTGCGCGAGCGTGCAGAGGACATACCTGACCTTGTCGCGCATTTTGTTGCGAAATTCAATGCCCAAAGCGGACGAAATGTAACCGTTTCACCAAGAACCCTCCAGGTACTTGAAAATTACGCGTGGCATGGGAACGTTCGTGAACTCGAGCATACTATTGAGCGAGCGGTCGCACTCGAACGCGGCGAAGAGATACAGCCCGAGCGTTTGCCTGATCATATTACTAATTACAATCCCGAACGCATCAAGGCCGAGTTCGATCTGCCGGAGAACGGCATCGATCTGACGGCACATCTTGACAATCTTGAACGTACCTACGTCGTTGAAGCTCTTCGAAAGGTGTCTGGTAATCAAACAAAAGCGGCCGAATTGCTAGGTATGCCGGTTCGTTCGTTGCGGCATCTGCTCGACAAACACAATATTCGCAGCTTAAGCGCCCAAATGCGCGGCGGTGAATAGCCGATCTCCCCGAAACTGACAGAATTTGTCAGTAACTCTTACCAAAAACTGTTAGAACTTAGGTTCAAAACACCTCGTCTTGGTTCCACAAGCAATCTTGCTTGGCTGGTAACCTTAATAAAATCAACAACTTAGCAACGGCACGACCCTTTGGCACGATGCTTGTAATAGGTAGGCTGCCTGGGAAAGGTACAGACAGACTTAAATCTTTAGGAGATTGTGAACTAAAAATGAAAAACCAAAAGGGCTTCTCGCTTATCGAACTTTTGATCGTTGTTGTGATCATCGGCATCATCGCCGCTATCGCTATTCCTAACCTGCTTGCAGCACGCCGTTCGGCTAATGAAGGCTCAGCAGTTTCTTCGCTTCGCACCATCCACGGTGCTCAGATGACTTATGCTTCGACCTATGGTAACGGCAGCTACGCTGCAGCCATCAGCACGCTCGGTGGATCGATCAACTTGGTCGACAGCGTTCTTGCTTCGGGTACGAAGAGCGGATACAACTTTGTCGGTGGTGCAACCGCAGCTTCGACGACTGTTCCTGCAGTTTTCTTCGCATCGGCTAACCCAACCACGACGTCGGGTGTTACACAGACCGGCTCACGCCGTTTTGGTGTGGCAACAGATGGCGTTCTCAAGGCTGACAGCACGGCTGCATCGCTTGGCACCGCTTATGACCAGACAACGGTCGCAGCTGCTTCGCCGATGGGCAACTAATCTAACGTTTAGTTAGTAATCCGAGGCGGGAAGCATTTCACTGAGATGTTTCCCGCCTTTTTTCACGAGTCTGATCCAATGGACATGCCTTCCGTTCGACATTAGGTCAGATCAACCGACGAAACCTCGGAACGGAGATATCAAAATGACAACGCAACAGAAAGGATTTTCACTGATCGAACTTTTGATCGTTGTGGTAATAATCGGAATTATCGCTGCTATTGCGATACCGAACCTGCTAGCTTCAAGAAGATCGGCGAACGAAGGGTCAGCAGTTTCATCGATGCGTCTGCTTCACAGTGCTCAGTTGACCTACGCCGCAACGGTCGGAAACGGCAATTATGCGGGCGCTACATCATTCAGCATCGCTGCACTGGCAGAATTGGGAACGCCGGGCGCACAGATCCTGGATAATACGCTTGATACGGGAACAAAAAGCGGCTACAACTTTGTCGGCATTCGAGTCGCAGGGACTACTTTGGTTCCGCCTCAGTTTGCATTCAGTTCGGTACCGACTACGACCACAGGTGTAACCCAAACAGGATCTCGAAGATTTGGCGTTGCAACGGACGGTGTCATCAAATCAGACACCACACTTGCGCAGTACGGAACATTGGCACAGGTCATTGCCGCAAGCCCAATGTCGAACTAGTGAATGAAAAACATAGATTCTCCGAGGCCGTCTCAAGTGACGGCCTCTTTTTTGTTTTAATGTGCAAATGTTAGAATCTCCTAACTTGGCGACCGCCGATATGGAACCAGAAAACGAGACCAATAGTTCGATAAAAGCGTTCGGTGCGGACAGCATTGCATCGAATGTTTGCGCTGTGATGTTTGGGCTTGGGCTGTTAAGTATTTTGTTCTATATTCCAGGGCCGATCATTCCGGTGACGCATCCGTACAAGGCGGAGTTGGTACTTTCCGTTCTTTTGGCTCTTGTTTGGCTGGGAATTCGGCTCTCAGGAGTAAAACTCACGGAATTGATCGCGGGCATTGGCCGATCTTCGCTTCACTTTGCGGGTTGGTTAATGGCGTTTGCATCCTTTGGGCTGCTGTCGTTGATGTGGGCATACTCATACGAATCGGTTGCTCACCACACCGTCATATGGGGACTATACATTGCAGCGTTCATTACTTTTGGGGCGATCGTTAGACGACAACAGAGCATTCGATTTCCGGTGGTTGCTATCACAACAGTTGCTACTATCACAGGCATTCTGTGCCTGATCGACTATCTCACACTCACGGACTTTAAGCATAGCGAGGGCTTTTTGCGTATCCGATACGGCAAATACGGAGAGCTGATGGCGACGATCACGCCGGTGCTTGCGGCCGGAGCGATCTTCATGAAGGGCAAGGTGCGTGTGATCGTGGCAGCCGCATTTGTACTTGCTTGGCTGACCGTGATGTTGTCACTAAGTAAAGGCTCGTTCATCGCGGGCGTTGTCGGTATGGCCGTGTTTTGTGTCGGAGCGCTAGTATTCGAACCGACCGGTAAGCGACGTATACTGGCGGCAGTTGCCGCAATTTGGCTAGTTTTCACGATCGGGTTTCAGGTGCTGTTCGTGGTTACGTCCGAAGTGCCGGCGACCGCCGATTATATTACAGGTACGCAAGATCCCGAATTCACATCGAACGAGTTTCGTAAAGTCATTTGGAAGATCGGTGCCCACATGGCAAAAGAACGATGGTTCTTAGGCTACGGCGCTGATAATTTTGGACGTGCGTTCAACGATGGCCGTATGGATTTTCGACGCGATAATCCGCAGGATACATCGACGGAGTTCGGAGAAGACTACCTTGTCGAACGAGCCCACAACGAGCCTATTCAGATCGCGTCGGAGTTAGGAATTGTTGGGATCGCTTTAATATTGGTCAGTTTTGGCATAGCGGCGATCGCGATCGTTCGAAATGTCCGCGGCCCGAACTCGATCATAATGTGGGCTGTGATCGGTGGCGCTTTAGCCTTTGGGTTTAGCTCCATGGTCAGTTCATTTTCATTTCGTTCGGCGCAAAACGGAATGGGTCTCTTTCTGATACTTTCCGCAGCGATAGGGATCACGGATCGTTCGCTGGTCCGTGAGATGTCGGGCCGGCTCCGAAAAATAGTTCTCCTCTTGATGTTCGTCGGCATCGCAGCTTGTATTGCCTATGCGGGAATTAAGATCGCCGCTGAAGCCTATGTCAGCCGTGCTGAATCGACGGTTGACAACGATGCGTCGTTAGCCGACTATGCGACGGCGATGTGGCTAGACCCTGAATATGCCGGTGCGTACAATTCCGCGGCTGCACGGTATGCGTCGATGAACGAGTATCTCAAGGCCGCGGAAATGACGCGGAAGGGCATTGTAACCGGCATTGGAATGTCATTGACATACTCGCAGCTAGCTACGCAGTATAAAACCGCCGGAGCCATTGACGAAGCCGTAGAGGCTTATCGAGAGGGAACGAGGGTTTATCCACGCTCGGTATATATGCGGATCGAGGCGGCCGAATTTATGCGTTCGGTCGGTCTCGAGGACGAAGCCAGAGCACAGACCGAAGCCGCATATGCGGTAAATGCCAAACAGGCGGAAGGCTGGGTTCGGTTGATCCGGTACCGAGGAAACAAAGCTTTCCATATGTCAAAAGAAGACGGTATGAGTACGCCGCCGGGTGAATTAGTGCCACAAAACGCGGCCCAGATGTATGTCGATGCGATACCTAAGCCAACGGAGTAGGCGAGTTTCGTGGTAGAATGTTGACGCTCGGAGATGCTCAGTCTCCTCAAGTTTCGAAAATAGACCGTAATGCCTAACGAAGGAACAGGATTCCTGCCCCGGATCTTGACCATCGCGAAAAATGCGTTTCGCGAGGCTGTCCGTGACCGGATCCTCTACAATCTTATTGTTTTCGTACTGCTGATCACGGTTAGTGCGATCTTTCTCGGCGAACTAACCGCCGGGCAGGAGAGCCGTGTGATCATCAACCTCGGTATGAGCGCCGTTCTTCTTTTCGGTGCTTTCATCGCCATTTTTGTCGGGGTAAGCCTCGTCTGGAAAGAGATAGAAAAGAAAACCGTCTATTCGATATTTTCAAAGCCCGTAGGTCGCGGCGAATTCATTATCGGCAAATATCTTGGTCTCTGTACGACGCTATTTGTGAATGTCGTTATCATGTGCCTCGGCGTGACGCTGGCCCTGGCCTATGTTGGAGGAGCGTCAAAAACCGCCTCGATCTGGGGAGCCGGATTTCTCATTTTCCTCGAACTCACTATTCTCACAGCCGTCGCGATCTTGTTCTCAAGTTTTTCTACGCCTGCATTATCAGCATTGTTGACATTCTTTGTATTTCTTATCGGACATTTCAGTTCGTCCCTGCTTGATCTTGCGAAGACGATCGGATCTAGCTCGGCCATAGCGGTATTTACGGGCATTTATTACGCATTGCCAAATTTGTCCAATTTCAGTTTTATTCTGAACGCCGCTCATGGTGATGTTCCGACGGTATCGTTTGCGGGGTTTGCGACATTGTATGCGATCGGATTCAATGCGGTTTTGCTCGCTATCACTGTGTTGATCTTCAGCAAGCGGAATTTCAAATAGATGGCGAATTTTGGCACCAGGACGATAATTGCAGCGGTCGCCGCGGGCGTATTAGGTTTTGCTGTGGCATTTGTTTCGGGCAACGCAATAGAGGGCCAAAGGCCGGAGCTGCCGCCCGGATATGAAGACTCGGACCTATCGATCCATGGCTCCAGATTGAAAGGCTTTGCTCTTGGTTTCGATGGCTTGATAGCGGATTGGTATTGGGTCAAGTCGCTTCAATATATAGGAGACAAGATGATCGCCGCCGATATGGCAGGAAAAGAGGTTAACCTAGACGACCTGCGAGATCTAGACCCAAGACTTCTGTATCCATACCTTGAGAATGCAACTGATCTTGATCCGCGATTTATCGCCGCCTATTCGTATGGAGCAGTGATATTGCCAAGTATAGACCCTGAAAAGGCTATCGCGATCACAGAAAAGGGCATTGCCAACAATCCAAATGAATGGAGGCTCTATCACCAGCTTGGCTACATCTATTGGAAGCTCGGCCGTTACGAAGAGGCGTCAAGAACTTACGAACGAGGCTCACAGATCGCCGGTGCCGCCCCATTTTTGAAGATGATGGTAGCCGCAGTCAAGACAGAAGGCGGCAGCCGCGCAACGGCAAGACAAGTTTATTCGCAGATGCTTTCTGAAGCTCAAGACGAACAAACGAAAGTCGTAGCCGAACGTCGGTTGGCGCAGCTCGATTCGTTGGACGAACGTGATGCGATCGATAAGGCGCTGGCAGATCTAAAGGACAAAACCGGCCGGTGTGCCAATGATCTACGCGAAGTGAACAGCCTCTTGATGTCCGCGAAACTGCCGAATGGTAGAGAATTTCGAGCCGATAGCAATGGACGTATCGTCGATCCGTCAAACGTTCCATATGTTTTGGACAAGCAAGAATGCAGATCGCGATTGGATTTTGAAAGATCCGGTGTGGCAGGTCGCTAGTTAGGGTTTTCAATATGAATTACGTTATCGAGATCGAAGGACTTTCAAAGGAATACGAGAAGGGATTTCTCAAGAAAAAGCGAGTATTGGCTCTCGACGACCTGACCCTGAACGTCACCGGCGGGCAAATCTTTGGCTTTCTCGGTGGGAACGGAGCCGGGAAAACGACGACGATAAAAACTCTTATGCGGCTACAGTTTCCGACGAAAGGAAGCGCTCGAATTCTGGGCCACGATATTGCGGACGTCCAGATGCATCGCCGAATCGGCTATTGTCCGGAGAATCCATATTTTTACGATTACCTGACGGCCAACGAGCTGATGAGTTATTTCGGGGAATTGTTCGGATATGACGCCGCAACGCGGACTAAGAAGTCGGACGAGTTGCTAACGGCTGTTGGCATCGTCGAAAAAGACCGCAAGAGGCAGCTGCGTAAGTTCTCAAAAGGTATGCTTCAGCGTGTCGGTCTGGCTCAATCGCTCATAAACGATCCCGAGATCGTTTTTCTCGATGAACCGATGAGCGGCCTCGATCCTGTCGGACGCCGCGAGATACGCGAGTTGATCGCGGGCCTTCGAGATAAAGGTACGACCGTCTTTATGTCCACTCATATTCTCACGGACATCGAGGCGTTGTGTGACGAAGTTGCGATACTGCGCAGCGGAAAACTCGCGGCATTTGGTTCGTTACAAGAGTTGCTAGGAGGCGAAGAAGCATCCCGGAATCTAGAGATAAACGTTCAATCTGTCTCTGCTGAAGAGATACGTGAGCGGATCGAATTCATTGCCGGAGCCTCGATCACGCCACGTCCTCATGGTGCAACGATACACGTTCTCGACGAATCGGACATCGACGCGGTGCTCGCCGTTACACGCGACGCCGGCGGCCGTTTGGGATCGATCACGCCGGTTAAGCAATCGCTCGAGGATCTGTTCGTTCGTGACTAAGTGAGAATATCGTCGAATGCCTCACGAACCGTAAGTCGTGTGATATGGAGCTGTTCGACAAGTTGTTTTGAGTTGTCGAGTTTCATCGAACGTGCAATAAGGTCGACAAGTTCGGAATTGTCAGTTCGGAGTTTTGTGGTTCGACCGACGGCGAGCCGCAATGCATGATCAAGCCGCGAGAGAAAGGCATGCCCATCGTCTAATGCTCGGAACTCTTCCTTGCCCATCGATCCGGCGTCGTAAAGCATCTTCAACATATGCGGTGTTGACCGATTCGCGGTATCGTCCGGAACATCATCCCGGAGCTGCAAGAACCGCATCGCGAAATAAACATCGAGCATTCCACCGGCTCCAAACTTAATGTCAATGTCACTGCTTCGGCGGGGAGGCTTTCTCTTTTCGAGAGCAAACCGCATCTTGCGAGTTTCGTCGCGAAGCTCGTCTTGCGGTATCGTCCTTGCCTTCTCGTGTATTGAGCGTCTGATCTCCTGTTCGAGCGTTTCGCCAATGCTAGCATCTCCTCCGGCAAATCGCAGTTTGACGAATGCGAGCAATTCCCAGATCGCTGCCGAATCTGTTATGTATCTAAGGAATGAGTCGATCGAAACCGCCGTCATTCCCTTAGAACCATACGGCCGAAGCCGAAGGTCAACACGATAAAGGCTGCCGTCACGTGTCATTGACGACAATGTGTTTGTGAACAATTCGACTGCCCGGCTATAAAATTCTTGTGGAGTCAGTTCTGCGATCTTCGCTGCCGGATCGAAATACGAGACCACAAGATCTAAGTCCGAACCGAAATCGAGGCCTCGTCCTCCGAGTTTACCTAGAGCCAAAAGGGCGAGATCGAGCTTTGGCCTATGCGGATGCAAACGTCGCCCGAGCTCTTGCTCTGCTGTATAGATCGCGGCTGCCATACTTGCCTCCGCAAGCAGAGTCTGTCGGCGTTTTGATTCTGAGACAGTGATGGCCTCTGTAGCATCAGCTGCGACGATAGCGGCGTTGAACTTGGGCCATAGCCTTCGCATTGCTCGAAGTCGCGAGCCAAAGTCATCTTCATTTTCGACTGCCAGCATCATCGCCGCTCGATAATCTATCTCGTCATCAAGCTCGTGCTCCGCCGGCAGGGAATCTGCCAACTCATCATCGCTCGCAAACTGTGCAGCATAGAATGGCGAGCGTTCGGCGATCCTGTCGATGAGCGGGTGTAATAAAGATCTCAGCACATCGATGGGCGCAGGCTCGACACCATCGATAGTCGGAACGATATCGAGTCCAGTGTCGTCGATCTCGCCAAAGATCCGTGAAAAGACTCGCGAGACATTTTCGCGATGGCGTTTGAGTGACGAAACAAAATCGCTACCGTCAATAAACTCCATTCTCCGCGAGAGCAATTCAAGCTTGTCTTCATCTTCAGGCACCGAGTGGGTTTGGATACCGTTCTCCATTTGAAGAACATGCTCAGTACGACGAAGAAAAGTATATGCCGCAGAAAGATCGGTCAATTCGCTGCTCGTTAGAAACTTGCGATCGACAAGTCGCTGCAAGCTGATCAACGTGTGCCCAATGCGTAGCCAACGGTCGGGGCCGCCATATGCTCGTTGCAGAGCTTGAGCGACAAATTCGATCTCACGTATGCCGCCGGTGCCGAGCTTTACGTCGTAGCCCCGACGCAGCGAACGCTCTTTGTCGATAAGTTGTTTGCTTTGGCGTACGTTTGCCAGAGCATTTGCGACAGGTTCGTCTTGCGGATATACCTTATTCTCGACCTCGGCATAGAATCGCGAATACAATTCAGCATCGCCCGCCGACGAGCGGCTACGGATCAGGACCTGCTGTTCCCACGGCCTCGCTTCGTTGTTGTAGTAGCGAATATTATCGCTCAGCGACATCGCTAATGCTCCAAGCGTTCCGTGAGGACGCAGCCGCATATCGACCCGATATGCTGCATGGTCGCTCGTTGTACTGCCGATCAAGCGAATAATGATCTCGGCGAGTTTGATGAAATACTCGCGGTTCGTTACTTTGCCGCGAGTGCCGCCAGCGGTTTCGCCTTCGGCAGAATAGATGAAAAGAAGATCAATGTCCGAGGAATAGTTCAGCTCGCGGCTACCGAGCTTGCCTAGAGCGACGATGACAAATGTCGAAGTCGCGATCTTTCCTTTCTCATCAGCCTCCTGCGGCTTGCCAAACCGATTATCAGCATCGCGTTGAGCGTGTTCGAGGGCTGATTCTAGAATGGCGTCGGCAAGGTTTGAGATCTCTTCGGTCAGTTCGGCAATGGTTGCGAGGCCGCGAATGTCCCGCAGAAAGATCCGCATCAACTCGCGGCGGCGAAATCGAGCGTAAACTACTGATTGCTCGAGCGTAGAATTCGTAAGCTGAAATCGAGCCAGCGACTCGAGCATTTCGGCCTTGCTTCGAACGCCGGAATCCATACGTTTGCGGCCAAGCCACGCGATGTACTCTTGATTCTGGAGCATCGTAGTGGCGAGCAACGGACTAAACGCGGCAAGAGCCAGAACGTCAGATAGCAGAGGCTCATTTTTACGCAGCTTCATCGCGACATTCGGATGCAGCTCCTCAAGCCTCCCCAAAAAACGGCGAGCGGCGTCTTCGTCGGGAAGACCTGCGATCAATTGTTCGTCTCTATTCATCGGCGAAATCGGCGTGCATCAATATTATACTTCGCTATCTTGTAACCGAGAATTCGCTCTGTCGAATCGAGCACTTTTGCAGCCTTGGCGATGTTGCCTCGCGTCGATTTGAGCGTGTCTTGTATAAGGTCTCTCTCGAGTGCGGTGACGGCAGATTCGAGCGTTACGCGGACCTCCGTGCCACTTTCTTCAGCGGTCTGCAGCGTCGGCGGCAGGTGGTGGCCGTGAATTACATTTGAGTCACAAGCGAGCACCGCGTGTTCGATCACATTCTCAAGCTCGCGAACATTTCCCGGAAAATGATACGCCGTCAACATATCGATCGCGGGCGTTGAGATCCGGCGGATCGAGCGGCCGTGCGCGACGGCGTATTGATCGAGGAAATGTTCGGCGAGCAGCAGAATGTCGGACTTGCGTTCACGAAGCGGCGGCACGAACGCAGTGAACAATCCGAGTCTATCGATCAGTTCGCCGTTGATCTTCCGTTCGCCCACAAGCGTTTCTAGTTCGCGGCTGGTTGCAACGATGAGGCGGACGTTAGTAAACACTCGCTCTTTACGCGTGAATTCATTATTGAGCACGACCTCGAGCAGCAGTTCCTGAGCCTCGCTGTCGAGATCGGCTATTTCGTCAATGTAGATCGTGCCGCCGTTCGATTGGTCTAGTTTGCCGCGTCGCGTGCTGCCGAAAAGTTCGTCGGTAAGCAGGCCGCCGGGGAACGCGGAGCAGTTTACGGACACGATCGGGCGCTTCGAGCGGAGGGAATTGTAGTGAATGACCTTGGCGATCAACTCCTTGCCTGTGCCGGTTTCGCCGCGCAGTAGGACGGCGGAGTTTGTGCGAGCGATCTGGGCGACTTGGTCATAGACGCCGCGCATTTGCGATGAATTCCCGACGAGCGTCGAAAAGCTAAAGCGTTCTTTCAGCTTGTGCGACAGATCGACGGAATCGCTTGCGGTTCTTTTGTCTGCCTGATCTAGTGCCGTGGACAGGCGGACTGACTGAGCCGACATCGCAGCTACAGCGTTCAAAAGCATGATCACACGCGATTCATCGACGCGAACGGTTCGCTCAAATGCGGCGGCTGCCATGCCTTGTATTTTGCCCTCGACGACTACCGGAACGGCTATCAACAGCCGCGAGCCTGTGGCAAACGATACAAAATCCAACGCCGCCTCTTTCGAAATGTCGTCAACGGCTACGGGCTGCTGCATCGCGAAGATACGCCATATCGAACTCTTCACGATACGCGTCTCGAGGCGTCGAAAATCGCTGGCGCCCAATCCTTCGCAGGCGACAATGTCTGCGAGGCCGTCGTCTTTCTTCATCGCGAAAAAGGCGACGCGTGCGTTCAGGGCATTTGCGACTTGAGCGACTACCGCCGAGCATGCGCTGCGGACGCCAGTCTCTGCGGCGAATACGGTCGCGGCTTCGGCGAGGAACTTGGCGTCGTCGTTTTTCATTGTCTTACAAAATTGTAGGACAATCGCGAGATGCCTGCCAGCGAGATGCGATACAATTAGTACGTGGAACGAGTCCATCACATAGTCGCGCCGCCGTTTGCACGCAAGATGCGGCTCGAAGATCACCTGCTCGCACACTTTCCGATGGTGAGCAAGATGTATCTGCGCGAGCAAGTAAAGCTCGGCCGCTGCGAGGTGAACGGCCGACACGAGAATATTGGGTACAGGCTGCGCGAGCGAGACTTTATCGAGATAATCGTGGACGACGAACGCGGCACGGCGATGCGGCGTGAGGAAATTCCACTCGACATCCTGCACGAGGACAACGATCTCATAGTCGTCGTAAAGCCCGCGGGCATGCTCATGCACCCGTCGCACCGAGAGCAATCGGGCACGCTGCTGAATGCGTTGGCGTATCACGTTAATCGAGACGCCGGCGTCGTGTTGCGCCCAGGGCTTCCGCATCGTTTGGACAAGCAGACGAGCGGGCTTGTCATCGTTGCAAAGAACGCACGGTCGCACCGAATAATTTCATCGCAGTTCCTCAGGAAACAAGTAACTAAACGGTATCTCGCGTTGGTTGACGGCGTCTTGAAAGACGATTCCGGCGTCATCGAAGCACCGATCGGGCGTTATGACGAGCTGAAGCACTGGAGCGTAAAATCTGACGGAAAACACGCGACGACGCGATACTGGCGGCGAACTGTCTATCACACGGCGGAACGCGGGCATCCTGCCCGCACGTGGCTAGAACTTGAGCCCGTGACGGGCCGCACCAATCAGCTTCGGATCCACTGCGAGCATATTGGCCATCCGATAGTCGGCGACGTACAGCGAGGCGGCAGCGAATACGCGAGGCTGTGTTTGCATGCCTATAAGCTAGTTTTTCGACATCCAACGACGGGCGAGATGTTGGAGTTTGTGAGTGAAGTGGAGTTTGTTTAGATTCCTGAGTCGCGTGCATAAAGCACCGCTTCGCCGCACATCGAATGGCGTAGCCGAAGAAACGAGCGACCACTATTCCAAAACAATATCGAACGTCTTCCCACGCGTTCCTTTGCGGAATTTAACCTCGACGCTATAGTTCTTACCGGCTTCTAAGGTCCAGCAGCCTTCGCCATAGCCGTCGTAGGATTTTCCGTCGGAATAGATGGTCGCTGACCACAGTTTGTAGCAGTATCTGCCGGGCGATGTGTAGCTGTAGCTGACTTGAGTACTCGGCGAGGACATATTTACGCGCATATCGCGTCGTGCGCCGTTGTTGCCGAGCGTCATTATGATGTGTTCGCTGCGTTGTCCGGCGGCGACGTTGAGGGTGTCTTTGATCGTAATGGTTCCGCCGTTGTTGGTCGTGCCGCCACGTTTTCCGTAGAGTTTTTGTATTCCAACGACGTCTAATTGAGACAGCAGGCCGTCGTTATTCCAGCGCGGATTGCAATAATTCATTACGGAGTGCGGATCATACGCCGTCAGGAGCAGACCGCCGGAGTGTTTTCGCTCGGTAGTGCACGTCGAATCTGCGCGATCCTGCTCGTGCATCAGCCCTAATGCATGGCCGAACTCGTGCACCGCAACGCTGCCTATACACGCGAATCGCCGGCTCTCGTTCTGGCACGACGGCGAGAAGTTTCGGAACGTAAAATTGAGCTCCATGCCATTGCGGCGGCCGTCCATAAAGCGTCCGATGCCCGAATTTGAACGCGTGTCGGCGATCAATATTCGAACGCCGCGTGAATTCTGTTGGCAATTGCCCCAACCGTAGAACTTGACGTTTGCGGCGGCTCCCCAAGTCGTGAGGATCTTGTTCTTGACGTGCTGCGTTTCTTGCTGCCAGCCCGCTGCGTTTTCCCAACACACAGGAATGTAGGTAACGCCGTCGCTCGCCGCTGGCCATTGCCAGCCCGCGCCCGAATTAGCGTCAAGCCGCAGCTCGTCCTGCGCACGCACGGAAACGAAACACCCAATAACCAATAAAATTAGCACCACCGACGTTCGTTTCCACGCGTTGTTCATTTGTCTTTTCTCTACATTGTTCTGTTAGCTGACGAATCTGGTCCAGAAAAGCATCGCCATGTGCACAAAGATGTAGAGAATCAAGAGTTAGGTTGCAGGAAATGTTTTCTTGTTGAGTTGCCACTAGCTTTAGCTAGTGGGACGCAGGATCTCAAGCGAACCTTTTCGGGGCTTTAGCCCCGAAAAGGTTGTGCTAAAGCAAGAAAAGGAAATGTTGAGATACCTTATTCACTAGCTAAAGCTGGTGGGAATATATGGGAGACTTTGTCTATAACCTCAATCAATTAATCCGTAGTCTTGCACGGCATAGTCGCGGCTTTGTCGGCTGCAATGCGAGCGTCAAGGTTTTGGGATTTGCCGGGCATGATGACGTCAACTACACACGACTGTTTGGCGCTTACTTTCGCGACCATGAGATAGGACGTCGTTTTAGATGAATCCTCAGCATCTGACACGTTAAACCGAGCGATCAGCGCGACCGGCACGCCTTTCTTCACTCGCCACTCGACTTTTTCTCCGACGCTCGAGAAACCGCTGTAAAAGCCCCAGAAATTCAGCTCGTGCTTCTTCTTTGCAGGCGTAATGACATTAAGCGTCTGCCGAATGTCGCCTTCTAGCAGACGAAGTTTGTAGCCGCCGACTCCGGGACATTCGCCTTCGTAACTGTCGCCGGTATCTGTCTTAGGACTCATATCCTTGCATGCCGAAGTCTTGGTGCTGGTGTAGACGCTGGTGTTCTGCGCCGATGACACGATGGCCATTCCGAGCAGAAGAATACTCACAAGAAACAATTGTCGCATTAAAAATTTTCTCCCTTTGAAGTAAACAATTTGCCACATCTAGCGGCGATACACAATGCGGCCTCCGACTATCGTTGCGACGCAACCACCCGTGAATTGCCAGCCGTCGAACGGCGAGTTGCGGCTGCGGGAACGCGATTCGCTATTCAGATAAGTCCATTGTAATTCGGGGTCGATGATCGTAATGTCGGCGATCGAGCCTGGACGGAGCGTGCCTCGGTGTTCGAGATTGAAGATCCGCGCAGGGTTGGTGCTGCACAATTCCACTAGCCGCACAAGATCGATCACACCTTTGCTGATCAACTGCTGAAACGTAAGTCCAAGCGACGTCTCAAGCCCCGTAATGCCCATCGGAGCACGGTCATACTCAAGAGCCTTCTCGTCCGCGTGATGCGGTGCGTGGTCGGTGGCAATGGCGTCGATAGTGCCGTCTCGCAGGCCTTCGATGATGGCTTCGAGATGATCTTCGGAGCGAAGCGGCGGCGACATCTTTGTATTTGTATCGTACGCCGACGGAACCCAGTCGCTATCGCTCCCGGTTCTGACATGGCCCGCAACCACGTCATCAGTCAGCGTGAAGTGATGCGGCGTGACTTCGCAGGTGACGTTTATGTGCTCGTCCTTGGCACGGCGAACGGCCTCGACAGCGCCTTTGGTCGAGACGTGTGCGATGTGGACGTGTGCTCCGGTGTCCTGAGCCAAGATGATGTCGCGGACAGCGTCGATGTCTTCGGCAAGCGCGGGCATGCCTTTTAGGCCGAGCAGCAGGGAAACGCGGCCTTCGTGCATAACGCCGCCGGACGATAGCGATTTGTCTTCGCAGTGATCGATCACCGGCAAGTTGAAATCCTTCGCATACTGCATCGCCCGCCGCATGATGCCCGCATTCGGCACCGGACGCCCGTCATCGGACACGGCGACTGCTCCGGCGGCTTTCATCTCGCCCATCTCAGCAAGTTCGCTGCCGTCAGACGATTTTGTGATCGCACCGATCGGGAAGACATTCGCCAAACCGGCACGCTCAGCCTGTTCGATCATGTAACGCGTGATCGCGGCATTGTCGTTCACAGGATTCGTATTCGGCATCGGACAAACCGACGTCCAACCGCCCGCAACCGCCGCCGCACAACCGCTAGCGATCGTTTCCTTATGCTCCTGCCCCGGCTCACGAAGGTGAACATGCATATCAATAAATCCCGGAGCCACCAGCAAGCCGCTCGCATCGAATACCTCGCAGTCCTCAGGCGTGTCTTCGCCCGACCGCAACCACGCCGCAACCTTGCCGTCTTCAATAAGGACCGACATTCCCGTATTTTCCTGTGCGGCCGGATCGATGAGATGGCCGTTTGCGATCAGTAGTTTCATTACTTGGTCGGGTATTTCGTATCTGCTTTAACTTCTTTCAACTGAGCCAGATGCCGTTCGCTGTGGCCGCTGACGAAAAGGAACTGCTGGTATGCGTCGAGCGTTCCCATCGGGCCGTTTCCGAAGTGGTTGCGCAGGTCGACCTTCGTGTTTCGGATAAAATCCATAGTCGCGTTCCGCGTCTTCTCAAAACTTGCAAGCAGATCCGCACGACTTTTCCATCGGCCGTTTGGGCGAACTGCCTCGGGAGCCTGAAACTTCTGTTGGCGGTTCGTGATCGACAGGATCACCATTTGGTCAATGATCCGGTTTGGTGTTTCGCACGTAGGCGGTGCGGATTTTAGCGTGCCATTTGTGATCATACCGAAAAGTGCTTCTTCAACCACTGTTATGTGTTCGGCGATCTCCGCGATCGTCCAGCGTCCCTCGGCGGCACGAAAATTCAGCTGGGCGTCCGACAGACCGGTCAGCTGTTTTACGTAGTCGTCCTTTGTCTCCGTGTAATACTTGATAGCGAACTCGCGGTCTTTCTCAGTAAAAACGACTTTCACAGGCGGAGCCTGCGCAGAGATGATTCCGATGGAGAAGAGAATAAAAAACATCCTTGCTAGATAGATCTTCATGAATTACCTCCAGAAATTTAACTTTGTGCGACGTTGCCCCCCGTAGCGAGATAAAGCACTGCCATTCGAACTGCGACGCCGTATTTCACCTGATCCAAAATAAGAGAACGCGAGCCGTCCGCGACTTCGGAGGCGATCTCGATGCCGCGGTTCATTGGGCCGGGATGTAGGACGATGGCGTCCTCTTTTGCAAGATCGAGGCGTTCGTTCGTTAGGCCGTAGTGTATTGAATACTCGCGAAGCGTCGGGAAATACGCCGAATCCTGGCGTTCGCGTTGAATGCGAAGGATCATCACTACATCGGCTCCGCGAATGGCGTCTTCGATGTGTGGAACGACCGTCATGCCGCTTTCGACGAAGTGGCTGAAATCATTCGGAACGAGTGTTCCGGGGCCTGCGACTCGTACCTTTGCACCGAGCTTTGTCAGCAAATGTATGTTCGACCGAGCGACGCGGCTGTGGAGAATGTCACCGACGATGGCGACCTCGAGGCCTTCGATCGTGCCTTTTTGCTCGCGGATCGTCATCGCGTCGAGCAGAGCTTGCGTCGGATGTTCGTTAGCGCCGTCGCCGGCATTTACGATCGCGGCCCGCGAAACTTTCGCCAGTTGATGCGGCACGCCGGCACTGCCATGGCGGACGACAATGCAATCGGGAGACATCGCGTCGAGGTTTAAGGCAGTGTCGAGAAGCGTTTCGCCTTTGGTCACAGATGACGACGCTACACTGATGTTGACAGCATCGGCGGAAAGCCGCTTAGCGGCAAGTTCGAATGATGTGCGCGTTCGAGTTGAATTTTCGAAGAAAAGATTGATAACGGTCTTGCCCCGAAGTGCAGGGACCTTTTTGACCTCGCGGTTCGAGATTTCGCTGAAATTTTCGGCGGTGTCGAGAATGCCGATGATCTCCGCCGAACTGAGTTCACGGATTCCTAGTAGATCTCGTCTTCGAAACGGCTTTTCCATTTCAGCGGTGGAAAGCAGGGATGCTTTCCTTTACAGTCAGATACAAAAAAGCAAGGCGTTAGCCTTGCTTATAAATAGAAGTCAAAACATTTGCCACAACGGGCGGAACCGTTAACGGGCAAAACATCTCACGGTCGTAAAAATAATCTTCGCCGTCTTCGTCGATCACACGAAGGCCACCGAGTTTGTCGGCTTCGGCGTCGGGGACAACCTGATACAGCTTACCGACCTCAAGCGAAGCCAAATAACCGGCATTATTAAGACAAACTACAAATTCGGGTGACTTCATAACTTAATCCAAAAAAGGAAACTTGATCTTGATGTCCCGTTTGCCAAGACCGTGAGCCTCGTACCAATGAACCTCGGCTAACCGAAACGAGCCATTCCTAAGTTTAACAGTTGCGGTGCCTTTTTTCTTTTTCCAATTGCCCTTGCCGTATTTTTTGTTTAGCAAGTGCCGAACTCGAACCGAACTGCCTTCGGCAATGGTCTCAACGTTCTCAATCGCACTCACGACCTCGAAGATCATGGCTTTTCAAAAATTCCAACTGCCTCGACATCGTCGTATTCTTTGAGCATCACTTTGATGATCTCGGTTTGCTTTGTCGGGACGAACTTGCCGACGAAATCTGCTTGGATCGGCAATTCGCGATGCTCTTTGCCGCGATCGACGAGGACGGCGAGCTGGACTTTTTTCGGGCGGCCAAAATCCATCAGTTGGTCCATCGCCGCGCGGATCGTACGTCCGGTATAGAGAACATCATCGACGAGAACGACGACCTTGCCGTCGATGTCGTGTTCGAGTTCGGTTCGATTGACGATCGGATTTGCACCGACAGTCGAGAGATCGTCGCGGTAGAGTGTAATGTCGAGAATTCCGTAAAGCGGGCGTTTGTTCTCAAGCGCCTCGATCTTATCAACGATTCGTTCTGCAAGGGGCACACCGCGACGACGTACGCCTACTATATATAGGTCTTCGGCACCGTGATTCGTCTCAACTATCTCGGTCGACAGCCTTCGCAGTGCGCGTTTCATCGCCGCTGAATCCATGATCCGCGACTTTTCGACCAAATTTGCTTCGTCACCCATTAGATTGAGAATGTAACAAACAGCGGTCGAAAGTTCAAAGGTTGTGTTGTGGCAATTGGGATACTCGTTGCGATTAGTTAGAATCGCAATCGATAATGTCGTTTCTCTGGGACAAATTAATGCGACGTGTGGCTTTTGCTCTCGACGCGGAAAAAGCTCACGAACTTGGTATGTCCGCCATGAAGAACGGATTGGCATCGCCGTTCTACGTTGCTGATTCGTCGTTCGGAATTTCCCCTATCGAGTTATTTGGGTTGAAGTTCGCAAATCCGCTCGGGATCGCTGCCGGTTTCGATAAGAATGGCGTGGTCGTCGAGCAGCTCGCTTCGCTAGGGTTTGGATCTGTCGAGGTTGGAACCGTGACGCTGAATCCCCAGCCTGGAAACCCAAAGCCTCGAATGTTTCGGATCCCGGGGAGCAAGGCGTTGATAAATAGGCTAGGTTTCAATAACGCAGGTGCCGATGCCGTGGCTGAGCATCTCAAAAAGATCGATCGTAAATGCGTTGTTGGTGTAAATATCGGCAAGAACAAAGATGTGCCGAACGAGGAGGCGATCGAGAACTATTTGGCGACTTTCGAATTGATATATGGTGTCGCCGATTATGTAACCGTAAATGTCTCATCGCCAAACACGCCTGGGCTGCGCGACCTGCAAAATACGAAGAGTCTCGACGAATTGGTTGCGGCGATCCAAGCGAAGAACAGGGAACTGAGCGAAAAGCCATTGCTCGTAAAGATCGCGCCGGATCTTGCTGACGAAGATGTCGATGAGATCACGGATGTTTGTATCGCAAACGGCTGTGCCGGGATCATTGCGACGAATACGACGATCTCTCGTGATGGCATTGATTCGCCGATCGCTAATGAAACCGGCGGATTGAGCGGACAACCTCTGCAGAAAAGATCGAATGAAGTCATTTCGAGGATCTTTCGACGAGCGAACGGGAAGCTCGCCGTTGTAGGTGTCGGCGGTATTTTTGATGCGAATGATGCGTTTGAAAAGATCGCATCGGGAGCTTCCCTAGTTCAGGCTTACACAGGATTTGTTTACGGTGGGCCGACGTTCGCGGCGGATGTGAATCAAGGATTGGTGCGAATTCTGAACGCTCGGGGTTTTTCCACCGTTTCCGATTCTGTAGGTATTGACGCGTAATTGTTTGACACGCAACCTCTAGTCGCTATAATTAGAGTTTTGCTTTTCGCGAGTTTGCCAACTCTGTGAATACGAGCGAGAAGATGATCATTGAGTTGACAAGCATCGTTGAACGGCCAATTTCGATCGCCGAAGTTTTCCGCGATATCGACCTTGAACTTGACGACGCTAAGCTAGTCGGCGATGTTGAATTCAGTGGCGAGAAGGTTCGAATCGACGGTAAGGCGCACATTCGCGGGCGAGTATCCGGCGAAGTTGAGATTGAATGCACCCGGTGCACTTCGCCCGTCATAAGGCCGATAAACATTGAGTTCGACGACGTGTTTGTTAGTGAACCTTCGAGTGACGGCGAGGCTGCGATCGAAGGTGATGAGCTCGACGAATCATATGTCGAGAACGGCGAGATCGACCTTAGCGAGGTCGTACGCGAGCAGATCTTACTCGATCTGCCAGAACAGGTTTACTGCAGCGACGGCTGCAAAGGTTTGTGCCCGAAATGCGGCTCGAACCGTAATTTGATAGATTGTAATTGCAATTTTAATGAGATCGACCCTCGTTGGGCGGCTCTCAAAGGACTTAATTAGTTATGCCAAATCCAAAACGACGCCATTCACATTCGCGTACGCGTCAACGCCGAGCACATGATGCCCTGACCACTCCGCAGTTCTACACGGACAAAGATTCGGGCGAGGCAAAGGTGCCGCACCGTATCGACCCGAACACCGGAATGTACAAAGGCCGTAAGATCATTGAGGTACGAGGAGCAGAATAGCTCCATCGATCGAACCGATCTAAACCATGACACTACAGAACGCGGGCATCTTGGGAATGGGGCATGCTTTTCCAGAAGGTATTCTGACGAATGCCGATCTGGAAAAGCTAGTCGAGACCAACGACGAATGGATCACGACCCGCACGGGCATCAAGCAACGCCATAAAGCCGCGCCTGACGAATACACCTCGCAATTCGGCGTTAAGGCCGCGCTGCAGGCGCTTGAGCGCGCGAATCTGACGCCTGAGGACATCGACATTATCGTCTGTGCAACAACAACGCCTGACCAGATAATGCCGTCCACGGGTGCTCTTATTCAGGCTCAGATCGGTGCGACCAACGCTGCCGGCATGGACGTTTTTGCGGCGTGCTCCGGTTTCTTATACGGCATTACGATGGTCGAATCGATGATCCGAACCGGCCAAATACGGTACGCCCTTGTGATCGGTGCTGAGGTTTTGACCAAATACGTTGATTACACCGATCGAACCACGTGCGTGATCTTTGGCGACGGAGCCGGAGCCGCAGTTCTCGGGCCGGTGCCTGAGGGCAAGGGAATACTCGCAACAAAAATACGTTCTGACGGCCGTTACGAGGAGCAGCTCTATGCTCCGGGCGGAGGAACGAAACTCGGGACGACCCACGAGACGATCGACAATCGTGAGCACTTCTTCAAAATGAAGGGCAACGAGTTGTTCAAGGTTGCCGTTCGCTCGATGGCTGAGATCTCGGCCGAAATGGTCGAAAAGGCTGGTTACAAGGTCGAAGATATTGATCTTGTGATCCCGCATCAAGCCAATCAACGAATTACCGACGCCGTAGCTTCGCGTCTGGGCGTACCCGAAGAAAAGGTCTACTCAAACATTGCTGAAATGGGCAACACTTCGTCCGCGTCGATACCGATCGCGATGGATGAATGTATTCAGTCGGGACGCATAAAGGAAGGTTCGCTCGTTTTGCTTACAGCATTTGGCGGCGGCGTGACTTGGGGCGGAACGGTTATTCGATTTTAGAATGGCGAAGATCGCATACATATTTCCCGGCCAAGGAAGCCAAGCTGTCGGAATGGGCAAAGATCTTTTCGACAACTTTGCGGAGGCACGAGAGGTATTTGAACAGGCAGACGATGCTCTCGGATTTTCGTTGTCGGAAATGTGTTTTGCCGGCGACGAGGCTGATCTCCAGCTGACGGCGAATACGCAGCCCGCTATTTTGACAGCATCGATCGCTGCGTTTCGTGCAGCGGAATCACAAGGGATAGCAAAACCCGATTTTGTTGCGGGACATAGCCTCGGTGAATATTCTGCTTTGGTCGCGGCTGGTGTATTGGATTTTGGGGACGCCGTTAGGACCGTTCGTAAGCGTGGAACGTATATGCAGGAAGCCGTTCCTGTCGGTGTCGGAGCGATGGCAGCGATCTTGGGTCTTGATCTTGCGACAGTCGAAGAAGGCTGTGCCGAGGCTGCTCAAGGACAAGTTTGTAGCCCTGCGAATATCAATTCGCCGTCGCAGATCGTTATTGCCGGTAACACCGAAGCTGTTGAACGTGCGTGCGAGATATTGAAAGAAAAGGGTGCCAAGCGAGCGATCATGCTTAATGTTTCAGCTCCGTTCCATTGTGCGCTGATGATGCCTGCACAAGAAAAGCTTGCGGCCGATCTTGCGGAACTGAATTACGAAGACGCGAACGTTCCCGTCGTGCACAACGTAGATGCTCAGGCATCGAATGATGCTTCGGCGGTTTGCGATAAACTGACGAAACAGGTCTCGTCACCGGTCCGTTGGCTTCAGTCAGTTGAGACGATGAGTGCGGCCGGAGTTGAGACGTTTATCGAGATCGGGCCCGGAAAGGTGCTGTCAGGACTTGTACGGCAGATCAACCGCGAAGTAAGATACGGAAATATCGAAGATTCAGTTAGTTTGAAGTCAACTTTAGAAATACTTGGTTAATTAAAGGAGAAGTTATGTCGGAAATTCAAGATAAGATCAAACAGATCATCGTTGATGAACTTGGTGTCGATGAGGCCGAAGTTACAGAAAATGCACGGTTTATCGAAGACCTCGGTGCCGATTCGCTCGACCTCGTCGAACTCGTAATGCGTTTCGAAGAAGAGTTCGACATCGAGATCCCGGATGAAGATGCCGAGAAGATCCAGGGTGTTCGCGATGCGTATGCTTACGTCGAACAGCATAAAGGTTAGTTTGTAGCGGGTAATTGACGATGGACAATGGAGAAATTTCTTCGTTGTCCATTGTGCGTTTTCCAACGCAGGTTAAATTATGAAAAGACGAGTTGTAGTAACAGGACTCGGAACGGTCACGGCACTCGGAAACGATGTTGCGACGACTTGGGACGCGCTGATGAATGGGGTCAGCGGTGCCGACTATATTAAGAAGTTCGACGCCGAAGGCTATTCGGCTAAGTTCGCTTGCGAGGTCAAAGATTTCGATCCGCTGAATTTTCTCGATAAAAAGGAAGCTCGGCGGATGGGAGCTTTTACGCACTTCGCTCTTGCCGCTTCTGACGAGGCGATGAAACATAGCGGACTCGTCATCGACGAATCGAACGCAGATATGGTCGGAACTTATATCAGTTCCGGTATCGGCGATTTCTGGGCGATCGAGCGTGAGCACGAAAAGCTTTTGAACTCCGGCCCTGACCGTGTTTCACCATTCTTTATCGTGTCCGCGATCGTAAATCTCGCCGCCGGAAATGTCTCGATCCGTCACGGTGCAAAAGGGCCGAATTCTGCGACAGCAACTGCTTGTTCCGCTGGTGCCCATGCCATTGGCGACAGTTTCCGCCTGATCGAGCGCGGTGATGCCGACGCGATGATCTGCGGCGGTGCCGAATCAGCCATCACGCCGATGTCTGTTGCGGGATTTGCCTCGATGCGGGCACTGTCTACGAGAAACGACGACCCAAAACACGCTTCGCGGCCGTTTGATCTCAACCGCGACGGCTTTGTCATTGGCGAAGGTGCGGGCTTGCTCATTCTCGAAGAACTCGAATTCGCAAAGGCTCGGGGAGCCAACATTCTCGCCGAGATCGTCGGCTACGGAATGAGCGGCGATGCGTTTCACGTGACAATGCCGGATGAAACTGGTTCGGGGGCGATCCGCGTTATGCAGCGAGCGATCAAAGACGCAGGCATTGAACCTGAACAGATCGGCTATATCAACGCTCACGGCACTTCGACGCCGTACAATGACAAGTTCGAATCGCTGGCTATCAAGAAGGTCTTTGGCGATCATGCGTACAAGATACCGGTCAGTTCGACAAAATCAATGACCGGCCACGCGCTTGGTGCGGCAGGCGGACTTGAGGCGGTGTTTTCGGTTAAAGCATTGATGGAGAACAAGTTACCGCCAACGATCAACTACGAAACGCCCGATCCGGATTGTGATCTCGATTACATCCCGAACGTCGCTCGTGACGCC
Source organism: Blastocatellia bacterium (assembly GCA_016789145.1). Taxonomy (GTDB): domain Bacteria; phylum Acidobacteriota; class Blastocatellia; order Pyrinomonadales; family Pyrinomonadaceae; genus OLB17. The sequence continues at coordinate 1,689 of JAEUQI010000009.1, read as the reverse complement.
AGCGTTGAGTATGCTCTCTCAAACAATTTTGGATTTGGCGGAACGAATGCGTGTTTGATCTTTAAGCGTTATACTGACTAGAGAGATGCGAAAGCTGGAATACACTTATTGGGTGGATGGCGAGTATTTTATTGGCCATTTGAATACCTATCCAGATTACGATACCCAAGCATTCTCAAAGGATGAACTGGTTGAGAATCTAAAAGAGCTGTTGGTCGATATCGAGTCGGGTGAAGTGCCGTTCGTTCGAAAGCTCGAGGAATTGGTTCTCGCGTAATGAAGCGGAAAGAGCTGCTAAAACGCCTGAACGAAATTGGATGTGTCCATCTCGGCATGGTGGAAATCATGATTGGTACACAAATCCTAAGACCAAGCAATCGCAACCGGTTCCGAGGCATTCGGAGATCAACGAATTGCTGGCTAAATCGATAATTAAGAAGCTGTCGAAATAGAAATGAAGATCATAGTTTTAATGAAGCAGGTCGCCAATAAGGATGCGGTTTTACGCATCGCAGGCGACGAGAAATGGATCAACGAAGCTGATGTAGCTCAGCAGACCAACGAGTCTGACGGTTACGCTCTCGAAGAAGCGTTGAGAACTGTCGAAGCCAAAGGCGAAGGCGAGGTTGTCGTTTGCACACTTGGGCCAGCCAGTGCAAAAACAGTTATCAAAGACGCGTTGGCTCGCGGTGCGAACCGCGCGATTCACATCGTCGTCGAAGACAGCAAATCACTTTCGTCATATCAGATCGCGAAAACTATCGCTGATGCGATTCGCGACGAGAATGCCGACCTCGTTTTCACGGGCTTGCAATCGGATGACGCAAGTTACGGACAAACAGGTGTGATCCTAGCTGAATTGCTGGGCATTCCCCACGCGACTATCGTGATCGAGGTCGATCGTGCTTCGCTTGGTGAGACGCTCCGTGTAAAGCGTGAACTCGAAAGCGGCTGGTATCAGTGGTTTACGTACCAACTTCCTGCTTTGATGACTATCCAATCGGGCATTTCGCAGATCCGTTATGCTTCGCTTAAGGGCATCATGGCCGCGAAAAGTAAGGAGGTCCGCGAGGTGACACCGCAGATCGAGGCGTTCGCCGCTGCCGCGACAGTGAATAAGGTCTATATGCCCCTCAAGACCAAGCAAACTCAGATGCTCGGCAACGGTGACGCGAAAGCGGGAGCGATTGAGCTCGTCGAAAAGCTTAAGAACGAAGCCAGGGTTATCTAAAATTCTAGCGAATTTGAACACAAACGATGGTGCCTGAAAAGCATGGGCGATCTGTTGGGATGACAGATCGACAGCTTTTCAGGCACCTTTCCGTTTACGCTTAAGGACGACCAATAATTTTATTGAGACTACGTTGCATCTATGATATACTGATCAATGGCCGCAATGCCTGCGGCCGCTAGATCTTTGACATCTAAATACAATCGGACGGAATAAGTACTTAACGGAAACCACTGTTTCTCACGGTGCTGTAAGACATTGTCTTACAGTTTTTTTCGTTTTGTGCCAAAAATGGCAATTCCGATCTCGTAACACTATTGTTATCAGTGGTTTAAGCGTTCCACAAACCTCTGGAACGCTCGTGGAACGATTTTGCAAGATCGATCTGTAAGTGTTGAAAACACTAGAGATACGCATTCCGGCACATTCTGGTACGCTTTTGGAGTGCTTTTCAAACA
>JAEUQI010000099.1 GCA_016789145.1 Blastocatellia bacterium | reverse complement strand
CTCTTCGCTCCGAGCCTTGTCGTCGACTATTGTTTCGACAAATGACGTTTCCTCATCGCTTAGATCGGTGAACGTTGTTTCACCTTTGCGTTTGCGTCGCCGGAATTCGTCGTAGCAAACATTGACAGCAATTCGCGATAGCCATGCCGGCAAGGACTTTTCTTCGACGCCGCGATAATTCTTCAGCGAAAAGTAGGCCTTTGTGAAGCTCTGTTGGGCGAATTCTTCGATGTCGTCGCGATCGTTAAAGAATCGAGCCACAACTCGCGTCACGTGCCGTTTGTATCTATCAAATATCTCCGAAAAAGAACGTTCGTCTCCCGCGACGACGGCAGAGACGAGCATCTCGTCCGTGACTTCGTCGGAATAGGTAATTGGTATCGTTGGTGTTTCGGGGCTAGGCTGCAAGCTCGCTTTTAATACCTCGTCGTGCATTTTCTACGATTCGCGTAAGACCTTCAAACCACAAACGTCTCAATTACTCATCTCTCATTGGTTTTCCCAGAACCTTGTAGTCAGACGGAACTTCGAACAACGAAGCCGCAGGCTCGGCCCGTTTGATATTTACGAGCCTAAATACATGCTGACCTGCAACCGGATCGAGATGCCGCGACATAACGATCACCTGCAGTTCAGGCGAGAACCATACTTCGGTCACGACCTGCATCGGCTTTGTAGTTCCAAGATGTGCGGCCGGTATTTCAAAAGTTTCACGTGTACCTTTCGCCTGAACACCCTCGATCTCGCGAGTTCCAAGGTCCTCGACCTGAGCACCGATCCGTGGCTTTGGATCCGGAATATTTCCGTCACCAAGCGGACTCTTTCGCGCAACCTTTTGATTCGCATCCAGGAAATACTGCGTTCGCGTTGCGAAATCGTTGATGAATACAAGCGTCTGCGGCTTATTGTCAGTTCCGACAACACCGAATCCGCCAATGTCTATCGGCTGTTCGCGGCGTGTGCGCCCGGCGGAATCGCGATATGTTGCTCCTGAGATCTTTTTTGTAACGGTCGAACCGTCGAATAGACGACGAGTGTCCTCGATCTGCATTTCGGCTGAAAACGGTTTGTCCTTGATGAGCTTGTCTCCAAACCTGAGTTCCGCTGCTATGAATTGAGCGTTCGGCCGCATTGGCCTTTCCGCATTATGTTCAGGTCCTCGTCCGAGGCCTTTTGGGGGCCGTGATTCGCTTTGGTCGACAAAACCGTCCGAATTCGCGTCCATCTGATTGAAGACGCCGCGAACTACCCGTTCAAACTCGCTTTTCGCTATGTCTCCGCCTTGCTCAAATCGTTCATTAAAGAAGAACGGTGGCAGGATCCTACGTGCAAAACCATCGTTTCGCGGACGGCCTTGGTTGTTCATTCGATCGCCCATTGGCTCTGGCATTCGTCGCATTTCCGGACCGGCCAGAACGCCGTTCGTGTCACGATCGAATTCGGAAAAGGTGCGTTCGATACCGGCGGTCAGTTCCGCTGCGTCGATACGCTTGTCCCCGTTTTGATCGATCGCCTCGACCCAATCGCCTCGCGGGCCTTCCGCGGGACGCGGTCCGGGCATGCCGATCGGCGGACGTCCGCCCGGCCCCGGTTGACCGATCGGCGGCCGGCCGCCGCCCGGACGCTGTGCCATCGCACCAGCTGCGACAAGAACCGATAGGAATATGCTTGCTACTAACCGTTTCATATGTACCTCTTTACTTTCCACCACCGGAAATAAACCTGATCGCGTGCGTCATTCCGTCATCTCCGACTAAGACCTCCGCTTCAACTAGCTCCGTTGGCTTCTCAACGCTAGTGGCGACGCCAAGACTGACCTTCATTGAACTCGGCACTCTGACACGCACAATATGACCACTTTCCGGTCTCTGCGCGTAGGTTAGATCGATGAAGTCCGATCGAATTTCCTCTTTGGCTCCGGTAACCGCAGAACGATCATTCCGCTCCTTGGTTACGGGCTTTGTTGCTGTCACCGGTGTCGTTCGCGTCAGCCTAGGTTGGACAACGTTTGTTTGTGTCGTATTCGCGGTTGAAACTTCAGTTTGCGGAGCTACCGGCGCGGACTGCGTTGCAGGAGAAATAACATTCATCTGCGGCTGGTCATTCTGCTGTAGCCCCGCCTGTTCCGTCTTTTGTGTCGGACGGAATATGAAAAGGGAAATGGCGATCAATAATGCTGCGGCAACCGGCGTCGCAAGACCAAGGAATCTTAGCCAGTTGAATGAGGGCGGCCAAGGAGCAACCTCAGCGGATCTGTGCGAAGCAATATTTCGCTGTACCGCCCACTTTAGCTGCGACGAATCAGCGATTTCATTGATAGTATCGTCGGAGACCACTGTCTCCGTGACAAGAGCCTTGAGTAGCTGATCTGCTTGTTCGTTTGTTAGCTTTTTGCTCATAACGGCCCGCTCCAAAACGTTGCTGTCAGGTGATAGACGCCTGAAGCGGGCCGCCGGTTTCAGAAATTATTCACTATGTGCAACCTTCGGTTTTGGAGGGAAGATCAGCGAAAAGATCACTGACGCCGCAATAACCGAAGTGATGAAGCCAAGCGAATATGTGATAGGGAACTTGCCTCCGAATGCATCGTTGAGCCAAACCATCTTGAGGCCGACGAACACCAGCACGATCGCAAGTCCATACTTCAGCAGCCAGAACTTATCAATTACACCGGCAAGCATAAAATACATCGACCGTAAGCCAAGGATCGCGAATATGTTCGACGTGAACACGATCATCGGCTCTTTGGTTATGGCAAAGATCGCCGGAACACTGTCGACTGCGAAGATGATGTCTGTGGCCTCGAGGAATAGCAAGGCAATGAACAACGGCGTTGCATGCCATTTGCCGTCGATCTTTGAGAAGAAGTTCTTGCCGTCCAGCTTTGGCGAAACGGGCATGAACTTTCTGAATATTCTGATCAGGAAATTCTTTTCGGGTTCAATCTCCTCGTTACTTGCGAAGAACATCTTAATGCCGGTAATGATCAAGAATCCGCCAAACAGATAGATCACCCAATGAAATTGCATCAACGCCGAACCCATCGCGATGAAGATCGCTCGGAAAACGAGTGCGCCGAGAATTCCATAGAACAATACTCGATGCTGATACTTTGTCGGGATCGCGAAATACGCGAACACCATAACAAAGATAAAGATGTTATCGACCGATAGCGATTTTTCGACGATATAGCCCGTAAGGAATTCGAGAGAGACGTTCCATGCAGCAACGTCCGGCACGAAGTTAGGATCGGCAAGAAGGCGTTCGTCTTGCGGAAACTTCCACAAAGAATAACGATAAAGGACAAAATTGAAGATCAATGCGAGGCTCACCCACACGACACTCCAAATAGACGCCTCTTTGAAGGAAACTTCGTGGGCCTTCCTATGAAACACGCCCAGATCTAGGGCAAGCATGAGCAATACGAACAGCGTGAACAGTCCGTAGAACCACCAGTATTCAGTAAATGGAAAAAGTGACATTATTTTCTACCTCCTTTCGGCCTATTGCCGCGGTCGAAGGCCCCGTTCAATATTGATGCGATACGCTTTACTGCGACAATCTCTTCGTCGCAGATCCTTTTCCCGCCGGCGGGGAAATCGGATGTTCCGCCCGACGCTTCAGCAACCAATGTGCAATGCGAGATCAAACTATACTTTTCGTTCGCGCGTTCGTCCTCCGAGAGCGCTTCGAACCGCTCTTTTAGTCGGTGGATCGACTTTGTGACAAAGTCACTGCTCGGAGACAGCTTGAGCCAACTCAGGACGCGTTGAATATTTTCATTCGTCGGCCGAATGCCTAGATCGAAGAACGAATCGAATATGAGCTTTCTCTCTTTCTTCGTGATCCGGCCATCTGCCCAGGCTACCTTTACTAAGGGCACGAGCTTAAGCAATTCTTCCGATTCCTTGTCCAAACTGTGCTTCGATGCCGACCGACGTTCGAGTGCCTTGATCCGCTTTTCAGCTTCTTTCAAAACCTCGACCTCGTCCGGACCTGCGTTGTGGCCCCGCCACAGACCGAACAGCTGCTTTTGGCCAAGCCCTGCGACGTACTTGGTTTGTTCCAGTAAATGTGATGCGAGTGCGGCCGTCTCGCCGAGCGGCAGATCGTGCAGACCATCGTCAACGATCTTCCACCATGCCTCGTATTCTTTACTGTTTGGGCGAGTGGAAAGCCGATCCATTAAAACGAAGAAATTCGCTTCGTCGCGAAGAATGTCGTAAATATCTGCGGCACGAAGGATCGCATCTTGCTCGTACCGACCGATCCTGCCATCGACCCACGCAACCTCGATCATTGGTGACAATAGAAGAGTGTAGAGCTCGTCGTTGGCGACCTTGGTATTTTCTAAGATCTGACGAATGCGTTTGCAATCCGCCTCAAATCGCCGATCTGCTCGCATTCGGTCCTTGTATTGACGGAAGCTTTCCTGTAGAAATTGGCTCATCTGCAAGTTCTCCTTTGTGGTCGCCTGCAAACAAAAAGACCTCTGCAGGCAAATAAGCCGCAAAGGTCTCGAACTTTCTCCGGGCACCGGACCGAACTGGCTTTGTTCGGACGTAATGACGATGCAACGGACCTCAGGATCTTCCGAGGTTTCTACTCCCCAACCAAATTGTCTCTAGCATAATCGCGTAAACCTTACTGTTTTGTCAAGTATCAACAATAGGCTGTGATATACTTTCGTAAATTATGAGCAAGATAGAAGTTATCCCACTGGGCGGAATTGGCGAATTTGGCATGAATTGTATGGGAATTCGCTACGGCGGCGAGATGATCGTCGTTGATGCAGGCATGGGATTTCCTGAGGAAACCCCGTACGGAGTTGATATTTCGATTCCGAATTTCGACTTCCTTGAAGAATATCGAGATGATCTGACCGCCATTATCCTCACGCACGGCCACGAAGACCACATCGGAGCTCTCGCCTATATTCTTCGCAAGTTCAATCTGCCTGTTTATTCTTCGCGCTTTACTCTGGCACTGACAGAGAAGCGTCTCGAAGAATTCGATATGATGGGCGACGTTCTGATGCATACGGTGAAAGCCGGCGACCGAGTTAAGATCGGCGTTTTTGAGATCGAATTCATCCACGCATCGCATTCGCTGGTCGAATGTTTCTCGCTAGCTATACACACACCGGAGGGAACTATTATCCATACCGGCGATTATAAGATCGATGACACGCCGGTTATCGGAAAGCCGTACGATCTGGAGATGCTCGGCCGTATCGGCGACGAGGGCGTGCTTGCGCTGCTCTGTGATTCAACCAACGCCACTGTTCCGGGCCGAACACCTTCGGAACAAGCTGTGATACCTGCGTTCGAGGAGATATTTGAGCAAACCGAAGGCCGTCTGTTCGTTTCGACCTTCTCTTCATCACTGCATCGTTTGCAGATCATCTTTGACGTTGCCGCACAATACGGCCGCCGGGTTTGTGTGCTCGGGCGTTCGATGCAAAGGAATATCGAGATCGCCACGAGCCTGGGCTTGATCAAAGTAGTCGGCGATACGATGGTCGAACTTTCAGACGCGCGTAAACTGCACGACGACGAGATCTGTTATCTCGTCACAGGCTCGCAGGGCGAAATGCGAGCTGCGTTGTGGAATCTAGCGACCGGCGTTTACAAGGGAATGGAGATCGAGAAAGGCGACACAGTCGTGCTCTCCGCTCGCATCATTCCGGGCAATGAAAAGAACATCTCACGCCTGATCGGCCACCTGTACAAACGTGGAGCGAATATCATCGAAGAAAAAAGGCGTCTTGTCCACGTTTCGGGCCATGCTTCGCAGGAAGATATACGCATAATGGTCGAAACGGCGAAACCGAAATACGTGATCCCGATCCACGGCGAATACCGAATGTTATTTCGGCAGAAAGAGTTTATTAAGAATCATGTCGGCAATTACGATGACAAGGACATCATCCTGATCGAAAACGGCAACGTGCTCGAACTCGACCAGTCCGGCGCCGCTGTAGTTGAGAGGCACGAGATCTTCAAGACCTTCATCGACGAAGAATCGATGGAAGAGATCGAATACGACATTGTCCGAGAACGCAAGAAACTTGCGTACGGCGGAGCCATCTCTTTAGTGGTTCCAATGTCAAAAGGAACAAATAGTTTGTCCGGAGAACCTCAGATCACGTTTGAAGGCGTCGCCGGCATCGATCCGATAAACGGTTTCGCCGCCCAAGCCCGAAAGGAGATCGCTAGAGCGGTCGACGACATGAAGCCCGAACACATCGCCAACCGAACGATGTTTAAGGAGAATCTTCGAATCCATCTAAAGCGTCTCGTTCAGAAGGAACTTAGTAGCAAGCCAGTGATCGTGACGACGGTCGTCGAGGTGTAAGAAGCTTTTCCCAAATCCACAGTGAGTTTGACTATGAGTTGCAAAGTACTGGCCGCCTTAATACTCTCTTTCGCGTTGTCTTTCTCCGCAAGCACTTTCGGACAGTCAACGAGTGCCGTTACCCCAACGGAGCAAGCTATCCAGATAGCCAAAGAGGCAGAACAACTGCGAGAAAAGGGTGAGATCGACCGTTCGATCGAGCTTTATAACAAGGCTATATCTCTCGATAAGAGCTTGTTGGTGGCCTATTTCGGCCGAGGCTTGGCTAGGCAGGCAAAAAAAGATTTTGCGGGTGCACTGGTAGATTTCACGAAATGCATCGAACTAAAGAGTGGGATTTATGCATTTCACTTCAACAAAGGTGAGGCGCTGTACGAACTTAAGAAGTACCCTGAAGCGATAGCCGAATACGACCGGACGATAGAACTTGAGCCGGCATTGTCCGTGTCATATTACTCGAAAGCGATCGCGCTGGTCGTACTTAGGAAGTACGCCGAAGCCGAAACGGTCTTTTCAAAGTTCATTTCATTAGTGCCCGACTATCCCGGCGGATACTTTGAAAGGGGACGTACGCGAATGGCCCAGAGAAATTATGCCGGCGCACTCCTCGATTTCGAGAAAACGATCGAACTCGATACATCACGATCAATTGCATTTCTTTTTCGGGCAAGAGTAAATGCCGCACTTAAGAAATACAGCGAAGCCCGATCTGATCTCGACTTTGTGTTGAAAAAAGAGCCGGACAATGTGATGGCGTTAGATGCACGAGGTTCCGTTTTGGTCAACATTGGCGAATATTTCGCCGCGAGTAAGGACCTCCTGAGGGCTCTCTCGCTAGAGCGCGATAATGGCGATGTGCTGAACACACTATCAGTACTCTACTTTCGTTTAGAAGACACCCAATTACTGCGTGAACTGAGTGAACATACGATAAAAGCTGATCCGACTATGGCGATGGCGCATAACAATCTTGGATACGCCAAAATATTACTCGGACAGTTTAGCGATGCCAGAAAAGACATCGAAAAAGCACTAAAGATCGAGCCCGATCTTATATTCGGCCTAAATAATAGGGCTTTGATCAATATCCACCAGGGCCGCTTTGCCGAAGCAGAGCGCGATCTGTCTAGGGTTTTTGCATTGGACCCAAAGCTTTCGTATGGATATTACAATAGAGCTCTACTGAACCTAAAACGTAGGAAATATGCCGCGGCATTGATCGATGTTAATAAGGCACTCGAATTGGAAAATGATCTTCGGATCGCATTTGCCTTGCGAGCCCAAATCTTCGAAAACTTGGGCCGCAGAGCTGAAGCCGAAACGGACAAGGCCGCCGCTGACGAAATGCTTAGAAAGAAGCGTTCGATAAATCTTGAGAGGCCACGATTTTGACGAGCTTAAAAGTGGTCGAAATGGAAACAACGCGACCGCCAAGAACAAAAAGGCAATTCCATACTAGTTACGAGAGTTATTGAATTTCAATACCGACATCTGAAGCGATTTATTCAAAACGAACTAGCGTCAAAGCCCGTAACTGTTACGACGATCGTCGAAGTTTAGTCTCAGCGATCATCTGCTGCCCATTTTGCCGACGAATTCAAACGCTCCGATATCGACATTCTGTCCGACCAGACGCAGAAAGCCCTTTCCGCGCTGATCGGTGGCTAGGTCCGAGACTCCACTGTTAAGCCCGAAGTTGATCGCCGGGCTTCCGGCAAGTAATGCGTGCGTCTTTGTCGGGCCGCCGTTGTTTGCTAATGGTCCGAGCATTGGATTTGTGCCGTCCGGCAGATCGGTTTCAAGATATCCCATGCTTCCCGAACGGTCGCTGACGAGATTTCCGCCGAGCGACGTGAACTGCGAATTGATGTTTGGTCCGGTTAAGGCGACATTTCCAGACAGAATAGAGTTTCCGATCCTGACTCCAGCCGCGTAGCCACCGGTAACACCGCCTGAATATAGACTCGTGTTGCTGACGATCGTTGAATTACGCACCGTAAGGTAGCCGATCGAACCATTCTCGCCTGTATTTATCCCGCCGCCACCGCCGTTGGAGACTGTATTGCCTGAAACGGTCGAATTTACAAGCGTTACATTTCCGTACGGAAGAGCGATACCACCGCCGGAGCGATAGGCCGTGTTGTTGGAGATCGTGGAACGGCTAATGTTAGCCGTGCCGAACACCGCCAGCAGTCCGCCGCCGCCGCCGTTCGTATAATTATTGTCGAGCGTAGTTTCAACGATCGTTGTCGTGCCGCCGCTGACCTCAACGCCGCCTCCACCGCGAGGAGCTTGGTTATTGATGATGTTTGAGCGCTGGATAAGAGAATTGTTGCCTTGCACGGAAATGCCACCACCACCGCCGTTGCCTTGGGCGATATTGCCCGAAGCCGTGCTGTTTATAAACCGAAGCACCCCTGTGCCCGAATAAACGCCGCCGCCGCTTGCTCCGCTAATGTTGTCTCGAACCACGACGTTCTCAAGCGAAATATTAGCCGCCGCCACGTAAATTCCGCCGCCCGGATTATTGCCGGTCGTTACGCCGTTGCTAATTGTAACGCCGCGAATGGTCACGGTAATTCCTGCTCGTAATACCGAAAGCACACGCGACGCTCCATTACCGATTAGCCAAATGTCCGCAGGCATTTTGCTGCCCGAAATGGTCACGTTATCGTTTATCAAAACCTCACCGAGCCCAAGCGTGATGCTTGTCGGTGCCGCAAAATCGAAATAGATCGTGTCCGCACCACTTAACGCATTCGTTTCCTGCACCGCCGCACGGAACGTACAGACTCCACCGCCGGCAGTGGTGCAGACACCGTCGCCGGGATTGGCGTCAGGTAGATCGGCGTTGCTTGTAACGGTAAGATCAGCGGCCGCTACGGAAAGGGAAAAGGCAAAAACGAATAGCGAAACGACAAAAGGCTTTGCAAAAGTCATGACACGAACCTCCTTGAGTTTTGAAAATTTCAGAAAGCTTTAATAAATACGCCAGAACCGACACATTTAGATTCAGCAACCGTCACGGTGCCACGTCATTACTAAAATGAGCCCGCAACAAACCTCAACACGGCTGCAAGAATTCCTATCGCCAATAGTAATATAACAAACAGAGCCAAGAACCACGTGCTTTTCAGCCCAGTAACCGCCTGCCTAAGCCCGCCGGCGATCAAAGCGATCCCTGCAAGAGCAAGAGCAGAAAGTAAACCGTAAATAACTACGGCACCAAACTCCGACTTCATTTCGCGAAACGTCAATAGGACGATGATCCCGATCCCGACAGCGGCGAGAAGCACTCCGCAGACCGCGAGGAGGACTCCGAATACCTTGAACGTCGCCGCATCATATAAGGGAAAGCCGCATTCGGGGCATTTCGGCAGTTTTTCGTACGTTGAAAAGTCGCAGTCGAATTTATGACACGTGTACAAAGTCGCGGCTCCGCCTTTCGGGTTCCATTTTGACGTAGATTCGTTGTCTGCCATGCTTCCGCGAAGAATATTCGCGTTTGCCGACCAAGTCAACCATCTGCATAATGTTGTTCAAATGGAGTTGCTGGCTCACCTACTTTACTTCCTGGCGAATCGCGGCGTTTTGCTGTTGGTATTTTCGATCTTCTTCACGATCGCGGCGGTCAGTATGGTCTCGCACTGGCGTCGGCACTATCTCGAGAAACTTACGGAAGGTAATTCGACCGGCAAATTGCTGGTGAATATAGCTGCATCGCTTTGCCTTACATCTATCTTCGGACTTCTGGCGTTTTCGGTTGTGAATGTTTTCCGTCCTCATCTTGTTGACGGATATTTAATACACGCGATCGGTGCTCGTGCAGATGCGGTTGTGACCGAAGTCGAATCGACGTGGAATCGCCACAACAACAGCACGGTCAAAAAGCACTCCATCGTCTTCAAAACTGCCTCGGGCGAGAATATCGAGACCTATTTTCACACTTGGGATTTCAATATCTATCCGTCGGCGACTTTTACAAGGTATCCTCAGAAAGGCGAGACGTTTCGCGTGCTCTATCTGCCGTCTTTCCCGACAAGCTTCCTGATCGCCAACGACGACCCAATGAGCGAACACACCAAAACAAACCAATGTAGCGACCTCGTAAAGGCTCTCGATGCAGCGAAAATAAAGCATGATTTCGATCCAAAGGACACGAATTTCAAAAAAGCTCTCGACGAAGCAGCCAAAAAGGTCATCGATGCCAAATGCGGCACCACGACGGTTGACGGCAACGCGTTTTAACGTATATTTGTAGTCACGATGTTAATGAGAACTCATTTTGCGTTGCTTATCGCGTTCGCTGTGGTGATCGCAGGCTGCGGGCGAGGCGATCGGAACGCTCTCGATTCTGTCTCAAGCCTTGGGCCGTTCAAAGATCACTCCTTTTACGAAGTATTTGAAGAGCAAACGCATGCGAACGAGCGTGGTGTTTATGGATTTGCAAAGATGGTGGTCGTAGTTCGCAAAGGTTTGACGAAGGAAGAGCGAGAAAAGATCGCGTGGGCTTACAGCAAGGCGTTTCCGAAGACCCGTATCGACTTTTTTGACGACGAAACTAAGCTAAACGAGTACATTACACTCGACAAAAAGCCTCCCAACAGCCCGCGGGACCCAAACGCCGTTTACGACGAGGATTTTATATCTAAGCACCGCGTCGCCCAGCTCATGCAAACCGACAAAGGCGAATGGTTCGTCGTCACCGAACCGTACAAAGCCCGTTAGAACGTGCCGAGAACTTCGAACAGTTACCAGATAGCAAACTATTTTATGAAACAATTTACTGTATTGATCTTAGCGTTCAGCTTTTTCCTTTCCGTACCAAATGCCTTTGCGCAAACTAGCTCGGACGCACGTATCGAAAAGGCACGGCAAGAGGCTTCGAAGCTTTCCGGCGGAAAGAAAAAATCCAGCGTTAAAATGAAAACGGGCGATAAGTACAATGGCCGCATCACGGCGGTCTCGCAGGACGATTTTACGTTTGTAAAGAGCGACGGTGGCACAACCGAAACGATCGCTTTTGCCGACGTCGAACAGATAAAGAAAAGCGGCGGGTTCGGTACGGGAGCGTGGATAGCTATCGGCGCGACTGCGGTCGTCGGAGTAGTTCTTGCGAGTTTCCTGAGAAAGCGAATTTGTAACGAGAGTGCCTGCTGAATGTATTTCAAAGACAAAACCATCTTCCTAACCGGTGCCTCAAGCGGTATTGGCGAAGGTCTTGCGATCGCGATGGCTGAGAAGGGAGCTGTCGTTGCTCTTGTGGCTCGTCGTGAGGAAGAATTGACGCGTATTGCCGAGCAGATAACGGCGAAAAACGGTGTCGCGAGGGTTTTCGCGGTCGATGTAACGGACGCCGAAGGCCTCGCAAACGCCGCTCAGGCATTCCGTGATGAATTCGGACATATCGACATCATGATCGCGAACGCTGGTATCGGCGGTAACGACCAGTTAACTCGCGAATACGATCCTGCGAGCGTCAAAAAGCTGATCGACATCAATCTGCTCGGTGCCGTGAACTCCATTCATGCCGTGATAAAGCCCATGCAGGAGCGAAAAAGCGGACATCTTGTGGCGATATCGTCGCTTGCGGGGTTTCGGGGGCTTCCTAAATCTGCGGC
>JAEUQI010000098.1 GCA_016789145.1 Blastocatellia bacterium | reverse complement strand
CTCAGCCGGATAGAGTGCTTCCCTCCGAAGGAAGAGGTCGCAGGTTCGAATCCCGCCGCGAGTACCAATAAAGTCAAAGGGCACTCGAATTTTCGAGTGCCCTTTTTGTCTAAAAGCGATTATATGATCACTTTATCTTTAGCATTGGATCTCCGATCAGAGCCCATGAAAGACGTACATCAGTGCCGCCCGGGATCATTGTTTTAGAATCGACCACAAGATCACCGAACCTATTCAGTTGATTCGTTCCACCTAGTTGTTGAAAGAATCGGGTAGCCATTATCAGTTGGATATCCGGTGTCGTCAGACCGGTCGATGCCCAAACCACAGCTGCACCTCCGTTATTGTATTTGATGAGCAACTCAGAGAGCGAATCCGCATAGGGATTCATGAAATAGCCGTTTAGGCACGTCAACATCGTAAACAACGAGCGATTGTTCGGATTTGCCAACTGAGGAATTCCTGCAGTCCCGTTGAGATTGTTAAACCCAAAAAAGTTTGAGCTATTTGTCCAACGGCCCGTAGTACCGTGACCGGAATAGTTGACCAAATACTTGCCTTGATTCATGGCAACGTTCAATGCTTGACCGGAATTTGCGTCCGAGAGGCCGATGAACGTCGAAGGAACCGTCCCCGGCAACTGGTTTCTCAATTGCTGGCTCATCCATTGAAAGTCGAAGCCGTTAGGATCGTCGTAGGCAAAGAGAACGCCTCGATTGATATTCTGCTGCGCCGGCACTTCGAATTCCATCACTCGTGCCAGCTGATCCGTAGCCTGTGCCCGAGTCGAAACCGGAATACGGCCGATCGCTATCTCAGATAGGCCGTCACCGTTGAAATCAGCCAGTGCTTCGTCACTTCCGGTCTCGAGATAGACGGTATCAACGATCTTCGTCGGGACCATGTTCTGATAGCCGCGATTTGCGTAGTTCTTGCCGTCATACGATCCGTCGCCGAGAAGCAGAACATATTGCGGCGGTGTCTGCCAATTGTTCTTTGCGAAATTCAGAAAGGCTGTGACAGCTGCTGCGTTTGAAACGCCGAAACTGAACTCGTCAAAGATATCTTCGACATCGACAACCTCGACCTGAATGCCTTGGCCACGGCGATAGTTGGCCCATAGCTCGGCCTCGGCCAGCAGATCCGGATGCGAAATGATCGTCAACGTTCCGTTGTGCGATGGTGTTGCAAGCGTAGATGCGAAGTTTGCCTTGATCGAGAAAGGCGTAAGCATTGCCGAGTCTTCGACAGCAGAATAGACTCGTGTTCGGTAGGCAGGAAGATCTACATCAAAACTACCACCATTAGGCGATACGCTCAGACCATCAACAATAGCGATCTCAGATTCGTTCGTAATATCAAAGACTCGTACATTTGAGGTAGTAAACCCAGAAATGACCGCTCGGCGAGTGCCAAGTGTATAAAACTGGACCCGATTGTCTTCGGCAACATGTTTGCGGAGATACCTGATCTTGATCTTGTCGAACATCACGAGATCAGATGTCGATTGGGACGTCAATCTAAGCGTATTGTTCCCATCGATCAACCGCGACGTAGGAACCAAAAACTCAGCAGAATGCGGCACGTTGCCCGTCCAACTGAGTGTCCCGATCGCGTTACCATTCAATTCAACCGTTACGTTGTGGCTTCCGGTCGAAAAGCCTTGGAACGAAATATTAACTGTCGTTTTCGCGGCCGCAAAGTCAACGCCCGTCACTTTCAACGGAATGTTCACCCCGGCAGATGTGAAGATCGATCCCCACCAGTTCTCGGTCTCGCCGTTCATGATATCCCAGATATAACTGGTGCGTTGTTTGAAATTGAACGACTGATCGTAGTTATTTGCTGTAACAGGGCTATTGATCCGACGAGCCACACGGCGGTACATACGTTTGCCGTTAGTGGCTCCAATGACGAGATAATACTGAGCAATATCCGATTCGAGAGTATCAATTCCACGACCCAAAAACTCGATGAAATTGCCTCCGGCATCGACATTGATCGCTCGTTCGATACCGTTTAAATATAGCTGCCATTTTGTTGGATCGCTGTTGACGTTAAAGCCTGCGGCTTCCAACTGGGCTCGGGTTACACGATACATCCCGTCACGCTTAACGCCGATCTTCACACCGACCTGTGCGGCGAGTGCTCGTTGCATCACAGGATCACCTGTACGGGCCGCCTTGGCGATCTCGCGCAGTTCCTGAGGGAGCTCCAATCGTTGATCAGTGTAGATCCCACCATTTTCCGGCGACAAACTTAGTTCGTCACGCGAAAGTCCCGAAACCCTCGACAACGTATCGATATACTCAGAGCTCAATGGCTCCGAATGTACTCGTTTTCCATTCAGTTGGATAGCCGAAATACGATATACCGTGCCCACCTTGCCGTTCGGATCAAAATAGCCTCGTGCCATCTGTGCCGCTGCTATAGGATTTGGTGTTAGTAATTCGTAGCCATCGGTACCCAAACGCGAGATCTCAAACGCCATAACTCGCGTGTTAAGATCGACATCCCAAGTCAACCACGCAGAATCACCGTCTGAATATGCCTTTGTCAGAACAAAAGCATTCGATGCTAAAATCGGCTTAACACCTTTGCTTGACTTCGACTGAGCTAAAACAGACGTATACGAGCCAAAAATTGCGAGTAACAGGAATGCGGAAGCTAATTTTTTCATGGTCTCCTCACTAGATCGCCCAAGCCATAAAGGAAGGCGCAACAAAAACAACTATCGGAAGGGACAACTAAATGTACTATTTTTTTGGCGGATTGCCAAGAGAATTATGGCGGCGAGCCGTTAAGAATAAATGACCAATCTCGCCGCCATTCCAGAATTAATTCGCTGCGCCATCGGTGCGTCCGATGAGTTGGCGAAGTACAAAGGGCAAGATGCCCCCGTTCTTGTAGTATTCGATCTCGATCGGCGTGTCGATACGTAACGTCAGTGTCGTCGAATCCGACGTTCCATCTGTGCGATTGATCGTTAGCTCTACGTCCATTCTAGGCGTCACTTCCCCGCTCTCAAGGCCTGTTAACGAAAACGTTTCGTCGCCCGTAAGTCCAAGTGTTTGAGCAGTTTCTCCATTCTTAAACTGTAACGGCAGCACGCCCATGCCAACCAAATTAGATCTGTGAATGCGTTCAAACGACTCTACAACCACAGCCCTGACGCCCATCAGAGCAGTGCCTTTTGCAGCCCAATCACGGGAGCTTCCAGTTCCGTACTCTTTGCCCGCGAAGATCATCAGCGGCGTTTTCTCGATGCCATATTGCATTGCGGCGTCGTAGATCGACATCTCTGTACCGTCCGGTTGATGCTTAGTATATCCGCCTTCCACAGGAGCGACCATAGTGTTCTTGATGCGGACATTAGCGAAAGTTCCACGCAACATCACGCGATCATTGCCGCGGCGGGAGCCGTACGAGTTGAAATCCTCAGCCGCGACGCCATTTTCCTGTAGATACAATCCTGCAGGGGAATTAGCCTTAATTGCACCAGCTGGAGAAATGTGGTCGGTCGTTACGGAATCGCCAAAAATAGCGAGAGCACGCGCATTCGAAAAATCGGAAAATCGGCCTGTTTCCATCGAGAAATTCTCGAAGAACGGCGGCTCCTGAATATATGTTGATTCGCGATCCCATTCGTAGATCTGCCCCACGCTCGTCTCGATGCTATTCCAAAGCGGATTGTCGTCGGCAAACTTTGTATAAAGGCGTTTGTAGGTCTCGGGGTCGAATGCGACCTTGAGATATTCTTTTACTTCATCGAGCGAAGCCCAAATATCACGAAGATATACATCGTTTCCGTCACGGTCCTGGCCGATCGGATCTAGTACAACGTCCTTCAATACCGTTCCTGCCAACGCGTACGCAACAACCAGGGGCGGCGACATCAGGAAATTCGCTTTGATATTCTGATGTACCCGAGCCTCGAAATTTCGGTTGCCCGAAAGAACAGACGCGGCGATTATGTCATTTTCGACAACTTCTTCCTCGATCGAAGGGTCGAGCGGTCCGGAATTACCAATACAAGTCGTACAACCATACCCGACCAGATCGAAACCAACCTGATTCAAATACTGCTGCAAACCAGCCTTTTCGAGGTATTCCGTAACAACGCGGGAGCCGGGAGCAAGCGAGGTCTTAACATAAGCCGGAACCTTCATTCCGCGTTCCGCTGCTTTCTTTGCAACGATACCCGCGGCGATCATAACCGACGGATTCGAAGTATTCGTGCACGAAGTGATCGCTGCGATCAATACATCACCATTACCGATGTTTGTGGTAACAACTGGTGGATCGTCCTCAGAAATATCAACACGATCCGGCGTCGGACGGTTGTTGACCATTTCGATCTCCGTTTCGGTATTAGTGTTTACCGGCGAAACCGTTTCGTGTATCGATTCAGGTAACGATTTCGAGCTTTGTTCTCCGCCACCTTCGATCGTATTCGAAGGGTGCGAGCCCATCGTGACCGAGAACCGCTTTGTCAGATCGTCCGCAACCTTTCCATAACCGCCGTCAGCAACGGATTTCGAGAATAGCTCGATAAATCGATCGTCAAGACTGGAAAGCTCAATGCGATCCTGCGGACGCTTCGGCCCAGCAACGGCGGGCGTGATCGTTTCTAGGCTTAGCTCGATAACGGTCGAATAATCGACTTCACCATCGCGAGGTATACCGAACATCTCTTGAGCCTTGTAATAATTTCGGATCGTGTCGATCTGTGCCTGATCGCGGCCGGTGTTCGCAAAATACTCAAGCGTGTTCTCATCCACACCAAAGAAGCCCATCGTGGCCCCATATTCCGGAGCCATATTCGCGATCGTCGAACGGTCCGTCGCGTTCAGCGCCGCTGCACCTTCGCCAAAGAATTCGACGAATTTACCAACGACGTTAGCCTTTCGCAACATTTCAGTAATTCGCAGCACGAGATCCGTAGCGGTCGCTCCTTGCGGTAACTCGCCGGTCAGATGCACACCAACGACATCCGGAGTAAGGAAGTAAACCGGTTGCCCAAGCATGCCTGCCTCTGCCTCAATACCACCAACGCCCCAGCCGACAATACCGAGACCGTTGATCATTGTCGTATGCGAATCCGTTCCTACGAGCGAGTCAGGGAAATAAACGCCACCACGTTCGAACACGCCTTTCGCTAGATACTCAAGATTAACTTGGTGAACAATACCGATCCCAGGCGGCACGACGCTGAAACCGTTAAATGCCTGAGTTCCCCACTTCAAAAATCGATATCGCTGATCGTTGCGCTTGAACTCCATCTCCATGTTGCGCTGATACGCTTCCTCGCTACCTGCGTAATCGACTTGTACTGAATGGTCAATGACGAGGTCAACAGGTACGAGCGGCTCGATCAGTGCCGGATCCTTGCCCATTCGCTGTACAGCCGAACGCATTGCCGCCAGATCGACCAGCAAAGGCACACCGGTAAAGTCCTGTAAAACAACTCGAGCAACTGTGAATGGTATTTCGGCTGTCCGTTCCGCTGTCGCGTCCCAAGCCGCTAGTTCGCGTACATTTGCTTCCGCGACCTTCTGTCCACCGTCGAAGTTGCGAAGCACGCTTTCGAGTACCACACGGATCGAGATCGGCAGCCTTGATATCTTGCCCAGGCCGGCGGCTTCTAACGCCGGAAGTGAATAAAATACACCTTGCGAACCGTCACCCGTCGTGAAGTTCTGTCGCGAATCAAATAATGAATGTGTCATACCGTAAATGCTGAGCAGGACGCTCGTTGATTACATTATAGAACTCGGCAACGGCATTTCCCAAATTAGCGTCGTTGCAGGAAACGATACGTTGTTCTATACTCTCAATTCGAAAGCATGGCGCCTTCGTCTATCGGTTAGGACGCAAGATTCTCATTCTTGAAAGAGGGGTTCGATTCCCCTAGGCGCTACCAACCATTTCGATGATCGTTACCACAGCAAACCATATAGACGGACGCGAAGTCGCTGAATATCACGGAGTCGTTCGCGGCATAGTTGTGCGAGCGACCGGTATTGGCCGCGGGATCGTCGGTGGGCTCAAATCGCTCGCCGGAGGCAATATCGAAGAATGGTCACACGTTTGCGAACAAGCCAGAATGGAAGCCTTTAATCGAATGGTCTCACATGCTCACGAGATCGGAGCCGATGCGGTTATCGCAATGCGCTATGACGCAACTGAATTCTCACAAGGTGCGACCGAGGTCCTCGCTTATGGGACTGCGGTCAAACTGCGCTGATCATCGACCGAAATTCCCAGACCGCTGAAAAATCTTAAAACGCTGTGCCGCAATCGTCGCGGCGATGTATAGAATGTCAGTCCGTTAGCGAGTTTAGCTTGCTTGCCGGATTCGGTTAGCTCGAACTCTGTTCTTGACCGAATTGTGCTGACAGCGGACATAATTGTCGTACTTGGCCTAACAACAAGTGAAGTGCCGTCATCCGCAGTAAAACGAACCTCGCGTGGGTGCTTCATTCCATATCGATTTCTTTGCCATGAGACCTTTTCAACCTGTAGCGAAAGCTCCCGAGCTCCGTCGCTTGTGATCAAAAGCAAAGACGTGTCACGACCGAACATAAATAGCAAAGTCGTATCGGAAAAATGGGCGCAGCCGCTAAACTGCGAGCGCTCGTCCATTACGCTTCCACGAATAATGTCATGCGAATGACAGCCGGTACCGCGGAAATGAAAGGTGTTTTCCCGTTTCCCGGTCACGATCAACCGGCCACTAACGTCCGCACGAGGCGTGACAACATTGGCCACGTCGCCGACGTCGCCATCGCGGATAAACTTTTCTTCCTCGACCGTGAGCCATTCAAGTTCGGCAGTGACATTCTCACCGCCTGAAATCGGCAGATCAATGCTTATCAACTGCCCCGTTCCGTAGTCAGCCGAGCTCGACCGAAAGTTATTCGGGCCTATGCCGTAGCCGTTTTGCTTCTCGCTAAATGCCGCCTGCGAGTACTCGCGAAAGGCACTCGCCACTGCCTTTCCGCCGACAGAATATAGAAACTCGACGACCGGCACGCGTCTGAGATCATTTGAATAATATCGTGGCGACAACGGGCAGTGATCGTAGAATGAGATACAGACCACTTCGCGGCCGTCGTCTGAGATCGCGTTGAACGACCAGCGTTCATAAGCGTCGCCCACAAGACGATGCCACACGTCTTCGCGTTTGCTCGAAATAAAAACTCGTCCGCCGTCGTTCATCACAGCCTCGGTCGTATGGATATTAATGTGATCGAGAACAGAATCGCAGATATCGGCGTTCGCCGCAATCTCTCGCGAATGCTATCATTCTGCTTTCGCGATGAACGAAATGCTCGCAGCATTCAACTCAAGCCTCGACGCGATCGACGCGCGGTCGCGTGAACTCTTGCGACGGGTCGAACCATCGCGTTTGTACGAAAGGCCATCGGCAACAGAACGACTCTACGCAGTCGCTTCGGTCGGTGAGTCTATCTTAAGAAGCGCCGCCGCCGTCGAGCAGACATTTCTTGGGATCACGCGGCGTTTGTGGGACGATCCCTTCGAATGGACATTGCCCGAGAAGCTTTCGTCGCCGGAATTGATCACGCAGTATCTCGACGAAGTTAATCAAACGCGGCTCGAAGGAATGTCGTTTCTCACATCAGACGCAGAGTTATCGCGCGAGATGCCTTCGCCCGAGCAATTGCGCACGATCTTCGAGATACTGCTCGACACCGTTTCCCGCGCGGAACATTATCAGGGACGAGCGGCGGCGATCCTCGACATTCTTGAGCCAACACAATCGTTCCGAAGATAATTACATTGCATCACGAACTTTTTCGTGTAAGAATTCGTTTGTTCAAACGAGCCATTGACTCAACCTTTTAGGAGCCGAAACCAATAATGTTCTGCCCAAGCTGCGGACAGCAGCAGGTATCAAGTGAAACTAAATTTTGTTCGCGTTGCGGCATTCCGCTCGGCACTATCGCTGAGGTTGTGAAACACGGCGGAACGCTTCCGCAGCTTGCTCAATTGCAGCAAATGAACTTCAAAAAGCCATGGTTCTCCAAGAAGAACGGCGTGATGTTCGGCTCGCTTTGGTTCATCTTTCTCACAATGTTTTGCACGGCATTTCTCGGCATCGTGAATGCTCCTGACGAAATGATCGGCATTGTCGCGATAACAGGTGTGTTCGGCGCGATGATGATAATCATCGGGTCGTTGGTCGCGTTGCCTAGTTCTAAGCCGCCGGTCGTGTTCGATCCTGCGGTGCATATGCCGCCGGAGCTTCGCGGCGGCGTCACCCCTATTCTGCCGGCTGCACAGTCTATTCCGACTGATGTATATGCTGCTCCTAGAACCGGCAATTGGCGCGACACCAACGACCTAATGCCCGGTAGCGTGACCGAAAGCACCACGAGGCTGCTCGAAAAACAGGAGGACCGCTCATAAATGTTTTGCCCTAATTGTGGAAACGAACGCGTGTCCGACGCAACCATTTATTGCAATCGCTGCGGCTTTTTGTTGACTGGAACAGCTGAGTTGATAGCTAACGGCGGCGTTTCGCCGACTGCTCTTGCGACCACACACACTAACGCGATTTCTCCACGTAAAAGAGGTTTGAAGCAAGGCCTCTTCATTTTCCTTCTGACGTTCCTCGTCGTGCCGATAGTGTCGATCCTTACGGTCGCGATTGGTGCTCAGCCGTTTGCAGTGGCGATCAGCGCGATCGCGTTATTTATGGGCGGACTTCTGAGAATGGTCTATGCACTAATGTTCGAATCCGGCGAGCCCGGCGGGGCGACGCTGGAGCAAAAAGGTGCGGCGCTGGTCCAACAAATGATCGCCAAACAGAATGCCGCCGCTTTGCCCGAATCACGCATGGCTCCTGCTCAAGATTTCATGGCTCCACAACGCGGCGACTGGCGAGACACCACCGACCTAGAACCATCATCCGTAACCGAAAGCACCACACGCCTGCTCTCAAACCAAGAAAAAGAATAGTGCCCGCACGGCACAAGCCCGCACGTAGTCTTCGGGGTAAGGGCGTTACACGGCACAAGCCCGCACGCAGTCTTCGGAGTAAGGGCGTTACATCCAACATCGAAAGAACGGCGGCTGCCGACACACATCGCACGGAAGCCGCCGATTGCCTTGACTTCCTCGTAACGCCCTTACTATCGTGCGGGCTTGCTCCTCGTCTCTAATCATCAAGTTCAAACGGCATATCGCTCTGACAATACAGCACATAGTCAATAGCCGCACTAACTTGGTTAGGCTTCCAAAGATACTTTCGACTTCTGCCTCTAGACCAAAGTTTTCTGTCGGACGCAACAAGATTCAGTTCACGCAATCGCCGAGTGGCAAATGCCTTAAATGCATCAGCGACCCTTTCAGGTTTTCCCGCTACTCCAACAACTACGTGTACATGATTACTTCGAACATTTATCGCGTAAAGTGTGTATCCCCTCGCTTTGCAAAGCTCCTTAATAGCAGTCTCGACTTCTTTTCGTTGCCTGCGATCAAGAAAAAGCGAATCTTCTACCATTTCGTCACGCATGGAGTCTTCGAAAGGGACGTTTGGCTCGATCACCTTATTTTCTGTTTTCGATCTACGGTTTCTTCTGATCGAGGTGCGTTGGTCACCGTGTAACCATGTCCCGTACGTTCGAAACGTGATGAAGTACGCGATCGGAAATTCGTTATCGTCGAACTCGTTCTTGTCGTACATACGTGGTTCTTGTTGGGAAGCGTAACGTCGAGGCTAACTTTTGTGCGTGTGCCTCCGAATGGCAAACGTACGCACGTAGTCTTCGAAGCAAGGGCGGTAGATCTAACTGAACCTAAACGGCGGTTGCCGACCCAATATACGGCTTTCGCCGATTCTCCTGAGTAAGTGTAACGCCCTTACTTCGAAGACTCCGTGCGGGCTTGTGCCTTAGTACCCCACAGCCACGCCGTCGCTTCGCTTATCTATCGCGCCGATCCAGTAGCCATTTTCGTCTCGCATGATGCCGGTTGCGGTTGCGACGTGGCCGGTGCTGCCTAGTTTGTGGCCCATTGAAACTAGAATGTTCGTCGTATCGGGCGAGATGCCACTCGATTCGGCAATGAACGAGTCCGGCAGCCATTGATGATGCACTCGTGGAGCATTGATGGCGTCAATAATGTCCATGTTGTGATCGATCACGTTCATCACGGACTGCATTACGGCGGAAATGATCCTCGGGCCGCCTCTTGCTCCCAAAGCAAACCAAAAGCTGCCGTCTTTTCGCATGACGATAGTCGGTGTCATGGAACTCAACGGTCTCTTGCGTGGTTCGACCTTGTTGCGTTCGCCTTGGACGAGGCCAAACAGATTCGGTTTGCCCGGACGTGCGGCGAGGTCGTCCATTTCGTCGTTCATTAGGATTCCCGTGCCTTTGATCGTCACACGCGAACCGTACAGATCGTTGATCGTGTAGGTGTTCGAGACGACATTTCCGTCTTTGTCGGCGACTGTGTAATGCGTGGTCTCCATCGGTTCGCGTTTGGTCACGTCGCCAAACTTGATGTCGAGGCTCGACGAAGCTTTCTTCGTGTCTATCGTCGCTCGGCGAGTGTTCGCGTAGCTTTTCGAGATCAATTGTTCCGCCGGAACGTCCGCAAAATCAGGATCGGCGGCGTATTCTGCTCGGTCGGCAAACGCTCTTCGCGAAGCTTCGATCAGCAGATGGTATCTTACGGCCGAATTCTGTGCCATCTTGGGCATATCGTAGGCTTCGAGGATGTTCAGTGTCTGAAACATGACCAAACCGCCCGACGAAGGCGGCGGCATCGTCACAATATCATGCCCTCGATAACTTCCTCTGAGCGGTTTTCGCTCTTTGGCGACGTAGTTTTTGAGATCTTCGAGCGTGATTAGGCCGCCGTTGGCTTTCATATCGGCGGCGATGAGCTTTGCGGTCTCGCCGCGATAGAAATCTGCGGCACCGAGCCGTCCGACACGCCCTAGAACACGCGCAAGTTCCGGTTGAACGAGCCGATCGCCCTCTTTAAAGTAGTTTCCGTCGCGTAAGAATATGCGTTTTGACTCAGGATAGCGTTCGAGCGTGTCTCTGTAGCCGATAAAAAGATCCGCAAGGCGTTTCGAGAGAATGTAGCCGTTCTGCGCCAGCAAACGAGCGGGCTCGACGATCTGTTGCCAGGTCACTTTTTTGCTTCCGTACTTCTTAAACGCCAGTTCAAAGCCCGCCAGCGTCCCCGGAACGCCCGACGCGCGATAGCCAACGGTCGAACTTCCCTCGCCGACGATCAGCTTGCCGTCTTTATCAACGAACATATCGCGAGTAGCGGCTCCCGGAGCCATTTCGCGATAGTCAATTGCGTGAAACTCGCCCGCTTTCGTGCGAACAAGCATAAAACCACCGCCGCCGATGTTCCCCGCTTCCGGATAAACCACCGCCAACGCCAGCCCAACAGCGATCGCCGCATCCACAGCATTCCCACCTTTCCGCATAATGTCCACCCCGATCTCCGAAGCCAACTCGTGCTGCGAAGCGACCATGCCATTCTTCGCCCGAACATCCGTGACTGGAGCCGCAAGCATCCCTAACGGCAGAATGAACGCAACGATCAATAGAGAAGCGAACAACGATCTAATTCTTTGCATACGAGTATGTTAGCAAAAACGGCACAAGCCCGCACGGAGGAATGGAGTAAGGGCGTTACAAGGAAAATAGGAGAATCGGCGGCTGCCTTAATCGCTTATCGGCAGCCACCGCGTGTCTTTAGTTAGATGTAACGCCCTTACTCCGAAGACTACTTGCGGGCTTGTGACTTGTCTTGGCTATGCCATAAACGCAGTGCGGTCGCGGCTGTGCCCGACCGTCACGTTGCTACACCATTTATCTTCCTCTTTGGTGGCGTAGCCACAAAAGAGGGCTTCGTGCCGAAGCGGCACTCATTCGGACAGGAGTGTCCGAGCTCCGATGAAAAAACCATTGCATTCCCATTCTTTCCATGCTACTATGTTTCATTGGTGCGACGCTGTAAGACATTGTCTTACAATTTTTTCGCAATCGGTGGAACGAGGCCGTAAGTCGTGTGATTGCAGATACTTAACCGTTCCACAAGGGGTTGGAACGTTATGGAACGCAAGATCATAACGAAATGCTATAAGTCGGCTTTTCACAGTGATTTACTGCGATATCAAACGTCGAAATGTTCCACACCTAA
>JAEUQI010000097.1 GCA_016789145.1 Blastocatellia bacterium | reverse complement strand
ATATTGAGTAAACCCGAGCCTTGGGAAGATAATCCGCCGCCGGAGTTCGCCGCACCATTTCCCGTTAAAGACGAATTTGTGAGTGTTAATTCAAAGGTGTTTTTGAGTCCGCCTCCCTCTCCCTGACCTGATGCCGCCGCATTCAAACCGGTCGACCTACTTCCGGTAATTGTCGAAGTGGTGAGGTTCATCACGCCACCATTGTTCACTGCCCCGCCACCTTGAACAGCCGAATTGTTTGTAAAGGATGAGCCGGAAATGTTCATTATTCCACTGCGGTTTCTGATCGCACCGCCACCGCCGCTGCCGCCAGTCTCGCTGTTAGCAGTAAAACTAGAATTGCTGATCGCGACAGCTAACGGCGTGATCCCGCTAAAACTGTAGATCGCCCCTCCGCCAAGGCCCGTCGCACTACCGCTCGTTGCTGTATTTCCATTGAAAGTTGAGTCGGTCACAGTCAGCAAACCAGTGTTAGAAATTGCACCACCTTGTGAATTAGTGTTCGAATCGAATATGGAGTTCTGAACCGTCAGTGTCCCGCCGCTGTTTATTGCTCCAGCGGCATTTTGGGTAAAGGTCGAATTTGCAACGGTTACCGTACCGGCATCGATCACCAAACCACCACCGGGGTTTTGGGTAAAGTTACAGTTTGTGATCGTTGAGGTTGTTGCACTTCCGTTGACATCGATGGCCGGATCCGCGTTTTGCGAGAAGGTAACTGCGGTGACCGAGATTGAGCCTTGACTGTTAATCGCCGCTCCGCTGCCCGAGGCGACGTTGCCGGCGATGAGAGTCATTCCGCTAAAGGCGGCGGAATCTCCGGCACTTACATTGAATATCCCGACCGCATTATTGCCGCTGATCGTCAAAAGGTTAGCTCCGGGACCAGTG
This sequence comes from Blastocatellia bacterium, assembly GCA_016789145.1. GTDB lineage: Bacteria > Acidobacteriota > Blastocatellia > Pyrinomonadales > Pyrinomonadaceae > OLB17. The sequence goes on along the minus strand of JAEUQI010000097.1, from coordinate 11,537 downwards.
ATCGTTGTAGCATCGGCATTGGTCGGATTGATGGTGATAGCCGAAAGAAGAGTGATCGTCCGAGGCACATTGAACGACGCGTCGAATACGATCGTATCCGGCGTCGTCGCTGTGTTCGAATCTAGTACGGCTTGTCTCAAACTTCCGACCCCACTGTCATTCGTGTTTGTGACCGTAAACGTTGCAGCCGATGCCGCGCCGACCGCAGCAAACAGCAATGCGAAAGTAAAAATGTAGCGGCAAATAATACGTTGCATAGTCTTTTCCTATCCTCCAAGCTTTATCTATCCAAAATGTTTCGGATTTTTGGTTTTCAAGGATATAGGCGAGAACTATCGGAAAAGTGTGACAAAAAATATTCCGCAAGAAGGTTTCGAGTTACAGAGACAAACTGTTTAGGGTGTGGCACATATCACAGTTCTTAGCACCAAACTGAGACACTATTTTCGGCCGAATTTGTCTCGTGAATTTTCTTGCAATGAACGCGGAAACATTTCCAATAAAGAAAGACACGAACGAGAAGGTCTCTCATTCGTGTCTCATCTGATAGCACGACTGGCGGCGAGCCAGTCTCGCGCGTATGTATTGCCAGGGTTGGTTACAGCTAAGGTCGCGGTACTTCAAGATGGAAAGGCTTGGTAGCCCGTCCTACTGACTTAATCTACAAAATCGATCTTGACCTTGTGCGGGATGATACCGGCTTTGTGGCCTTCGTCAAGGAGGCGTCTGACGCCTTCGCGGCCTCGCTCGCCGTAGTCGAGCGTGAGGTCGTTGACCCACATTGCTACGAAACGATCGGCGAGTGCGGGTTCCATATCGCGGGCGAATTGCATCGCGTATGCGAGAGCATCTTCGCGGTTCTCCATCGAGTATTCGATCGAGCGGTGAAGGTGCTTCGATACCTGCTCCATCAAGTCTTTGCCGAGGTCGCGGCGGATGACGTTGCCGCCCATCGGTAGCGGCAGTCCTGTTTTTTCAAACCACCATTCGCCGAGATCGAGCACCTTGTGCAGGCCGAGTTGATTGTAGAACAGTTGGCCTTCGTGAATGAGCAATCCGGCGTCTGCCTTGCCGGCTTTGACGTAATCGATGATCTCGTCGAACGGCACCACGACGTGTTCGAAATCACGGTTATACAACCGAAGAGCAAGATACGCGCTTGTCATCTCGCCCGGAACGGCTATCTTCATCGTCGGAATTTCGGAGGCCTCACGCGGTTCCTTTGTAACGACGATCGGCCCATATTTGTCACCGATGCTGGCACCGTGCGGAAGCAGAGCGTACTTGTCAGAAACGTAAGCGTATGCGTGAAATGAGATCGCGGTCACGTCAAACAAGCCATTCTTCGCGTCCTCGTTCAGCGATTGGATGTCCTTGAGCGTATGCTCAAACTTTAAACCTTCGGTTTCGAGCTTGTTGGTCGCGAGCCCGTAGAACATGAATGCGTCGTCCGAATCAGGTGAATGGGCGACGGTGATGGTGCGAATTTCGGGAGTTTCCTCTGCCTTGGCTGTCATAAAAACTAAAGTTGCGAATGATAAACATTCGTCTCGTACAAAACAGATATTCTACCGTTTCGCTCGTGTTTGGCAAACAAGGCAGAGAGTTCGTCGGTCATCTCTCCATACCTTGGCGAATCTACATTTGGCATATACGACGATGAGAGCATACGGCCTTTCAAGCCATCGAGATCAAAAACTTGCTGATTTGCAAACGACCTAGCCGCGAAGTCCTTTTGAAAGAAAGCTCGTAATTCGGTCGCGGCAATGTTCTCATGCCTCACCGAACCGTAGTCGTTTGCATACGTGAGCAACAATGCCTCGTACTCACGGTGAAACTCATCAGCATCGAGCCTACGTTCGTTCCATATGAGAACGACCTGACCATTCGGCTTCAGAATACGCCGAAATTCAGTGCGAGCTTTGTCGGCGTCAAACCAATGAAATGCTTGAGCTGCGACGACAAGGTCTATCGAACTATCATCAAGAGTTGTCGCTTCAGACGTGCCGTTAATGGACGTGAAGTTAGGGAATTCGCAAAGATGATCGACGGCGGCGTTCCGCATCGCTTCATTCGGCTCGACGCCGAAAACGCGGTTTCCGTTCTCGAGAAACATCCGGCAAGAAATGCCAGGCCCGCTGCCAATATCGGCGATCAGCGAATCGTCGTTCATTACGCCGGCGTCTTTCAAATACCCAACGATCTCGCGCGGATAGTCCGGACGATACTTGACGTAATTTGCTACGCGATCTGAGAATCTTTCGACAGTATTCATAGGGGCATTTGCCTGCCGCCGGCTTAGGTAGACGGTTCGGACACCTCTGTCCCGGTCCATTGCGTGTGCGTTGGATGCGGAATGTCGAATTGGTCGAGAATGCGAAAACAGAGATGTTCGACCAGATCATCGATGCTTTTCGGTTTGTGATAAAAGCCAGGGCTTGCGGGCAAAATGTGAGCCCCGGCGTTCGATAGACGCAGCATGTTTTCGAGATGTATCGTGCTGTACGGCGTCTCTCGCGGCACGAGAACCAGCTTTCGACGTTCCTTCAGACAGACGTCTGCGGCACGATGAATGAGGTTCGTTCCTGCTCCTGACGCGATCGCTCCAAGCGTTCCCATTGAGCAGGGAACGACGATCATTCCGGCTTGCTTGTACGAACCTGACGACGGCCGAGCGGCGAAATTGTCGAGACGCCAGTAACGGATCAGCTTTGATGAGGCGTCTAGGCCCAGCCAATCATTGATCTTGGTGGCGTCTGCATTCCGGATATTGGCTCCGGTTTCGACTTGGGCGACGACCTCGGCGGTTGGCGAGACAATAAGATTTATCGTCTCGACCACCCCGCTTGCCGCGAGTAATTGCAGCACTCGTTTTGCATAGATCGTGCCCGAAGCGCCTGTAATACCGACCGTTATGTCCATTTGAGTTAGTTTATGGCTTGAAACCGAAAACGGCAACGCGCTTGATTGTCGCTCGCGTTTCGTTGATGCTTAATCCAGTGAACAACAACGATATCAAAGCCATACTTGAAGCGTTTTCGTCCGGAACCTTATCGGCGGATTCAACCGTCGAGCAGATCAAAGCACTCTCATACGAAGACATCGGCCATACAAAGGTCGATCATGCGCGATCGGAGCGGCAAGGATTTCCCGAGGTCATCTTCGGTTTTGGCAAAACTCGGCAGCAGATCGTCGAGATCTATGAACGCCTGATCGAGCGTTCGCCAAATGTACTTATCACGCGCACTAACGCCGATGTTTTTGGGGATATTCGAAACATCACTTCCGACGCCGAATGGCATGAATCTGCTAGATTGATCCGCCTGATGCGTGACAAAACCGACCGCGGCCGCGGCGATATAGCGATCGCAACTGCAGGCACGAGCGACATTCCGGTCGCCGAAGAAGCAGCATTGACAGCCGAAGCAATGGGCAATCGTGTCGTCCGCATCTGGGACGCAGGCGTCGCCGGTGTTCACCGCATTTTGTCTCAACGCGAGACCTTGCAAAACGCAACTGCCGTCATCGTCGTCGCTGGAATGGAGGGCGCATTGCCTTCCGTCGTCGGCGGCTTGGTCAGCGTCCCTGTCATTGGCGTCCCGACCAGCATTGGCTACGGTGCCGCATTCGGCGGCGTCGCGGCGTTGCTCGGCATGCTCAATTCGTGTTCGTCAAACGTAACAGTGGTGAACATCGACAACGGATTTGGAGCAGGATTTACGGCGAGTTTGATAAATAGAAAGGCCTAAGGATTCAACAAAACATACAACCGATCTGCCCATTCAGAACGGGCGTTTTTTAGGATCTCGTATTGCATCACGGCAAAGTCACGGTTGTTTTGCTTTAGGTAGGCGCGGCCAAGGTTGAAACGCGCTTTGGCGAATTCGCTGTCGTAGCCGAGAGCGGTGTTAAGAGCGTCGAGGGCTTCGTCGATTCGGTTAGTTTCGAGCAAAGATTCACCGAGATAATTGTAGGTTCGAGCGTCGGGTTTGTATGAGCGGAGCTGCTCGAACATCGTTGCTGCGTCCGAGTAGCGTTTCATTTTGAACAGAGCCAGGCCGAGCTTTTCGATAGCCTGCGAATGGTCAGGTTTGAGGGTTAGCGTTCGCCGATATTCGAGAATTTCTTCATCGGTTCGGCCAAGCTTTCCTAAAGCAGTGCCAAGCAAATATCGTGTTTCTGCATCATTCTCTTCGATACGAAGAGCTTGCCGATACGCATCAACGGCATCTTTGTACGAACCCAAAGCATAGCTCGAAACCCCGATGTTGATGTAGGTCGCAGACCAATCCGGACGTAGCTTCGCAGCCTGTCTCGATGCACGCAATGCTTCGGTGTGGCGACCAAGTGCACCAAAACAATAGCCGGCCTGATACCAAGCCTCAGCGTAATTCGGATCAGCCTCAACGGCTCGCTCAAAGAACGGCAATGCTCGCTGATAATCATCGCGAGAAAGCTGAGCTAGACCTTGTGAGTAAAGCCTCTCGGCTCCCGAACGCTTGTTCTTTTGAGCCTCAGTATTGATCGTCGAAAAGGTCTGCAGCTCACTCACGCGAAGCTGGGAAATTCGTTCGCTCGGCACCGCGAAGTTCAGATTTTGTCCTTCGGCTGCTTGCAAGGTCGCGATTCCGATCACTTGGCCCGCCATATTCACGACCGGCGAGCCGGACGAGCCCGGCGAAATCGATGCGGTTATCTGGATGATCTTACCGTAGCCGGAGATCTCTCGAACGGCAGAGACGATGCCGTTCGATACCGAGCCTTCTAGACCGAAAGGATTGCCGATCACAACTATCGATTCGCCCTCTTGCGGGACGGCACGAACTATTGGGAGCGGTGAGATGAATGGCCTCGGAACATCTACCTGGATCAGTGCTAAGTCGCCCTCTCCATCGATCGCAAGCACGCCCTTTGCAACAACCTTACGTCCGTCGAGTAGATGAGCCTCAACACGAGTCGCTTTCTCGATCACGTGGCGGTTTGTAATTATCCTGTCTGATGCAACAAAAAAACCGCTTCCGCGCGACAGCGTTGCGCCTTTCGCGTCAAAGGTCTCGATCGCGACGGCCGACGGTTTGATGCGTTTCACAAGCTCAGGTAGAAATTCCTGCGCAGTCGATGTGCCCGCGAAAAACACGAAGCATAGAAAAAGGAGAGATATTGTGGGTCCGAGCCTCAACATCAACAAATCGTCATTAAAGTATATGCCGTTTGGCTCGGCTATCCAAAGTTTTTGCAAAGAAAAAACGCGGATGCTCTAGAACATCCGCGTTTGATCGTTGAACTAATCCTGTTCGCTATTTAATTACGCCATTACCATCAAGTGCTGTGTAAACGTCGCTCGCGTAGAGGCCGAGCCATTTGTCGGTGCCGGGCGTTTTGAATATTTCGGCATAAACGCGTTCGTTAAATGCGTCCAGGCTCTCAATGCCGCGATTCTCATTCAACATTTGGTAGAGCTTCGTGTGATAGAGAAAATCGTTCCGCGTTGTATCGAGCGCGATGAAATTATCCAGCTTTGCAAACAAAGCGCTGAAATCTTGTTCCGAAAGGCCCGTTTTCGCATTTTGACGGCGAATGAACGAAATACTGTTGTCATCGAGTTTTCGGATCGGTGAATAGTAGCCCGAGAGTTTAAGCCAATCGTCAAACCCGACCGAGGCCTCAAATTTCGCAAAATCGTCATACACACGAAGCATCGAATATTCGTCAACCACGACCATCTTCGCCATTGCGATCGGAGCCGCTGTCATTGCCGATGGAGCAGCCAAACTGCCACCAAATGTAACGGCGGGCTCAGTGAGCTTGACGCCTGATGCGGCGACGATCTTGTCACGTTTTCCCTTGATCTGGTTGAAACTTAGTTGGCGATATTTCATGAATGCTCGGGCACGACGTTCGGGCAGCAACTGACCGGCGAGATCCGCCACCCTGCGGCCTTCCGTAAGATAGGTCAGGAAACCGGCCGGACTGTAAAGCCCAGGCAATGCGTCAATTATCGTTCCGTCCTCGCTCAAAATATAGTGGATCGAGTTGCCCGTGATGGTGCGTTCGATCTTACGGCCATCGCCAAAATCGATCGTGATCCGCGGTGCCGGGCGTACCGATTGCCAGTGCAAGATGTAGTTCTCGCGAAGGTACTTCGAAATGGCGGCGTTCGGGTACAGAACTGATCGGAATAGGCGGCTGTTGGCACACGAGAATTCTTCGTTCAGGTTGCCGAGCAGGCGAAGCGATAAGATAGGACGATTCCTTTTGTCGGCCGCACGTTTTGCTTCGTTAAAGTCGGTGTACCAATATAGCTGCGAGGCATAGGCATCCTTTTGCATCGCAACGGCGTCGAGAGCGGCTGCGATCTTGAGCCATTCGGCATCGGCATTCGCTGTAGTTTTGTAACGCTCGATCTCGCCCGCATATTTGACGAACAAAGCGTCTAGACCGACGGTTCCCATTGCTCGTAGCTCAGCGACGGATGCCGTTGCGAGAACTTTATCCTCAGAAATTGCTGAAGATGTTAGTTCGTCGAGCGAAGCGGCCGTCGCCGTAAATGCGAACAAAAGCACCGCAAAGGTCGCCAAAAGTGCGTGTTTTCTCATTGATCGTGCCTCCTGCCCCGTGAAAACGGAGATTTCTGACAGAACGTATGAGGTTTGAGAACTTGCACACTTTTTTCGTTGTCCATACAAAAAATTTGCAAGTGCGATAAACTTGAACTATGAAAATAGCAATTGGAGCCGACCACGCCGGGTTTGAGGGCAAAGAACTGATCAAGACGGTGCTTGATGAGATAGGCGTTGAATACACAGACATGGGCACGAATTCGCCTGATTCGGTCGATTATCCAGATTACGCCCGAAAGGTTGCTGAATCCGTCGCACGCGGCGAATTTGACCAAGGCATCCTGGTCTGCGGTTCGGGAACCGGGATGGCAATATCGGCGAACAAGGTAAAAGGAATTAGAGCCGCAGTCGCTTGGAATGCCGAAACTGCAAGCCTTGCACGCCAGCATAACAACGCGAACGTACTAGCCATCGGCTACCGAACATCGCCCGAAGGCACGATCCCGGATATCGTAAAAGCCTGGTTCGCTGCCGATTTCGAAGGCGGCCGCCACGCCGGACGCGTTGATAAGATCACCGGAATTGAGAGAGATGACCTTTGCTAATAATATGCCAAAAATACTAACTTTCGCGGGCAGCTACCGCGAACATTCATATAATAAACGTGTTCTTGCCGTTGCCGCCGAAGGTGCCCGTGCCGCTGGTGCCGAGGTAACAACTATTGATCTTCGCGATTATCCGATGCCGATATTTTGTGCTGATGGCATTGAGAATGGCGAGTTCGATGCGAATGCACTTCGGCTTCAGGAGCTCATGGCTGAGCATGACGGTTTTTTGATAGCTTCGCCGGAATACAACGGATCGATCCCGGGCGGCCTCAAGAATGCGATCGATTGGACATCGAGGGCGAATGAAAGATACAAGATGTACGAGCCAGTCAAGGGCAAGACCGTAGCAATTATCTCGGCAGCTCCGGGGCAATTTGGCGGCGTCAGAATGCTGCCGCATTTGCGGGCCGTCTTTGCGACAATGGGCGTCCACGTGCTGTCAATGGAGATCGCTGTTCCATTTGTCGGGCAGAAGTTTGACGGCGACAGTACTGAAATGACGGACGAGAAAACGAGATCGGTTCTTCACAGCCTCGGTGCATCGCTTGTCGAGAAGATCAAATAGTACTAAAGTTTCGGTACTAAGGTCTGAAGAATGATCTATCGGTTTCACATTCCGGCTGCTCCGCTCGACCAGTTCGTTTCGTCGATCATTTTCTTTTCGGATGTGAATTTGACGCACAATTTTGATCGGTTTCTGCCAAACGGCGACACTGAGATCCTGATCGATTTCCACGACACACCTCAGTACATTTACGACAATGCGACTCTCAAAGAGATCCAAGCCTGCAATCACGTTTGGGCTTCAGGGCTGCGAACCGAGCCGATCACAATTCCTGCCGGCAAGAAATCAGAGATGATGGTCATCTCGTTCAAAAAGGGGATGGCATCGTCATTCTTTCCGTTTCCGATGAATGAGATCGTCGATAGCGTTGTCGATGCCGACTTGATCTGGGGCGGCGTACTCGGGCTTTTGCGTGAGCGACTCCTGGAGTCAAACGATATCGACCGACGATTTCAGATCGTCGAGCAGTTCCTGATGATCGAGTTTCGTTCGCAGATGAAGTTAGATCCATGCATTTCATTCGCTATCGGTGAAATGACCGAGCGGCCAGATGCCGTGAACATTGCCCGAATGAACGATCAGATCGGCTATTCGCAGAAACATTTTATTGAGATGTTTCGCCGTTCGGTCGGGGTGACGCCGAAAGCGTATTTGAAAATAATGCGATTTCAGAAAGCGATCGCGACTATCGATGACAACGACGAACACGATTGGGGCAGCATCGCATTGGAATGCGGATTCTACGACCAATCGCATTTCATCAATGATTTCAAGCACTTCGCGGGATTTACGCCTGAGCAGTATTCGAAGATCCATTTGAATTACCAGAATTACATTCCCGTCGGTTAGGTAAATTTTTTCCAATACGGCTTGGAAATTGTCTTGTAGTATCTAACTGAAATGGAGGAACTATGGCACAGAAAACATCAGGTGAATTTGAGAAGGAGTTTATGGACGGGCTACAGAGCTCGACCGGCAAGAGCCTTGCGGATTGGGTGAGTATTGTTGACGGTTTTAGCAGCAAAAAGCGTAACGAAGTCATTGAGTGGTTGAAGAGCGTACACAACTTCAATCACATGCAAGCCTCAATGCTTGCCGGCATTCACGCAAACGGCGGTAAGCCTGTCTATCAGAGTACGGACGGTTTGCTCGACGCTCAGTTTGGCAAGAATGAAGATATGCGACCCCTTTACGATGAGTTCGTCGCGTTCATTTCGAAGAATTTTCCAAACGCGACGATGCTGCCAAAAAAGACTTATGTTTCGGTTCTCGAGAATCGCGAATTCGCTGCAGTGAATATAAAAAAGGGCGAGCTTCGTATCGGACTCGACCTCGGCGACAGACCCTTCGATGAGAAAGTAGAGAAGGCAAAACTTACGGGACCGATGCCGCGAATCTCACATATGGTCGTTGCGACAAATGTGAGCCGATTTGATGGCGAGCTAGTCGAGCTATTGAAACAGTCGCACGGACGTTGTCACAAATAAGCGCTGAGTATGAATACGACATTTCTAATTACTGCGATCCTTTTGCTCACACTGTCAGCATTAACGGTGGAGACAATTGCACAAAGCGACGTCGAGTATCGCTCCTATCTTGCTCACATTGCGGCAGCCTCAAGTGCCATTCGTCTGAATGAAACCGGCGAGGCTCGTCGTTGGATCGAATCAACGCCGGCCAGGTATCGCGGTTGGGAATGGCATTATCTCGATGTCCAAACGAGACAACACCGCCGATCGCAGATCATTCACGAAGGCGCCGTTAACGCGATCAAAGTTAGTTCGGATGGCAAACTACTTGTGACTGCGTCGTCGGACCGCATCGTAAAGGTCAGCGACGCGGCAACAGGCGTCGAGGTCTTCTCGTTTACCGATCCAAAGCTTTCGCCGCAATCGGTCGCATTTAGTCCCGATAATAAATTGTTGGCAGCCGCATTTTCTCGGCATTTGATCATCGTTTGGGACATCGCGACAAAAAGCGAGGTCCGGCGCTTTCAAGGACAGGGAAAGGGCATAACCGCCGCGACATTTAGTCCCGACGGAAAGCTCCTTGCGTCGTGTTCGTGGAATGTTTCGCAGGCACGCGGCGTTTGGGGAATCGTCGAGGTTTGGGACGCGGGAACAGGAGCGTCGGTAAAACAGCTCGAATACGGCATCAAGCCCCTTGTCGCTATAGCATTCAGCCCGGACGGCAAACAGCTTGCCGTAGCCTCATGGGAAGTCGACAAGATCGCCGCCGTTTGGGAGACGACAAAATGGGGCGAGCCCATGGTTATGCAAACCGAAGGCGATGAGGTTTATAAGGCAGGCCAAGCTATCGCGTTCAGCCCAGACGGCAAATGGCTAGCGGCAGGCGGAAAGGACAATGCCATCAGGATCTGGGATCCGGCGACCGGCAAATTGGCACGCAAGCTGGGCGGAGCCGGCACCGGCCACGCGAAATGGGTAAATGGCGTTGCGTTCACGCCTGACAGTAAGAATATTGTGTCCGCTTCGACGGATCAGAGCTTGAAAGTTTGGGACGTGCTCTCAGGTGCTGAACTCGCAACGCTCCATGGCCACACAAAAAGCGTCAATGCAATTACCATTGGCCCCGACGGAACGACCATCTACACAGCTTCCGGCGATACGAGCGTTAAGACGTGGAGATTTTCTGCGGCCGACGCGAAACACAAAATATGGCTCCACGATGGCAGTGCTTATGGTTTTGCGATCAGCCCTGACGGTAAGACGGCTGCGACCGCGGCTTGGCTTGGGAAGATCCGTTTGTGGGATGTCGCAACGGCAACTGAGATAGCCGTCTGGCAAGCTCACGGTCAATCGGCAAACGCCGTTGCCTTTAGCCCCGACGGTAAGCGATTGGCGAGCGTCGGAAACGACAACAAGGTCAAATTGTGGGACACCGCGACTCGAGCAGAGCTTCGGACCTTTGAAGAAGCAAAAGGCAATCAGATGATCTCGGTCACCTTTAGTCCCGATGGTAGAAGTGTTCTGGCGACATCGTCGACCGACAGTGCAAAGGTCTGGGACGCAGACTCAGGCAAGCTCGTTCGCGACCTAAACCACAAGAACGGCACCACATACATAACATCGACACGCGACGGAAAGACCTTCGCGACCGGCGGCACTGATGGGTCTGTCATGCTTTGGGATGCTGTGTCCGGTAGAACACTAGCAACCGTCTCGGCGGGAACCGGCAGAGTATTATCTATAGCGTTCAGCCCTGACGGAAAACAGTTTGCCGTTGCTTCGGGACGAACCGCAAAGGTCTTTGACACAAGATCGCTCAAGCAGATCTTTGCGATGAGCCATGACGAAGGCGTCTACGGCATTTCATATAGCCCGGACGGCAAACGTATCGTGACTTCGTCATCAGATCAAACCGCGAAGCTTTGGGATACGAAGACGGGCTCCGAAGTTCTCAGTATGCCTTTTGCAGAATCTATCTACGGAGCGCATTTCGGCAGCGACGGTAAACGGCTCTACGTTCTCCCGATCGGCAAAGAGGTGCGGATATTCGATTCGGTTGAGAATTGAGTCGCTAGCCGCCGTGCGCCGCTGCGGCACGTTCTTGCAATTCTTCGGGCGTGAGATCTTCGATATGAGTTCCGAACGCCCACAAATGCCCGAACGGATCCTTAAAATGTCCCGTTCGGTCGCCATAGAATTGATCGGCCACGGGCTTGAGGACTTCAAGTCCCTCAGCAATGGCCTTTTCAGTGAATGCGTCAACGTCCTCGACGTAGATGTACAAACTCACGGGCGAACCGCCAACTGTTTCCGGCCCTACCGCCATAGGCGGAAA
>JAEUQI010000096.1 GCA_016789145.1 Blastocatellia bacterium | reverse complement strand
CGAATTATAAGATCACACAGAATGAGCGTTTTCCGCATTTGACATATTTTTTCAACGGTGGCGACGATGTACAGCATTCGAATGAGCAACAAGTCTTGGTGCCGACATTGCGTTCAACGACGATCGACAGTCATCCCGAATCGCAGAGCTTTAAGCTCGCAGATAAAGCGATGCGGATGATGGAATCGTGTCGCGGCGGGCTTTTTGTGATCAACTTGCCAGCGGCAGGAATCGCGGCCGAGGCAGGTTCGTATGCAAAAGCGATCGAAGCGACACAGTTCGTAGATGTTTGTCTCGGCGGCATTATCGAGAAGGTTCACGAACTCGGCGGAGTGTCGATCATTACGTCATCCCATGGCAATTGCGAGTCGATAGCCGACCGTGAAAGTGGTGGTGCAAAGCGTTTGGGAACTGAGAACGCCGTGCCGTTTACCATCGTTTCAACCGACCTTAAAGGCATGACACTGCGAAACGACGGCACGCTTGCTGATGTTGCGCCGACGCTGTTGTCCCTTTACGGCGTCGCGGTTCCATCGGAAATGACGGGCCGGAGCCTTATCGTTCAATAATCCGTAACACCCAATTTTCGTGTGCGAAGCGATTCGCTTATAATCATCCTTCCGCATATTTCGCGAGAAAGTTATGGTTGAAGAGTTTGCGTTCGACAACACCGAAGAGCGCCGCAAGACGCGTCAGAATGGTGCCGGCTGGATCGAAGTGATCGTCGGTTCGATGTTCTCAGGAAAAAGCGAAGAGCTGATCCGACGCTTGAATCGAGCACGAATTGCCCGTCAGAAAGTTCAGGTCTTTAAGCCAGTAATTGACGCCCGATATTCCGTCGAACAGATCGCATCGCATTCGGGGCACAAGCACGATTCTATCCCGGTAGCGAATACCGCGGAGATGATGGCCGCGATCATTGACGACGTTCAGGTCGTTGGCATTGACGAAGGACAGTTTTTTGATATGCCTATACTCGAGGCGGTCAACGAACTGGCATCTTCGGGTAAACGCGTTATCGTGGCCGGTCTTGACCAAGATTACACAGGCAAACCGTTTGAGCCGATGCCGCAGTTGCTATCTATCGCCGAATTCATAACGAAGACTCATGCGATCTGCGTGAAATGCGGTGGAACTGCCAATTATTCGCAGCGGACGGTAGAATCGGACGCTCGCGTCGAGGTCGGTGCGTCAGACAAATATGAGGCACGATGCAGAAAATGCTTCGTGCCCCATGCTGATTCACCTACGTTGCACGACTAGTTACTTGACGAACTTTGTCGAGTAAATGATCGCCGTGAACTCGTCAGAGTGCTTGCTGAAATTCGCACCTTTGGTCGCAGTGATGATATTGACCTGCTGTTTTTGACCTAGGTAAGTGCGGTACGCGATCCACTGGTGACGTCGAACATCGTCGCTTTTCGCAGGAGAAACTTCGGTAAATTCCACGCCCTGTACGCCATCGATCTCAACCATTTTGGCTGATTCATATTTGCCGTTCTTCACCTGCTGAAGAGCCTGTTCGTAATACGCTTTCTGGCTAACGTCCATTGGAAAGCTGTCAGGCATCGCCGAGATCGAAACAATGATCGACGAATTGTCAGGGCCCATATAGAAGAATTGTTCCTTCGCGACGCTCTGTTTTTTCCAACCACTTGGCAATTTCCACGAAATTCCTTGCTCATCCCATTTCGCTTCGGTGCCAGCGTCGATGATCGCTTGCTGGGCCGATGTTGGCTTTGCGGCCTCGACCTTGTCGCCACCGGAACTAGACGTCGAGCTATTCGAATTCGTACTTGACGTATTCGAATTGCCGCCACCAGTCAGGCTCTGGAGCCTTTCCTGAAGACCGCAGAAGGATAGCGCGAACATGATCATTCCAAGTGTAAGTGTTGTTTTCATGATAATTTAACTAAGCCTTCGGCGTTCGAAACACCCAGACGAAGACCGCCAATACAAGACAAAGAGCAACCAATGCTTCTGCCCAGAAAAAGAAGATGAAGTCGAACAACGTTCCTATCGGCGGCACATTCGGTTGGCTGCCTCGAACACTGTAGAACGCAAACAGCAAGGCCGCCATGAACGAGAACATCGCGATCTCGATCTTTCTGCCGCGAAGCACGAGGCTCAACACGAGGAAGAGCACCGCCAGCGATAAGCCCCACATTAGTACACCGATCAGGATCGAGAACAGCACGACCGTATTGGAACGATCAACCTTGATCATGCCCTCGACAAATCCTTCGTCCGAAGATTTCGAGCGTTCTGCGGTGATCTTATAGCCGGGGATATTGCCGAAAAAGCTCACGTCGAGCGGAACCTCGTTCAGGTCTGATTCATCCACTGCGGCTGGTTCCGGTTTCTTCTCTTCGTCGTCTTCGGCTGCGGGAGCAGGCTTCGGCTCAGCCTTTTTCTCAGGCAGAGGCTTTTCGAGCCACAGATAGAAATCGGCGGCGTGTTCGTCGAACGGATAATCCGATGCGTTGCCGTAAAGGTTGAAGACGGCCTCGACCGGGGTCAGATTCTTGCCTTTTTTGAACTCAACTTCTGATTTACCATTGGCGCTCGGAACGTGAAGCTTAAGATCAGCCGCAAGGCCGCCGTTCTCGTCGAGCACTTTGCCGTGCGGAATGAGTTCGAGACGAACATTCGCGTCGCCCTTGATCGGATCGACAGAAACGATGCGCATATTGATCTCGACGCGATCGTCGAATTTTGCTCCGAGGTCGGAAAGTGCAACATCTACAGGTTTCGATTCTTCGGTGTAAACGCCGACAGAAACAAATATACCGACCGCAACTAGAATGACAACGAGCACAGCCGCGATGATCTCTTTTGCCGAAGGTTTATCGGAATCAGCCATTAGATACAGTTCTCCCTGAGTAACAGAATTTAGTTTTTGTGGAACGCCAATATAGTAGCCTAAACGCCGAGAATAGCGAAACTTAGTAGGCTAGTTTGATCGAATTCATTCCACGAAGTATTGCACGCTGGCGGCGAACGACGCGTTTGCGGTTCTTTTGTGGATTGAAGACATTCAGCGGCGAAGGTATCATCGCGGAAAGGAACGCCGCTTCGTCTTTTGTCAGGTCCGACGCACTCTTTTTGAAATAGTTGCGAGAGGCAGCCTCGGCTCCGTAAATGCCGTCGCCCCATTCGATCACATTGAGATAGATCTCAAGGATGCGTTTCTTCGAAAGATTACGTTCGAGGAAATACGTATAAGCCGCCTCGCGGCCCTTGCGAAGGAAGTTGCGGTCCTCGGACAGATAGAGGTTCTTCGCCAATTGCTGCGTTACTGTCGACGCGCCTCGCTTAAAGCTTGGTAACGATGGTATCCAATCCTCCTCTGACGGCATACAGTCTTTCTTCGGCGTGTTCGCGGCCTTTGCTTCGGCTTCGCACTCAGCCTTGTCTTCCTTTTTGCCTTCTTCGACGGCCTCGTCCCACGCGGCCTGGATAGCGTCCCAATCAAAACCATTGTGCTCGAAGAATCTTGCATCTTCGCCTGCCAAAACGGCTCGATGCAAATTCGGGCTGATCTGCTCGATCGGCGTCCAGATCATTGCTTTGCGTTGCTCGCGACCTTCGGATCGAGCTTCGGCCAGGCGATATTCGATCATTGATGTGGTCGTCGGGTTCTCGGTCGCAAGTTTCGAAATACTCGGGAACGTGATCACCTCGTACGCCAGCCACAGCAGGCCGGCGCCCAAGATGACGAGAACGATCATTTTTATCCAATACCACATCTTAATAGTGAATAGTGATTAGTGAACCGTGAATAGTCAAGAGGAATCATGTCTTCGACCTGTATGTGTTCTTGACTTATCACTTATCACTTATCACTATTCTCTTTATATGGGACGATACGACAACGTTGTTGCTGTGATCTTGGGCGGCGGTGCTGGTTCGCGGTTGTTTCCGCTGACGCAGGAAAGGTCAAAGCCTGCCGTGCCGCTTGGCGGCAAATATCGCCTCATCGACGTTCCGGTATCGAACTGCATCAATTCCGAGATCACACAAATTTTTGTCCTGACGCAATATAATTCTGCGTCGTTAAATCGTCATATATCGACCACTTATAGGTTTTCGAGCTTCTCGACCGGCTTTGTCGAGGTGCTCGCTGCAGAGCAGACCAAGGACAATCCCGAGTGGTTTCAAGGCACTGCCGATGCCGTGCGCCAGATGCTGCCGCACCTGCGGGATTGGAAGGTCGATACGCTGCTCATCCTTTCCGGCGACCATCTCTACAGGATGGACTATCGTAAGTTTCTTGACCGCCATTTTTCGACAAATGCTGACCTCACCGTTTCCGTAATTCCCTGCAAACCGAGTGAAGCCGAGGAATTCGGGCTTCTCAAGACAAACGATGCCGGCGAGATCGTCGAATTCAAAGAGAAGCCGACGGGCGAAGCTCTTGAATCGATGCGAGTTGATACGACGAATTTTGGGCTCAACGCTGACGAAGCAGCCTCGCGTCCGTTCCTCGCATCAATGGGCATCTATGTATTCAATTACGCAAAGCTCGTAGAACTGCTTCGCGAGGACCAATCTTGGGTCGATTTTGGCAAAGAGATCATTCCCGCGGCGATCGAAAAATATTCGGTCCAGGCTCACCTTTTCAACGAATACTGGGAAGACATCGGAACCATTCGCGCGTTTTATGAAGCCAACCTAGATCTCGCATCGCCGATACCGAAGTTCAATTTCTTCGACGCCTCGGCGCCGATCTATACCCGCAGCCGTTATTTGCCGCCCTCAAAAGTGCATGGTTGCGAGATCGATAATTCGATGGTTTCCGAGGGCTGTATCCTGAACGGCGTGACCGCTCGTAACTCGATAATAGGTCTCCGCAGCCGTATCGATAAAGGCGTCGAGATCGAAGATTCGATCATAATGGGCTCGGACATTTTCGAGACGTTCGAGGAAATACGTGCGAACAAGGCCCGTAACGTGCCTCACATCGGCGTTGACGAAGGTACTGTCATTCGTCGTGCGATCGTCGATAAAAATGTACGTATCGGCAAAAACGTCCGGCTCGTGAACAAAGACGGCTTGACGAATTTTGATTCGCCGGATCGCTCGTATTATGTCCGCGAGGGCATCATCATCATTCCTAAAAATGCGATGATACCGGACGGTACGATCATCTAGTTCCCGCAAATTTATCAGGGCCGGTCTTTCCGACGATATAAAAGGTCTTGGCTCGAACAACGACCTCAGGACGCATCACGCGGACCTTGATCTGTTTGCGTTCGCCGACGGTTCCGACCTTTGCCGGATAATATCCTAGCGAGTATTGGCGTCGCAGTTCCTCAGCAATTCCAGAAAACGCCGCATTTACGTTTGTAATGCCATTTGCCTCGAAATGTCTGCCGCCGCTGTTGGTTGAGATCGTTTCGAGATATCGGCGTCCGGTCTCATACTCTGACTTGCTCGCACCGCCGACACCTCCGCCGCCCATTTGGACGTTGCCGCCGGTAATGATCGCTCCGAGAATGTCGCCCCAGGTCACTCGGCCGCCGCGTCTATTGCCGCCGCGAGGATACTGCTGCGGCTGCGTTTGCCCGGCAAAACGGTCGGACGTGTCGTAGCGTATCGTGTAGAACAGACCGTCGGTTTCCTCGGTCGCTTTGACGGTGCTTTGATAATTCGCACGACGCGACGTCGTATCAACGCCGTCGGTGAACAGCACAACTGCCTTGCGTCCCTGAATGTACCGCAGTTGTTGCTCGATCACCTCGTCAACTGCCTCGTACAAGCTCGTACCATTGCCGAACTGGGCCGACCGAATTGCATCACGCAGCTGAAATCGGTTGTTCGTTACCGGGCTCAGAACGTGAAAATCCTCGTCAAACGCCACGACCATCACGCGATCTTTCGGCCTCAACTGATCGACGAAGGCGATCGCGGCGTTTTGTATGTCTTCGATACGAAACTCGGTCGATGGACTGACATCAATGAGCAGAATGACGGTGAACGGTTGTTCGACCGACTGAAAGTGCTCGATCTGCTGTTGTATTCCATTTTCAAAGATCTGAAAATCTCTCTGGGTCAAACCCGAGATAAATCGACCATCGCGATCCAAAACCGAAACAGGCATCGTCACTAGTTCGGTCTCGACTTTGATGACCTCGTTCTCGTCGTCGCTTAACGGTGTCGCGGTCGGTGCCGGTTTGGGGCGATTTCCGCCGATCAGAGTCGGTGGGCCTTCTTGCGTCCGCGAATCGTTCTGGATCACGGGCGGCGTTGGCGTGACGGCAACACGTGGGCGAACGGTCGTGTTCGTCTGAGCGAAAATACCTGCCGACGATGCGGCAATTCCCAAAAATATAGCGATCAGACCTTTCATAACGTTGGAGCAAATTCGCACGAGCAAATTGCGAAATGCGCCCGTTATGATTGTTCGTAAAACAGTTTCGTTGCTAACTATTTTGATCGAGAATATCGTTCGCCAGGTCGTGAAATCGTCGGCGAACGCTGTTGATATTCTCGAATGGCAGCTGACGGTTGTGCGTCCTGTTCGTTAGCAGAATATAGACCCGCTGTTTCACCGGATCGATCCATAGGCTTGTGCCCGTAAACCCAAGATGGCCAAAGCTTTGCGGCGACAACCTGGTTCCGGCGGTCGAGTCCGGCGTCGATGCCAGTTGGAATGAAAACGAGCGATGCTCGTTCAGTCCGGGCGTAAAGTTCGTGTCAAAAAGCTCGCATGTCTCCGATCTGAGGAGCGTCGTATGATCGGGCAAGAATTGCTGCGCGATCTTGAATACCTCCTTCGCCGTCGAAAACAGCCCTGCGTGGCCTGACACACCGCCCATGAAATGGGCATTGCCGTCGTGAACTTCGCCCCAGATGACATCCGACCTGAACTTACTTGCGATCGTCAACGTGTCCGTCGGGGCCAGATAGCTCTCGGCTATGCACGTGAGCTTTTCAAACACATTCCCATGCTCGCTCGCCGCAATGCGCGGCCTAAGGGCCGGTGCCGGCGAGAAAAGAGTGCTTGACAGACCGAGCGGCACGGCGACCTCGTCAGCAAAGACCTGATCGAGAGGCTTTCCGTAAATGAACTCGAGCAGGAACGTCAGCATCAGAAAATTCAGGTCGCTGTACGTGACCATTCGATCGCCGACACGAGTTGGAGTTCTCAGGATCTCGGTCAGAATGTTCGATCTGTCATTCACGAGCAGATAAAACGGACGCCACACAGGCAGGCCTGAATCGTGCGAAATCAGATGACGCAGCGTGCTGTCTGATCGGCGGACATGTCCGAGCATCTCTCGCGGTTGAGTATCGAGCGATACGGCGCCGTTCTCGAGGGCTTTTGCACAAAGCAGTCCTGTCACCAGCACCTTGGTCAAGCTCGCCACATCGTAGATCGTGTCGAGTTTGGCAGGTATCGTCTCAGGTTCGACGACGGCGTTTCCCAGAGCATTGTGCAGCTTTATCTCGCCACGCTCGCCGACCAGGTAAACAGCCGAAGGGAAGTCGCCGGCGGCAATTCTCTCAGCAAGAAATTTGTCGATCTCGTTAGCCATTAGCGAAATATTAACTCCACATTTGTGACGATTGACATCACATTTCTGTGGGAATAAACTTAGGCTCTAAATTTCAGTGTGAGGTAAGTATATATGAGCAAAGCAGAATCTGCCGAACTAATCTTAAAACTTTATGACCTTCGCCGCGAACCCGTTATGAGAAAGGCTCGCGATTGGATGTTCAATTTCAACCCGAAGACCGCCGAGGAATACATGGCGACGATGATGGACCCCGAAGTCGGAGCCTACGTCCGCATGGTCGTTTCCTATTGGGACATGGCCGCAGCAATGGTCGTCGAAGGCGCTATCGACGCTGACCTGTTCAATAAAACGAACGGCGAACACACCATCATTTATGCCAAACTTGAACCGATCCTTGCCGATCTACGCGCCATCTGGCAACGCCCCGAGGCACTTTCAAGCCTCGAAAAGGTCGTCCTGGACGCTCCCGGCGGCGCCGAAATGGTCAAACAAACCCAAGAATGGCTCAAGAACATCCAAGAACAGATGGCTGCTGCTCAATCAAGCTAAAACTTTGAGTGATCAATTAATACAAAGGCCGCGAATACCAAACTCGCGGCTTTTTCCTTTCAGGAATGTTCGACAAACAATGGCTATATCGTAATTTCGCAGGATCGACCCAAAAATCACACTTCTTGTTGCGGGCTTGATACTTTAGTACCTAGTCCCCCGCTAATGGAAATTGCCACGTTGACATTTCAGGATTCTCGCGTGCCCGAGGTCTGGTCACTTTTCGAAACGTCGCGAAGAAATCGGATAATAGCACCCGCCTCGGTCGACGTAATTGTTCGACTTCCATTTGGAGTTGTGATCTGAACCTTCTGGAGGTTAAGTATCGCAACGTCCGCTTTTTTGAACAACGACTCAAGTGACGCTCGGAATTCTTCTCTTGAAGAAGACTCTGGATTCGCTTCTAATCTACTAATGCTGATAGCAGCGTTCCAAAACTCGATCACCATTTGTTTCGCTATTGGTTCCGTAGTGGCACGTTGGCTACAGTTGGATTCAAAATGAATTGCTCTACCAATGTCGCCCGAATCGAAACACAGGGTCACTTCCGGAATAGACTCAGATTGGTCAATGCCCCGTTTCTCATCAATTGCATTTTTCTGCGAGGCCGAACGCTGAACGATAGTCTCCTGACTGCCTAACCGACTACAGGAGATTGCCCCTAGAATTAGCGTTGAAAAAGTGATAAGGCTTAGAATTGGGGTCGGGCGTGCGATCATTCGGTACTTTTTCATAGGAAGATGGCGACTGAGCATTCCTCGATAGTTTACACTGAAATACCCTAATTGCCACCAAAATATCCTATTGAAAACCATCACTCCTCGGCTCTTTCATGATCGAGCGTTGAAATACCGTCGCGGCGGAAGCAAAGTGTAGTTCGACAGGCAGCCTTGCCGGTCGTTCTGCGGCTTTCAGATCAAAAACAGGCTAGGCAGCCTGTCTTACGAGGCTGGTTCGAATGCGACTCAGACGAAAAAAAACACCCAAGTTGTTGCAATTATGATATACTACTCAATAGTCGCAACAGACACTCGATCTTTGAAAATCTATGCATAGGCTCCGACGAAGGGGGTGCTCAGTAGTCAACCGACATAATTCAAACACATTAGGTTGTTAATTTTTTCAACTTCGCTGTAAGACATTGTCTTACATTTTTTTCAAATTACGTCAAAAATGGCTGTGATGCATCCATAACTCTATTAGTATCAATGGTTTAAGCGTTCCACCAACTTGTGGAACGCTGCTGGAACGATCTTAGGGAAATTGGCTGTAAATATTGATAATACAAGAGATACACGTTCCGACTAATTCCGGAACGGTCTTGGAACGCCGGATCTACGGTTCTTGTGTAAATGTTGATATAAGTAAAGTTACGGCGTTCCGGCAGGTTCTGCGTTTCACGGTATATGCGACCGAAACGCACGATAATGACTGACCTGACTGACCTCTAATAGAGCGGAGGCGTCAGATTCTAAGCATCGAACGATGAGCCTCGATCTTTTCGAGGACGCCGATGGCTAGTTTTAGGGCACGGCGGCCGTCTTCGCCGGTGACGGGCGGCGTTCTGTCATTTTCGATACTGTCGAGGAACGCGCTGATCTCCGCACGGAGAGGTTCGATGTCGTTAATGTCGAGTCGGTTTATCGATATGCCGGCGAGCGGATGTGCGGCGTTCGGATTTAGCGACGTCAGCGACGCGAATTTGGTGGCGTAATCGAGCACGACGTAGGCGTTCGTTTGATAGAAGCGCGTTTTGCGTATTTTCTCAGTTCCGATACGCGATGCCGTGATGTTTGCGACGG
The DNA here is from genome assembly GCA_016789145.1 of Blastocatellia bacterium. Classification (GTDB taxonomy): domain Bacteria; phylum Acidobacteriota; class Blastocatellia; order Pyrinomonadales; family Pyrinomonadaceae; genus OLB17. Next base: position 2,601 of record JAEUQI010000096.1, on the reverse strand, counting down.
TGCCATTCGCGAATTCGATGCGTGCGTTCGCGGCATCGACCTTGTCAGAGATCACGGGAATTCCGACGGCATGAATTGCTGAAACTTCCGTTTCAGAACCAACTAACCATTGCACGGCGTCGAGGTCGTGGATCATCACATCCAGCACAACATCGACGTCGAGCGAGCGATTTGGGAACGGCGAGACGCGATGTATCTCGAAATAAAGCGGCGTCGTGACGTGAGGCCGCAGAGCGACCATTGCCGGATTAAAGCGTTCGAGTTGGCCGACCATCAGCTTGGCACCCGATCGGTTGGCGGCGGCGATCATGCGATCTGCCTCTTCGAGCGTCATCGCGATCGGCTTTTCGACGAGGACGTGAACACCGCGTTCGAGAAAAGCACATGTGATCTCGCAGTGAGTTTCAGTCGTAGTGGCGACCGAAACGGCATCGACTTTGTCGAGCAGTTCGCGCCAATCGGTGAAGGCTATCGTGTCGTGCTGTTTGGCGATCTCTGAGGCGGTCGCGGGATTCAGATCGCATACGCCGACGAGCTCGACCCTGACTGGAGCGGCAAGCATCCCTGCTTGCCTTGCCGATGTGTCATCGTCGACGATCGGGCGAGCAGGATGCTCGCCTTTCCAGTCTTTGGCAAGCTCAGCGTAATTTCGTGCATGGTGTCTGCCAAGGCTGCCGACTCCGATGGCGGCGACTTTTAGTTTACTTGTGTCCTGCATAGTTTGATTGCAAGCCTATTTTTCGCAATACTTTACATTCTGTTGCAAGATGGACGAGATTTCAAAGTCAGACGATAGCCGAAGTAGCGGAGTTCCGGGTTGGGCGTGGGGCGTAGCTGTATTGCTCGCCGTCGCGGCGTATCTTTTCGATCTCTCGGTCCCTTTTCTCGGTCCTGACGAACCTCGTTACGCACAGGTCGCTCGCGAGATGTTCGAACGCGGCGATTGGGTGACGCCGATGCTGGCCGGACATAATTGGTTCGAGAAGCCGGTGTTGCTCTATTGGCTGCAGATCACCTCGTTCAGTGTTTTCGGTGTTTCGGAGTTTGCGGCAAGGCTCGGGCCGGCGTTGTTTGGCGTCGCGACGGTCGTGACGATGTATTTGTTCGGGAAACGCATTGTCGAATCTGAATCAGGTTTCTCTGCGGACTTTCCCAAATGGCTGGCGTTGATGACGGCATCGACGCTGGGCATAATGGCGTTCGCACACGGAGCGAGTTTCGACATCATAGTCACGTTTCCGCTGACGGCGGCGATCTACAATTTCTACGCCTTTGACCGACGCGAAAAGTCGCATTCGCTTCTGCTTTTCTACTTTTTCATGGGCGTCGCCGTGCTCGCCAAAGGCTTGATCGGAATTGTGTTTCCGATGGCGATCGTCGGCGGTTACTTCGTTCTGCAACGACGGCTACCGTCGCGGAAACTGCTGTTGAGTTTGCTTTGGGGGCCGATCGTCAGTCTTGCCGTGATCGCGACTTGGTACGGGCCGATGTATGCGAGGCATGGCTGGGAGTTTATCGACGAGTTTATCATTCAGCACCATTTTCAGCGGTTTACGTCTAACAAGTACCTCCATCCGCAGCCGTTCATATTTTTCTGGTGGGTGCTGCCGCTAATGACGCTGCCGTGGCTGCCGTTCTTTCTGGCCGGAACGTGGAAAGCCGCGCGCGGAATATTCTCAAAGGAAGATTCGGCTCGAACACTCGCGTTCGCGTGGCTGATGGTCCCATTGGTCTTCTTTTCGTTTTCCGGCTCCAAATTGCCCGGCTATATTTTGCCAAGTGTCCCGCCGGCGATACTCTTGGCAGCGATCTTTCTGATTCCAATGCTTGAGCGGCGGAAGATGTTTCGCCAGTTGGCATTCGCCACGGCGTGCGTCATCTTTGCTGCGTCGATCGCGATCTTCATATTTGTAATGCCCTCGTTCGCACGGTCCGATTCGGCAAAGAGCTTGATCGCGTCGGCGAACAGGATGGGCTACGGTGAAGATAAATTGACGAGCATCTTTGGCGTGCCGCACAGCGCCGAATACTATGCCGCCGGCCGTTTGGTGCGGGATGCGGAAGGCAAACAATTGAGGATCTGGTCAGGCTGGGACCTTGCGATAGTGTTGAAAGAGCGAAACTTGCCGCGTGTTTTGGTGATCGTGCCGCTAAAACAGCAGAAGCAGATCTTGGATTCGCCGGCCGTTCAAGGCCAATTTATCGACGACAACGGCGAATACGCGATCTATATGGTCACGCCGCGTTAGGCTTCGGCAGCACGTCTTAACCGATCTATCAAAGCAGCACCGATACCGTTTACGGGAACGATCTGACAGTAGATCGTCGAGATGCCACGACGGTCGCATTCGCGAAAGAACTCGAATAGCGAATGAGCGTATTCCTCGACCGAGCGGCATGCGATCGAGTAGCCAAAGCCGTCAGGGATCGCGCCGATGCCAATAGCAGCGGCATCATTGACCGCAGTCGGGAAATCATCAACAAGTTCAACTTTTGCGGTCGGCGAGTAATGTCGGTGCCGCATTCCCGGACTGCGGTTGGTCTCGATGTCGCCGTTCAAGGTCGCCGTCTCAGGTATCACATTTCGAAGGTCATTTAACG
>JAEUQI010000095.1 GCA_016789145.1 Blastocatellia bacterium | reverse complement strand
CTCTATTGAACCTAAAGATCGATTCGAACGACTATCCATCATACGCTGTCCAGGTCGTCGATCCCGACGGCCGCGTTGTATCACAGGCAAGAGATCTGCGCGGCGCAAAGGGCCGAGTAAGTGCTGCCATTTCGACCTCAAAACTCGTCTCGGGCGAATATATCGTCAAACTTTCCGGCGTCGGTACCGGCGGCGAACTAGAATCTGTAGCCGATTTCCCGCTTCGGATAAACAGAAGGTAAATCGACCTTTAGCCACTATTTCTATGAGTTAAGGCCTTTCCTGAGCCACGTCCAGACCATACTGGCTGGCCCTTGGTCGAAAAAAAGACTTTCCGTGGTGTTGCATACATAGTATAATAGACGATAGTCGCAACTACGACGGCTATTAGATCTTTGACATCTAAATGCACTCGCTCGGAATAAGCGTTTCACGGAAAGCACTGTTTCTAACGGTGCTGTAAGACAATGTCTTACAGTTTTTTTCGTTTTGGGCTAAAAATGGCAATATCGATATCGTAACACTATTATTATCAATAGTTTAAGCGTTCCACGAACCGCTGGAACGCTCGGGGAACGATTTTGCGAATTCGATCTGTAACTGTTGAAAACACTAGAGATACGCATTCCGAGATATTCTGGAACGTTTCTATAACGTTTTTCAGGCCGTTTCACGCTAACTGTGGACATCAATAGAGATACGGCATTCTGCCAAACAAAACGTTCCACAGAAACAAGCTGTTTTCGACCTCGTGAAACATGCCGCGGACAGCAAGAACGCCGCGGACAGCAAGAACGCTCGGGACAGTGCGGACGCAAAGCAGACAGAACTTTCGTTTGGCAATTTTGCTTCTAAGCGACAGTTGTTTCGATATCCACCTTTATCGCCCGCCATCGCTGTTGGTTGAATCGGATAAAGCTTAGCAGGAAACGTGTGATGTGGCCGGCAAGGACCGCAAGCCAGATGTGGATCGGCTGCAGGCCGATCGCGGCCTGGACAATTAAGCAGATCCCAACAGGCATAAGCACCTGTGAGACGATCGAAATGTAAAGAGGACTTTTCGTATCGCCGGTTCCTTGCAAGCCGCCGGTGAATGCGAGAGCCATTGAAATAAACAAGCCCGAGACACTAAGCACGCGAAGCAACTCGACGCCGATCGTAACAACCTCAGGCTCGGTCATTCCGAAGATGGCGAGTAATTGTTCGGGAATAAAGAAGAAGAAGAGACCGACGACAACGGCGCCGGCGAGGCCGAATCCTGCAGCTGTGCGAACCGCAGACACTGCTCGGTCAGGTTTCCCGGCTCCCATATTCTGCCCGGCAACGGCGGCGGCGGCGCCCATCAGAGCGTTCGACGACCAAGTTACGAGGAGAAATAGCTGGCTATAGGCGACTGCGTAAACTGCTTGCGTAGCCTTGCCCTGAGCGAGTGAGCCCATAAAGCCCGCCATCACAAGACCGCCTGCGTTCATAGCGATACCTTGGAAACCAGCCGGCAAACCGAACTTGAAGAGTTGTTTAATAACCTTCCAATCGGGAGCGTAGCTCGACTTAGGAAATGAAACGACCCATGATCCGCCGTATAGTTTGTAGAGAGCGTAAATGCCGATCGAGCCTGAAGCAATACAAGTTCCCATTGCGGCGCCGACGGTACCAAAGGATGGAATTGGCCCAAGTCCGCGTATGAAAACGATGCTCAGCAGGAGATTGAGCACATTCATCGTAATGCCCAGAACCATCGGAGTTCGCGCGTCGCCGGCAGACCGCAGCGACCCGCTGAGCATGAAATACATCATCATGCCGATGCTGCACGTGAACATTACACGAAGGAATGGCAAAGCTTCGGCGATGACCTCGGGGTCGTGGCTGACAAGGCTGAGCAAATATGGCGAGGCAAAATAGCCGATCGGAGCAAGAATGCCGAGCGACATAAACGTCGCGGTGAGAAAGCCCTGATAGACAGTGCGATTTACCTTTTCAGGCTCATTGGCGCCGGCAAAACGAGCGACGAGAACGCTCATTCCGATAAAAACGGACGAGACGAAAACGATCACGAACAGGAAGATCTGAAACGCTATTCCGATCGCAGCATTGGCTTGATAACCGACGAGATTGCCGACGAGAATTTGATCGACCCAGCCCTGCAAGCCGCTGAATACATTGGTTAGAACCGCAGGCCAGGCGATCTTCCAGACAGCAGCTGTTAGCGGGCCTTCAGTGATCGCTGAGTCGAATTTTCGGGGCTCGGGCGTGGGTTCGTTCCGCTCGATCGGGTCTTGATCGATCGACTCGACCGGTACTGTGCTCTCGTCTGACATCGTAGATTGAGGTTACAACAAGGCCGGTCTCGTTTAGAAACCGGCATATCTAATAAATCGTGGAGTTCAAACTAATCTTCGGACGTAACACGATAAAGGGCGTAAGATGAAAAAGCCAACACGAGCCCGACAAGCGGCGGGGCGAGGCTTCCGATACTGTCGCCAACCGAAAGGTGCGAATAAAAAGCACCAATGAGATCAAAGACGATGCCCGCGTACGCCCATTCCTTGAGCCGTGGAAATTTGGGAAATAGTATCGCAACAGCACCGAGGATCTTGGCAACACCGATAAATGGGAGCAGATATTCCGGATAACCTAGGTGTCGAAATATCGTGACAGCCTCAGGGATCTTCAAGATATCAGGCACGCCGGAGACGCCCATGAGCAGTGCGATCAAGACCGTTGTTATCCAGTAGGCTATCTTCATAGATCGACGAGGATCTTGAAACCGCCATAGACCATTCGTTTGAAATCGAACAGCGGTTTATCGTCCGGGCCGCAGATGGCGTTCATTTCCGGGTCGGTCATGATGGCTTTCATCGCTTTGTTGCGTTGGGCCTCGGAATTGAATTCGACGGCGGCGTAGATGAGCGTTTCGCCCTCTTTGAGCTTAACGCGTTTTTGAAAAGGAACGCAGCCTTCGACATCGAGGTCTGAGGCGACGTATTCGCGGTAACGTGTGGCACCATGCTTTAGGAATATCTTTCCGCAGGCCGTGGCCATCTTTTTATAAGCAGGCACGTTCGATTCGAGGATCGGACACAAATAAACATCAGCGTATTTCGACATAATTTCTCCTAGTTGAAAGGTATGAGATTTTTGACTCTAGCATCACGGAACCATAGGGCTGCCCAGATAACGACACCGATCAGTATCTGTGTGAAAACCATATCGCCAACGCGTACGTGCGTAGCGATCGCTCCGCCCATATAGCCTGTCAGCAGTATAGCTCCCAGCACGGCGGTCCGCGGAAACAGATAGATTGCAACACAGGCGAGCTCGATGACACCGATGTATTTCATTGTGGCGGAGTCCCAGCCCATATGCTTAAGGCCTTCGTCAAAGCCTGCCGGTTGAATGAATTTCATCACAGCGCTCATCGTAAAAAGCAAGCATGGCACGATCGTTAGGATCCAGCCGGTGATTCGAGCACCTTTTGAGATGCTGGTGTTTGTATCTGACATAGAGACTCCTATTTAGTGGCTTCGACGATCGGTTTCATTTGGGCAAGGCCTTTTTCAAAATCAGCTCCGATCATTTTGTCCAGATCAAAAAAGACATTGAAGATCTTGGTAATAAAATTCTTCTTTCCAACCATCGTCCATGTAACATCGGTCTTATCGCCGTTTGCCTTGAACGTAAAATCGGTCTTGTTGCTTGCTGCCATTGGTGCAATAAATTCAAGATCGATACCAATATGCTCGTATGGATGGCTCGCGTTAATGGTCATCTTGCCTTCGCCGACATCACCGTTTCCTTTCCAGGTATGGACGGCACCGACGCCGTTCGCGGCACCGGAATGCGTGACCGTCATATTTGGGTCGAGCTTTGCCCACGGCGACCATGCGTCCCATTTGCGGAAATCATTGACTTGTTCGAACACCTTGTCCGGGGTCGTGTTGAACGCCGCCGAACGCGTTACCTTAAGTTCGTCGCCCTGCATAGCGGCCGAGACCAAGATGATCGCAATGGCGATGACAATAATGGCGGAGATGGCCAATAGCAATTTCTTTATCATTCATGACTCCTGTATTCCGTTGACTTTAACCGATGAGCTCGGTCGCGCGCAAGGCAAATTCACCCGCACGAAATACTGCGATGCTTGATTGATGCGAATAACTCAATTATAAATAGCCCTTATGAAACAATGCCCGGCCTGCCGAACCACTTATACAGACGATACGCTGTCGTACTGCCTCGCCGATGGTAATACGCTAATGGATCTTGGTGAACAACCAACGGTCGTGCACCAGGCAAGCGGAGGTGGAATGCGGGTCGATGTCCCGCAATCTATGCAGCAACCGGTCAGGTACGTGCAACCGACGTCGGGCGGCGGTATGAAGGCGTTTCTGATCATCGGCGGTGTTCTGGCGATGGTCGTGTTGGCGGTTGTCGGGGCCGCGGCTATCATGTATTTCAATCGCGATTCCGTCTCGGGAATAACCAACGCTCAGACCCAAACTCCGCAGAAGAGCGTATCCCCAACACCTGATCCGACTGAAAAACTTCGTGATCAGATCGCCAACCTCGAAAAACAGATCGCAGATCAGAAAAAAGGCTCGGCGAACGCGAATATTCCACTCAAAATGCCGGAGACGTCTACTATGCAGACCACAGCAAGGGCAAATTCGCCGGGTGACGGATTTCTAGCTCTGCGAAGCCTGCCAAGCGCCCAGATCGGCGAGCGGATCGCCAAAATACCTCACGGAGCTACGGTCAGTATTGGTGCGTGCGGCCCGGTCATCACACCGGTCAAACGCTCAGGGCGCTGGTGTCAGGCGAACTATAACGGAATGTCAGGCTGGGTCTTTGACGCGTATTTGACCTATTAGAAAGAAAGAGTGCGGCGTTTTTTGGAACGCCGCACTCGGTAGGTTTGTCTGGTAGGTATAAAAGACAGGATTTATGAATATGCAACTGTTACGGCCGTTGCGTCACCGAAGGGGGATAATAGAAAGTCCCCAATGTCGTTAAATTCTCTGTGTCAAACTTTGCTCTCGCACCACACGATGTGCATGCTCTGTACGAGCCTTGTTTGCCCTTGAACGGCCTGGTCAATTGTTTGTGCCAGCAACCGAACAACTTGCCGAAAACGCCGATCTTTTCACCAAATTCGCTCGACGTTCTGTCTATTAGACGCTCGGCGATATAATTTTGTTCCAAAACCGCTTGCATAACTAAAACTTTCTGACGCTCTTAATCCTCGCTGCGTCGCCCTCACTGTTATGAACGTGCTAGGCAAAAGTTTTTGCACAACTGATAGATGCTTTTTCTCGACTAAACGTTTGTATAGTTTTGTAAAGCAACACGTTGCTTTTTGTTATTGGTTATTTTCGTTAATATCAAATAATCGGATTCAGAGGTAAAAATATGCGAAACATCATTCGGTCGATCGTTGTCTTAGCGGTCGTTGCTTTTGTATTGCCGTCACTTGCATTCGCTTGGGACGAATCGGGTCATAAAACAACCGCGTATATAGCATGGCAGCGAATGACGCCGGAGGTTCGAGAGAAGGTTCATAAGATCCTGTTGGCAGCTCCGGAAGATTCGAGCATTGGAATGTACTTCTTCGGTTTCGGATCTCGTCCGCTTGAGACCAAACGCCGCGAACATTTTATGCTCATGGCATATTGGGCAGACATTATCCGCGACCGTTCTTTCGACAATAGATTCAAGAAATATCACAACAGCGATTGGCACTACACAAATGTCTTTTGGACCGAAAAAGATGGCAAAGCGGTTCCGGTTGATGGAATGGAGCCTGCAGGAAAGGCCCTTGCAAAGATCAATGAGTTCTCGAAATTGATCCGTTCTAATGCCCCCGATTCGGAGAAAGCGGTTGCGATAGCGTGGCTCGAGCACCTCATCGGCGACGTCCACCAACCGCTGCATATTTCTGCCAAAGTTTCTGAATACAATCCGAAAGGCGACCAAGGCGGCAACTTGTTCTTTTTGACGCCACGCGGCACGCCTCGTGAGGAGCAAGACAATCTTCATTCGCTGTGGGATCAGATTTTAGTACGCTATCAGCCGAATATAGACGGAGCGTGTGATGCTGCATTTCTCGACCCGAAAGGCGAGGAGATAATGAAGAAGTTCCCGTACGAAAGACTTGCGGCCCGAGCAAGTGTTTTGGACGTCGACATCTGGGCTAGCGAAAGCCTTAAGGCGGCTCAAGAGGTCGCATTCAAAGATCTAAAATTTGGCGAAAAACCGGACGCCAAGTATATGAAGAGTGCTTTCGAGGTATCGCAAGAGCGCATCGCTCTCGCCGGATATCGTATGGGAAATCTCTTCAACGAGGTCTTCGGCACACGGACTGATGGAGTGTCGAGCAATACGATCCCTTGCAAGATCATTCGCAAAGTGATGTATCCAATAACGAAGACCAGCTCCGTGAAACAGACGCTGGAGATCGCGGTGCTTGACCTTTGCCCGACGCAGGTTGCATCCCGGCCGATGTACTCATTCATGATCGATGGCAAGATGGTGATGAAGGAATACGACGTATTGAAGGTATTCAAAACCGAAGATGAAGCTCGAAAATACGCGGCGGAAAACAAGATCACCGATATATCATTCTGAAAATGACACCGCACGAAACTCTCCTCTATTTTGAATCTCGTCGACTGGCAATGATCGACGCGATACGCGAGATAGTCGATATCGAATCCCCGTCGCATGACGCCGACGCGAGCCGCAAAGTCGCTGATCTAATAGCCCGCTGGACGGCCTCGCTCGGTGACGTTGCAACATTCGAACGCATCGCGGTCGAAGACGGCGAGCATGCTATCGTTCGTGCATTCTCGGGCGAAGGCAAGCCGACGATGTTCCTTGGCCACACCGACACGGTGCATCCTGTTGGCTCTGCACTCCAGAATCCGACGCGTATCGAAGACGGCAAATTTTACGGCTGCGGCATTTTTGATATGAAAGCGAACATCGTGTTGATGTTCGAGGCTCTGAGATATTTTAAAGAGACAGGAACACGGCCTTCGTCGCCGATCACGATCGTTCTCTCATGCGACGAAGAGGTCGGCAGCCACACGGGTCGCGAATTTGTCGAACGCGAAGCAGCAATTGCTTCGCGTTGTTTGGTCTTCGAACCGTCACAAAACGGAGCCGTCAAAACCGGCCGCAAAGGTACTGGCCAATACACTATCCGTACTCACGGAGCCCCAGCCCACGCCGGTCTAGAACCGGAAAAGGGTGCCAATGCGATCGCCGAACTCGCTCGACATATTGATGCGATCCACGAGATACAGTACGGGGAGATCGGCACGACCGTAAACGTCACGACATTTCGCGGCGGCACAACATCCAACGTAATTCCCGAACACGCACATTGCGAGGTCGATGTTAGATTCAGTTCAATGCCTGAAGCTGAACGAGTTGACAATGCCATGCGTTCGCTTGAATCAACCGACGCTCGCGTCTCGCTAACCGTCGAAGGCGGCATCAATCGCCCGCCTATGGAACGCACGCCTGAGGTTGTCGCAATGTTCAAGAACGCTCGCGACATCGCCGCATCGTTCGATTACGAACTGCGCGAAACCCAAGTCGGAGGTGCATCCGACGGCAATTTCGTCGCCGCCGTCGGCGTCCCCGTCATCGACGGCCTCGGCATCGCCGGCGACGGCGCACATATGTTGACTGAGCATATTTTGGTTGATGATATTGCAAAGAGAGCAACACTGGTAACGTGTTTACTTAGTGATTGTTAATTGTAAATTGGCTAGTTGTTAATTGGTCAAAGAAAGCCCTGCCATCCATTTAACAATCAACCAGTTTACGATTTACGATTAAGAATTTGCGGAGGCGCGGCTTGTCCGGTGATGGGCGCGGTCTTCAAAACCGTAGTGACAGCGCGAGAGCGTCGTCAGGTGGGTTCGACTCCCACACGCCTCCGCCATAACTGAAGGAGAAAGGGAAAAGGCTAACGGCGAAAGTAGGCCGAGCCCTTAGGGTTTCCTTTCAACAGTTTCCCTATGATCAGTTGGATCGCATTGAACATGACGCCTGGTGTCGGGCCGCGGGCGGCTACGCGGCTGCTGGAGCGGTTCGGGTCGCCGGACGCAGTGTTTAGTGCGACGCGGCTGGAGCTTGAACTGTTACGGCTCGGACCTGAGACGGTCGACAGTATTTTGAAGAATGAGTTTCGCGACCGTGCAGCTCGCGAGCTCGAGCAGGTCAAAGAACTCGGCGGCGACATCTTAATTCTCGACGATGGCAGCTATCCGGCGATGCTGCGTGAGATAGATGATCCGCCGCCGGTGTTGTATGTGAAAGGTGACTGGCAGAGCTGTTTTGATCAGCCAGGTATTGGTGTGGTCGGTTCGCGGAACTGCTCGACATATGGCCAGAATGCATCCGAGATGTTGTCGAGAGATCTTGCTCAACGCGGGATAACTATAGTCTCAGGTCTCGCACGCGGTATTGATACCGCAGGGCATCGCGGTTCGATGGCAGGCAATGGCAAGACCGTCGCCGTAATGGGCACAGGGCTCGACAACGTATATCCTAAGGAGAACAACGGCCTTGTACGCGAGATCCTAGCGAGCGGTGGATGTATCGTCACGCAGTTCCCGCTTGGCACGCCGCCGCTGCCCGAGCATTTTCCGTTTCGTAATCGGATCATCAGCGGATTGAGCTACGGCGTTTTGATCATCGAAGCGTCCGAACGCAGCGGTTCGCTAATTACCGCGAGACTCGCCAGCGAACAGAACCGCGAGGTCATGGCCGTACCCGGCAATATCACGTCGGGAAATTCGTTCGGCACAAATTATCTGATCAAGAGCGGAGCCAAGCTTGTGCAACAATGGCAGGACGTCGTCGCCGAACTACCAAGTGAGATCGCCGCGGCGATCCTTCCACCAAGACCTGAAAAGACAGCGATCAAAGAGCAACCGACGCTAATGCCGGCCGATATGTCAAACCATGAGCGAACCGTCTGGTCGTTGCTATCGACCGACGAACCTGTTCACATCGACACACTTTTGGAATTAAGCGGCTTGTCGTTCGGCGACCTAAACTCCGCACTCGTATCAATGGATATCCGCGATCTTATACGCGTCTTGCCGGGCAAGAATTACGCACGGCGCGCGTGAGGTTGAATTCGGACAACTTTCCGCTATCCTCTGACCTCGAATTGACACTGCAGTATCGCAGGTGTTAGAAGTCTTAACCGTCAGCCTGTTTTTTGTGGCTGGCGATTTTTTTCACGGTGGGCAGGGGTTTGGCTTTTGGATATCGAACAACTCGTCGACGCCTTAGATAATAAATGTCAAAGAATCTGCTAATAGTTGAAAGCCCCGCGAAAGCCAAAACGATCGAGAAAATACTCGGCAGTGATTTCACCGTCAACAGTTGTTTCGGCCATATTCGCGACCTTGAAAAGGCGGGAATGGGCATCGACATTGCCAATGATTTCGAGCCGCGATATATAGTTCCCGACGAGAAAAGACGCGTCGTCAGCGAACTGAGATCGCTTGCGAAAAAGTCGGATGAAGTATGGCTCGCGACTGACGAAGACCGCGAAGGGGAAGCCATCAGCTGGCACCTATGTGAGGTACTTGGCCTCGACCCGATCAATACTAAGCGGATCGTCTTTCACGAGATCACCAAGCCTGCGATAGAAGCCGCTGTTCAGAATCCCCGTCGTGTCAACATGAACCTCGTGATGGCACAGCAGGCCCGCCGCGTGCTTGATCGTATCGTCGGTTTCGAGCTGAGCCCAGTGTTGTGGCGAAAGATCAGTACTAGTAACAAGAACCTGAGTGCCGGCCGCGTACAGAGCGTTGCGGTCAGGTTGATAGCCGAACGTGAACGCGAGATCAACGCCTTTGAGCCGGAGAGCCATTTTAAGGTCGAAGGCCTTTTCTTTGCCGACGACATCACCGGCAAGCAGGTCACGTTCGAGGCCGAGGGCCGCAAGCAGACAAGCTCGCAAGACGCGGAACAATTCTTGAGCGGCTGTATCGGTGCCGATTACACGGTTACTGATGTCCGCGTTAAGCCCGGCAAGCGAACGCCGGCACCGCCATTTACGACATCGACGCTACAGCAAGAAGCTTCACGCAAATTGGGCTACGGCGTCGCTCGTACGATGCAGATCGCCCAAAAACTCTACGAAAACGGTCACATAACATATATGCGAACCGACAGCGTAAGCCTCAGTGAAACGGCGCGAGCTGATATTCAGCAAGCTGTATCGAGCATGTACGGCGACCGCTATCATCAATCGCGGACGTTCAAGAACAAGAACGAATCTGCTCAAGAAGCCCACGAGGCGATCCGTCCGACATACGCTAGCAAAGCTACGATCAACGATCCTGAATGGCAGCGTCTTTACGAGCTGATCTGGAAACGCACGATGGCATCACAGATGGCAGATGCCGAGCTAGAGAAAACGACAGTAAAGATCGAGATCTCGACGAACAAAGAAGAATTGACCGCGACCGGTGAAGTTCTAAAATTCGACGGCTTTCTCAAGGTCTATCGCGAAGACAAAGACGAGGACGACGCTGAAGAAGCGAACGAAGGGTTGCTCCCGCCGATGAGCGTCGGCCAGTTGATGGCATTGTCAGAACTGCGCGCAACCGAGCGATTCTCTCGCCCGCAGCCAAGATACACGGAAGCTTCACTCGTCAAGAAACTCGAAGAACTCGGCATCGGACGCCCATCGACCTATGCACCCACGATATCAACCATCTTGAAACGCGGCTATGTTGAGAAGCGAGACAAAGAAGGCACGCCTCGACCGTTCAGGATTCTCGTACTGAAAGACGACGCAATCACTAAAAAGCAAGATTCCGAAAACACCGGTGCCGAAAAGGCGAAACTGTTCCCGACCGACCTTGGCCTCGTCGTCACGGATTTTCTGAAAGAGCATTTCGACGACATCATGGACTATGGCTTTACTGCCAAGATCGAAGAGGAATTCGACGAAGTCGCTGAAGGCAAGCTCGAATGGAACAAGATGCTCGACGAATTCTACGGGCCGTTCAAGCGTGACGTTGATAACACCATAGAAAGCGCCGAACGCGTCAAAGCTGAGCGTGAACTCGGCATCGACCCGGAATCCGGAAAGCCGGTAATTGCGCGAATGGCTCGCTACGGCCCGATCATTCAGATCGGTACCGCTTCAGAGGACGAAAAGCCGAAGTTCGCCAAGTTGTTGCCGGGACAAAGCATTGAGACCATCACTTACGAAGAGGCTTTAGCACTGTTCAAACTGCAAAGCACGATGGGCACTTACGAGGGCAAAGAGCTATCGGCAAGCGTCGGTAGATTCGGACCATATGTGAAATGGGGCGACGAATTCATCTCGATCCCACGCGGCGTTGACCTCGCGACCGTTGACACAGAGAAAGCGATCGAATATATCAAAGCCAAGCAGATCGCAGACGCACCTGTCGGTGAATACGACGGCAAGCCGATCACAAAAGGTACTGGGCGTTTTGGCCCGTTCATCAAATGGGACGGTATGTTCATCAATGTTCCGCGGCGATATGATTTCGATGCGTTGACGCAGGACGAGATGAACGAGCTCATCGAGGCCAAACGTGAAAAGGAAGCAAACCGATACATTCAGCGCTGGGACGATGAAAAGATCACGATCGAGAACGCACGTTGGGGCCCGGTCGTTAAGTATGGGAAAAAGGCCATCAACCTTCCCCGAAGAGCTGACGGTACTCGTGCTACGGCCGAAGACGGTGCAGCGATGACCCTTGAGCAAGCGAAGAGTTTGATCGAAGCGGCAATACCCGGCGCGTTCGCGAAAAAGACAAAGGCGCCTGCAAAACGAGCCGTAAAACGAAAGTAGGTAGCGTTTCAGTGTTGCGAAATCAGAGAATGTGGTTATAAAATGACATTCGTTAATTCTGATTTAACATCCGACGCTCAAGCCGCACGGTCGGCTTCAGTATAACTTTCGGCAAATGAAAGAAAATCTCCAATTTCTGCAAGCATTTTTGAAAAACCCTCTAAAGGTCGGCGCCATCGCGCCTAGCTCGCCCGAATTGGCCGCCGAAATGTTGCAAGGTATTACGCCCGACGAAAACAATATCGTCCTCGAACTTGGCGTAGGGACCGGTGCGATCACCAGATTTCTCGCTGATGTTGTGCCAAATCGCCAATCATACCTTGGCCTCGAGCTAGACCCTGATCTCGTCAAGACCATCAACGAAAAACTGCCTCAAATGAACGTCATTTGCGGAAACGCGGCTGAGGCATATTCGATACACAAGGATCTCGGCCTAGGCAAAGTGCGACATCTCGTTTGTTGCTTGCCGTTCGTGTCCCTGCCAAAAGAGATCAGCGAAAGCATCTTGCTCGACATAGAGAAGTTCATGAACGATGGATGCGAACTTCGCATTTTCCAATACGCACACGGTTATTATCTTCCGCCGGCGATCAAGCTTCGCGAATGGATGCGTGACCGTTATGGCAAATCCCGCCGCAGCCC
>JAEUQI010000094.1 GCA_016789145.1 Blastocatellia bacterium | reverse complement strand
ACCGCCCGGACTAGCAACAAATGTTCCGCCGGTTTTCTCGGCAAACTTCTTAAGTGCGGCTTGATTTTGCACGCGGTTCTTTAATTGAACGTTCGAGTCAGCCATATCTACCGTGTAAATACTTGCGCCAATGTCAAGAGCCGCCTTCAGGGCCTTCTCGGCAGATCTGCTACTCAATGTGTCCTCGCCATCCGATAATACGATGATCGCCTTGCGCCTCTCAGTTCGTTTTGAAAGGGCAAGTGCGGCCTCGTAAATAGCGTCGTTCAGCTTGGTCATACCTTTCGACTTGAGATCGTAAACTTTGTCGCTCAGTCCACGAAATGCGCCGAAATCACTGACCAACTCGACCGAGGAATCGAAATTGTATATTGCTACCACGTCCTCGCTTCGCATTCCCTCGACGAATTTGATAGCTGCTCCGCGTGCCAAAGAAACGCGGCTTTCCATACTTCCTGACGTGTCGATCAGTATAGCGGCGGCGAACGGGGTCTCTTCTGTCAGGAAATCAACGATCTCCTGTTCAACACCGTCTTCGAGGATCGTAAACTGACGACGTAACAGCCCACTGACAGGCAATCCTTCGGCATCTGAGATAGCCGTGTTCACGACAACGATCGATGTGTCGACGCGTACAACGTCGTCATCTTGAGCGATCAGGGATTGGTAACAAAATGTGAATAGCGTTAGGAGTACCGCAATTGACCAAAAAGATCTAGATCCATGCAACGCCATAATATTGACATCTACCGCCAGAAACGGAGCATTCGGGTTATCCTCAAAACAGCGTTGGAACTCTGAATAGCCGCGGCGGAGATAGTGAATCGTGTGGTCTTTCTAACTTCATCCACCAACTTCACCGTCGATTGGCGAAGGATCTTGAATCCGGAGACGACGTCGTTCACGTTTTTCGGCTCCTCGTCCTCATCGACGGTCTCATCGCCTTTGTCATTGTCGTTCTTGTTCGCGTCATCGTCTTTAGCTCCCAACTCTGACCGGATCTTACGAACTAGCTTTTCGAGGTCTTGAAGTTTTTCACGCTCTCTTTCCCTAAGTTGTGGATTAGCGGCGATCGACTTTTCGAGTTCTTCTGAGAGCCTTAGAGCCTCCTCGGCACGCTCGAGCATTTCGTTATGCTCTTTCTTCTCATGAGCTATGCGGAGCTTTTCCAATTGCTCGCAAACGTGTTCTTCCTTGATGCAACGTTCACCTTCGGCTCTGGTCTTGGGAAACGCTACATCTGAGGTTTGACAAAAAACACCCGAAACTACGCCGCAGGACGCGAAAATAAGGCTTGCAAATAATGCTCGAAACACCATTTCTAGTTATCAGTATCTTGATCAGGGTCCGGCGAATTGCCTGTCACGGCTTCGACCAGCTTTGCCAGAAATTCATCTTCCGCCAGCCCCGAGCTGGGAACATTTCGCCATTCAGAGGTCAGTCCCGTACCGGCTCGTCCCTCGATCTTGGCGATCACCGACACATTATTTTGTATTCCGTCGATAGACTGTATCTCGATCGTTAGTGTGTATTGGGCTCGACTCCAGGCAGTATCGTAAGGATCGAGAATGCCGTATCTGCCGAGTTCATTCTGCGTAACGACCGAGCCCTTGATAAACGTATATGGAAGCGTCACGATGAAACCGTCTTTGATCCGCGAGCTTGCCTCGTCAACAGTGATCTTCTTTTCTTGTAGAACACTGAGTATCGTCTCGACCAAAACATCACGTCTTGAATTCAGCCTATACGGGTTCGCAAGGCGCTCCCTGGTGCGGGTCTTACCTTTGCCCCAATCAAATGTTCGCCCGACGTCGGTCGCTCGCGAAGTGTTGCCTTTTGCCTCTTCTTTGATCTTTTGGGTCTGAGTATCGACACCCTTCTGAGCCATGGCTATCGCCGAGAGAGAAAGGATGGTTATGATTGAAAATAGAAAGGTTTTCATGATCTAGTTGTACTCAGACAAGAATATCGCAATTACAAGAGATTACAACAGTTAAGATGAGGAGCATCACGAGTCGGTTGTATCTGCTGAACTTAATGAGGCCTTTTCATTAAGTTGCTGCTCATATCTGATAGCGTGCTTTAAAAAAGCGTTGTATCCGGCAAAGGTCGCGATCAGGAGGCCCCGAACGCCGTCAAGGAAACCGAGCTTCAGAAAGTAGCCCTTAACAAATGCTCCCGTGCCTGAAAATAGGAGATGTACGAACGAAACTCGCTTGTTCTGTTGTTTGAGTCTTTCCGCTCCTAACGGTGCATATCGCTCGTAGATCATCTGTGCATGGTGCAGGATGCCTTCCGAACTAAAGTGCAGAAGGTCCGAACTAAGATCCTTGATATTTCCCGACGGCACGATAACCGATTCATGAACCGCGTCGTTTGACCAATGGCACTTACGCCGGTCGAACAAACGGATCTGCCAGTCGGGATACCACGATCCGTGTCTAATTGGCTTTCCTAGGTAATGGGAAAGGCGCGGCATTCGAAATGCGTCTGCCGACGTGAGATCAAGTGTCTGGATCTCGTTTGCTAGCTCATCCGAGACAATTTCATCCGCATCGATGCTGAGAACTAGATCATTTTTGGCGGCATCGGCACCAAACTGCTTTTGCCGACCAAAACCAGGCCAATCGCGCTCGATAACTCTTGCACCGAGCCCTTCGGCTATCTCTCGCGTTCGGTCGGTACTATGCGAGTCGACGACAACTACTTCATCAGCCCAAGAGACCGAGCGAATACAATCGCCGATCTTGGCTTCTTCGTTGAACGCAATAATGACGGCAGAAATGCCCATTGGGCTATTTTTGCAGATTAATAGGAATTAAGAAACTTAACTACTTGATCTCAACCGGAGAATCGAGCGTTATGTTGTAAACCCTGAATGAGGTCGCCGTAACACGCTGCAGCTCGGCGATCGCCTTGTTGAGGTCGGTCTCCGCACGAATTTCCGAGTTTCTTGCGTTTGCCAGCGAATTCTCTCGCTGGAACAACAAGAATGACGTTGAGCGCCCGGCATCATATAGCTTTCTCTCACCATCAAGCTGGGTTTCCGCACTTTCGCGAGCACGACGAGCCGTCAAAACTCGTTGCCTTGCTGTTTCGACGCCCTGGACCGCATTTCGAACCTCGACGATGATCGCCTGCTCCTGAGAACGCGTCTGAGCGGCGAGGCGATCCGTCGTGAGCTTTGCGGCTTCGTAGTTGGCCTTTGCAGTTCGATTTCGAAGTGGGAATGAGATCGTCACACCGACCGAATAATTTGGAGCGTCGCTGCGAAACATATTCGCCCAAGAACGATTGAATCCGCCGATATAATACTGAGGCGTGCCAGGGATCTCGATCAACGGATTGAGTAGCTGGCTGCCGGGGGCGAATAGGGTGTTCAGTTTCGTTCTAAGGATCTCTTCGTTACCGGTGAATTGCGAAACGAATGTCGATGCCGTGCTTCCGGCTCCTCGTGACAGGCCATCCAACGAGAACGATGTATTTAGATCTATCTGCGGTTTTGTCTGATTCTTAAGATATTTCAGGTCGATCTTGTTGATCTCGGTTGCGAGCTTTAGTCTTCGAAGCTCGAACCGATTATCCATCGCATCCTTCATCGCAACATCCAGATCTGCAGGATCAACGATGGTAGCCGGCTTGTCCGTCGGCACCAGGGTCGAACCCCATTCGGCAGAATTCGGGTCGCCAAAGATCAACAGCTTCAACGAATTTTCCGCGATCGATACCTGTTGCGTCGCCGAGAGCAAGGCACCTTCGCGGTTTGCGAGCTCAGTTTCGACTTCTGCTTTGGCCAGAGGAGCCGCAGCTCCCGCGGCTATTCTAGCCTCGATCTGACGAAGGTTTTCCTTTGCAAGATTCAGATTAGCAACCTGATTTTGCTGATCGCGTAGCGAAAAGACGAGGTCCCAATATGCTCTCTGAACAGATGCTATCGTGGAGGTCGCCTGCAGTCGAAAGTCGGTGTCAGATTGTGCAAGCTGCTTCTTTGCGACCTTTATCGCTTGGCGTTTGCTGTCGATGTTAAAGTTGCGCCACAGCGGCTGAGTGTAATTAACGCCGAGACTAGACGTATAGATCGCACTGTTGCCTCCGCTCGAGACCGAACCCGAGCTTGCTTGAGCCTGGGCAAATGCATTCTCCGTACGATTGTTGTTGAAAAAGCCGGTAACGCTACCGCCGCCGGGCTGAATGAACTGAGACAAACTACTTGCAACCCTAAGATCGTTCGTTCCCGGATTTCCGGTCGTTTGATTGTGAGTGATCGTTGGTGAGAACGAAACTACCGGATCGTAGATCCCTTTCCGCGAGCGAACCGAAGTTTCTGCGATCTGGACGTCCGTTCTCGATATTGAAATGTCGTTATTGTTCTGCAACGCTCGCTGGATCGCGTCGTTCAGGGTGATCGGAAGCGGGTCTCCCGATTGCACGCCGACTCGCGTCAAAGGCGACGTCTCACGCTTCTTGACGATCGGTGTTTCCTTTCGCTCGGTCGGATCATTGGTCGAGCGGCCAATGGTAGCAGACGCGGTCAATTGAGGTTCCTGCATATCCGAAGCCGATGCCTCGATGGCGAATGCCGCTGTCAACAGAAGGCAAAGGGAAGTTGTTCTAGCGATTAGGCTCATTTATATGATTGCTCCGAGATGCAGAAAACAAACTGCGTTGTTCAAATTTACTCGAAAGCCTTGTACGGTAGCAATGTTGCGTTAGTTTCAACAATTTACACGAGCCAAACCCGCCGATAAATTGAAAAAGCCAGCACGTTGCTATATCGTATAGCTTTATTCGGCATCACGCTATTTCTTAGGAGAAAATCACAAAATGGGTATCAAAGTAGGAATTAATGGATTTGGCCGTATTGGCCGCTCAGTCGTTCGCACATGGCTCGGTAGCGGCGACATTGATCTTGTTGCGGTAAACGACCTAACGGATACGAAAACACTCGCTCATTTGCTCAAATACGATTCGGTAATGGGCAATCTCGAGCATGACATCACTGCCGGCGACGGCCAGATCAGTGTCAATGGCGACAGTTTTCGCGTTTTCAGTGAAAAGGATCCCGCAGCTATCGATTGGGCGTCGGTCGGTGCTGAGGTCGTCATCGAATCGACCGGCCGTTTCACCAACGCTGAAGATGCCAAAAAACACCTCCGCGGCGATGTTAAAAAGGTTATCATCTCAGCACCCGCAAAGGGAGAAGACGTCACGATCGTGCTAGGCGTTAATGACGACATGTACGACGCTGCGAATCATCACATCATTTCGAATGCTTCGTGCACGACAAACTGCCTCGCACCTGTCGCTAAGGTGATCCACGAGAATTTCGGCATCAAGAACGCCTTGATGAACACCATCCACAGCTATACCAACGACCAGCAATTGCTCGATCTGCCGCACAAGGACCTGCGTCGTGCTCGTGCCGCAGCGTTGTCAATGATCCCAACCTCGACCGGTGCCGCTAAAGCTGTTGCTCTCGTGCTTCCTGACTTGAAAGGTAAATTCGACGGCATTTCCGTTCGCGTTCCGACGCCGAATGTGTCGCTCGTTGACGTTGTAATGAACGTCGAACGCTCAACATCGACCGAAGAAGTGAATGCGACATTGAAAGCCGCTGCTAACGGTCCGCTCAAGGGAATTCTCGCGTTCAGCGAAGAGCCGCTTGTTTCGATCGATTTCAAGGGCAATCCTAATTCTTCGATCGTTGATGCCGACAACACTAAGGTGATCGACGGCACCTGCATAAAGATCTTGTCTTGGTACGACAACGAATGGGGCTATTCGTGCCGCGTACGCGATCTGATCAAGTTCGTTGCGGCTAAAGGTTGGTAGTCCATTTTTGGGGAGTCATTAGAATGAAAAACACTGCAAATATTGCAATAGTTATCCTCTTTCTGACGGTGCTTGGATGTTCATGTCCGAATCTGAAGAATTTAACCGAGAAGAAGAGTGATGCCTCCCCAACTCCGCCACCTGCTAACACGATATCAACGCCGAGTATCACCAAGAACAAAGGTGAATACGACGTTACGATGGCGAAATACGAAAAGATCAAAGTCGGAACGCCGCGCGCGGAGGTAGAAAGCATTCTTGGCGGTAAAGGCGAAGAGATCTCGAACACAACTGGCGGCGGCGTTAGATTTTCGGTCAATAAATGGCAGGGAGATAACTTCGCTGCGATCATTTTGTCGTTCAAGAACGATAAGGTTATGACGCGGCAGCAAGTTGGCCTTAAATAGATCAATAATGAATAAGAAAACCATCAAAGACGTTGACCTCAAAGGAAAACGCGTATTTATTCGCGTCGATTTTAACGTACCGATCAAAGACGGCGTTATAACCGACGACACGCGAATAAAAGGCGCGTTGCCGACGATCAAATACGCCGTCGATCAAGGTGCGAAGGTGATCGTCGCTTCGCATCTTGGCCGTCCATTGAAGGATAAAAAGAAGGCTGAAGAAAAGGGCTTGCCGTACGACGAGGCTAAGTATTCGCTTAAGCCTGTTTTTGAGTATCTTTCGAACCTTGGAGAATTCTCGATCTCATTTGCCGACGATAACGGCGGCGATGTCATCCTGTTGGAGAATCTCCGACTTAACGCCGGCGAAGAAAAGAATGACGCTGAATTCGCCAAACAACTCGCCGACGGCATCGAGGTTTACGTCAACGACGCTTTTGGCACGGCTCATCGTGCTCATGCTTCGACGGAAGGCATCACACACTACGTCGATACCTGCGTTGCAGGCCTGTTGATGGAAAAGGAACTCAATTTTCTCGGCAAAGCGTTGAATTCGCCCGATCGACCCTTTGTCGCGATCCTCGGCGGAGCGAAAGTTTCCGACAAGATACCGGTTATCAACTCGCTGATCGAACGCAAGGTCGATAAGCTTCTGATCGGCGGTGCTATGGCTTACACATTCTTCAAAGCCAGCGGCATCACCATCGGCAAATCGCTCGTCGAAGACGACATGATGCCGACGGCACTTGAGATCGTCAAAAAGGCCGAAGAGGCAGGAGTTCAACTGCTGCTCCCGACCGATCATCAGGTCGTTGACAGCTACGATCCCCTAAATTCTGCAAAAACGATACCGATCGAATTCACCAACGCCGGCCTCGTGGGCTTGGATATCGGTGTCGAGACTGAGGCGATCTTCTCGGACGCTCTCGAAGGAGCCAAAACCATAGTTTGGAATGGTCCGATGGGAATGTTCGAGGAAAAGCCGTTCGATCACGGCACCTTTGCCATCGCTGAGGCTGTTGCGGCGGCGACGGATGCAGGTGCAACGTCGATCGTCGGAGGCGGCGATTCTGTTGCGGCCGTTAATCTATCGGGCCTTGATGATCGAATTTCACATATTTCGACCGGTGGTGGGGCGACTTTAGAGTTTCTTTCGGGCGACGTTTTGCCTGGCGTTGCCGCGTTAGAGGATGCTTAGTTCAAGTATTCTGCGTCGAAGTAGATCGTGTCGCTCGAGCTAGCTTTTCCCTTAAATTTTCACTTTTGGCGAGTATTGAGATCGTTGATTCAGCTAGAAATGGCACAAACGCCGCGAATCGCAACATCGAACAGACCTTAAGTCGATGGTCGAACGCATCCGAATATTCACGCGTATATTTTCTCGCCAACAATGTACTGCTGAGCTTTGAATTTGTGATCGCAACCGCGGCAATCTTCGCGCTTTGTAACGCCATCAACATACCGCTACCCGTGAACGGATCGATGAATGCGGCGGCATCTCCGACAGTTATGAGCCCGTCGCCCGGAATGAGTTTCCCGCGTCCGAATCGTTCGATCGGAACCGCCAGCCAAGGCTTAGCAACTTCCGCATCTCGCAATGCAGCAGCCGCTCGATCATTCGAGAATACAACCTCGCGCATCACGCGTTCGGCAGAACTGCCGAGACGTTTTACGTCTCGCGAAGACGCGATGAAAC
This sequence comes from Blastocatellia bacterium, assembly GCA_016789145.1. Classification (GTDB taxonomy): domain Bacteria; phylum Acidobacteriota; class Blastocatellia; order Pyrinomonadales; family Pyrinomonadaceae; genus OLB17. The sequence continues at coordinate 4,755 of JAEUQI010000094.1, read as the reverse complement.
AAAGATCATAAAGCCCATTCTCAACCCGATTGCAACCGCCGTAGCCGCCTTGATAGACGTAGATCTCGCACACACCGTTGGCGATAGAGGCATTACGCAGGTGTGTTTTGAATGCAACATGTTGAGCAGAGGTTGGTTCAGCCCTTTTGTCGCCGATGAGCCGAGCGACGCTCCGCGAACGCCCCGTTGCATCTACGACGAGCCTTGCACCGACCTCGTGGACATTCCGTGCTTTATCGGCAATAGCGACGCCGACAATTCGTCTGTCCTCTAGCAGCAGCTTTTTAACTGTCGCTTCTTGAAGCACCGTCACTCCAACCGCCGAAGCACGCGATAGCAACACGTCGTCCATCGCCGATCGGCTCAGCCCCAAAGCCGTCGCTCCTTTGCCGCCGAACCACTCACTTCTGACAGCAACGCCCTTACCGTTCCGTTTGTAAAAGACGGTCTCCGTCAATGCAGTGCCTCCGGCTGCTTGAATGTCGTCTGATACGCCCAGTTGATCAAAATGTGGTAGACATTCCGGCGAGATAAATTCACCGCACAGCTTGTCCCGAGGGAACTTCTTCTGTTCGACCAGCAAAACACTAAAGCCCGATGCAGCCGTCCTGATCGCGAGACTAGAACCCGCCGGTCCGCCGCCGGCGATGACAATATCGTACGAGCTTTTCAACTTGTCAGTCGCGTCCATCCTTACCTATGTTTCCCGACAAAACAAGTCGATTTATGAAAGATCGCTCGACCTTAACGTTCTGCAGGCCGCCTTTTTCGCCGAGTTGTTTGAGCTCATCCATGGTTCGGCTCCGCAAAATAGACAGCGAGCCGTCTTCCAAGCTGAATTTCTGCAGTACGAAGCGTCCAATGAGCTTATACGCGTAATACGCCAAAGCACTGCGATCCAGATCGATAATGTAGATCCGTCTCGACGCAACACGCCCCATTTCCGTGATCAACCTTTTAGCATCGTCATCTTCCATATGATGAAGAAACAGCGAGCAATAGGCGTAATCAAAGCTATCGTCGCCGAACGGCAACTTCATAGCGTCGCACTGAACGCCGAAGACACAATCGGTATTTATTGATCTCGCCGCTGTCTCATTAAGCTCACATCCAACGAACATTGATCGCCGATCGTCGATCCAAGTTGTCAATTGACGCAACAATCCGCCCGAACCTGCCCCGACGTCTAATATCGCCGGCATCTCGATCCGATCGGCTTCGAGATCCTTGAGCAATGACCGCTTCAACGCTCTCTCTTCGCCAAAAAAGTGATGAATATACTTCATCTCCTGCTGCCAGCGAACGTATTCCTCGGGCGTATAGTCGCCTGTGTCGAGGCGTTCGAGCTCAAGGCTGCGGCTTTTGAAGCGTTCAAACATCGATCTTCCGAAGTATTAAAGCGCTATTTTTGGAACCAAACCCAATGCAGTTGCAAAGAGCGGTCGCCACCCTCGCTTTCCGAGCGACGTTCGGCACGTAGTCGAGATCGCAATCAGGGTCCGGCTCGTCGAGATTGATCGTCGGTGCGATGGTTCCTGTTTCCATAGCGAATAGTGTCGCCGCAATACCGGCGGCTCCGCTCGCACCTTGTGGATGGCCGACCTGAGACTTTGTGGCCGACATTGGAATTTTGTACGCATGGTCGCCAAGTCCGATCTTCAACGCAACCGTCTCGATCTTGTCGTTCATTACGGTCGAAGTGCCGTGAAGATTTACGTGATCGATCTGTTCCGGTTCGATACCCGCATCGGCGAGAGCGATGGTCATTGCCCGTGCCGGTTCTATGCCGGAATCGTCGAGCCGAACGCGATGATACGCATCGCAGGTCGCACCATAGCCGGCGATCTCGGCATAGATCTTAGCTCCGCGTTCAAAGGCGGTTTCGAGAGCCTCGAGGACAAATACGTACGAACCTTCGCCGACGACAATACCTGAGCGGCCCTTGGCAAAGGGGCGAGACGCACGCTGTGGTTCGTCATTCCAGTCTTTGGTCAGCACCGTCATCAGATTAAAACCGGCCAATATTCCCGGCGCTAACGGGGCATCGACTCCGCCCGCGATCATCGTGTCCTGTCGCCCAAGTGCAATGTGCTGAGCTGCATAAAATATCGCGTCAGTCGAGCTCGTACATCCCGTAGATACGACGTGCGAAAGCCCGCGCAGACCCAACGCCATCGAGATCTCAGACGATAATCCACCGTGCGTCGAGGCCGGAATAATGTAAACACTGGCGTGTGTCTTAGGGCCGACGTACCAATATTCGTAGTGTTTCTCGGCGAAAGCCAATCCGCCGCCGCCGGTGCCGATCTCGACACCGATCTTCCTGCGTTCGTCCTCAGTTAATGCTTCGGTATCTATCTTCGCGTCGGCCACGGCCTCACGGGCGGCGGCTAAGACCAGCGGAACGGTACGCGGTACGTGCTTGCGATCCTTTATCGATAATTGAGCTTCCCAATCAAAATCAGGCACTTCCGCGGCGATCTTTACTTCAGAATCCGTCGTATCAAAACTCTCGATCCTACGGACACCGCTTTTGCCGGCACTGAGCGATTCCCAAAACTTATCACGCCCGATGCCTATCGGAGTGACACAGCCGATGCCCGTAATGACGACCCTTCGCAGACGCGTGAAATTGTTGAGCATAGACTGTTTTCCCCTTGATCCTTTTGAACGAGCATAGCATCGCGCTGAACCAATAGCTACGCTTTCGCGATTTCTGCAAGGATTTGTTAACTTATCCGTTATGAGAAAACCCGTCATCGCCGGAAATTGGAAGATGTACAAGCTGCTCTCCGAAGCAGTCGATACTGCCGTCGCACTCAAACCGCTGGTTGCTAATGCAAATCACTGCGAGGTGATCATCGCTCCCGTATTTACGGCGCTCAAGACGGTCGCCGATCGCGTCGAGGGCTCGAACATAAAGGTCGCATCGCAAAATTGTGCGGCGCAGAACGATTTCGGAGCTCACACCGGCGAGATCGCTCCTGTGATGATCAAAGACGCAGGCTGTAGCCACGCCATCATTGGCCATAGCGAACGCCGGCAGTTCTATGGTGATACCGATGAAAGCGTCAACAAGAAAGCCCATGCCGCTATCGCAGCCGGCTTGGTGGCGATTGTTTGCGTTGGCGAACACCTCAGCGAACGTGAGTCAGGAAATGCGAATAGCGTGGTCGCCGGGCAGTTAAACACTGGTTTAGCTGGTTTGACAGTTGCCGACATGGAACGTATCATTATCGCTTACGAGCCTGTCTGGGCAATTGGTACGGGTAAAACCGCCACGCCCGAACAGGCTCAAGAAATGCACAGCCACATCCGTCAAACCGTTGCCGCAAGCCACGGAAACGAAGTGGCAGACGCCGTTCGAATTCTCTACGGCGGCTCCGTCAAACCGGACAATATAGCGACACTGATGTCGCAGCCGGACGTTGACGGTGCATTGGTCGGCGGAGCGAGCCTCGAGGCTGATAGCTTCGCATCGATCGTTAATTATAAGTAGTTTGGAGTTTTAACGTTGGAATACGTACTTTACACAATTTTCTTCTTGTCGTGCATCATCTTGATCGCGGCTGTTCTGTTGCAGCCGGGCAAGACCGACGCCGGTGCTTTGTTTACGAGCAGTGTCTCTAGCTCGGCGCTTGCACCGCGTGGAACGGCGACAATTTTGTCAAAGATCACGATAACCGCAGCGATCACATTCATGGTCTCGGCGCTGATGCTATCGATGCCGGCACTCACGGGCAATGTTTCCGTTCTGTCGAGCAATCCTGACGGAACAACGACCGAATCGAATTCGAACGCGAACGTCGCGACCGACACGAATTCGAACACTGCGACGCCTGATGCGAACGCTGCTTCGCCGGCCGCTCCTCCTGCGGCACCGGCTACCGGAACTCTAGTTCCTGATACGGGCAACGGCACGCAGGTAAAGGACGAGCCTAAGAAAGACGAAGGCAAGAAAGAAGATCCCAAGAAAGACGATAAGAAGAAATAGTCGTCCTCTTTGAAAATTTAGCTCAGGTGGCGTAATTGGTAGCCGCGCACGTTTGAGGGGCGTGTGGAGCAATCCGTGCGAGTTCGAGTCTCGCCCTGAGCACCAAGTAAAGAAGAGTTCGTGAATCTAGGTTCACGAACTTTTTTATTTTTCGCAATATTTCTTCGCAATTCTCGCAAAACTCTGATTTCTCACGGAAAAGGGTTCGATCCTTCATGTTTCGATGCTAGCGTTGAAATGTGGACACGATATTTTGCAAAACATCACCAACCGCCGCCAAACCGAAACCGCTTCGAGTGAAGCTGCTTGAGACGCCTCCCGATCGCAGACGTGCGTTTGTCGAGACCGTCCTAGACAGCATCATCGAAAGCCGCTTCGGTCCGGGCTGTGTTCTCGCCGAGGTCGTCAGTTTCGATGAAATATTCGAGGCCGAACGCAAGATCCAATTCGACCTAACGGCCGTCCGCCACGCCCAAGGCATAAGCCCGCACGTCAGTAAGGGCGTAACATCCAACGCAGGAGTATCGGCGACTGCCGTGAATGTGTCGAACTCAGGTACTGCAATGGCTGACAGCCGCCGCCGTTCTCACTGCGTTGCACCTAACGCCCTTACTCCGAAGACTCCGTGCGGCCTTGTGCCTTCAAACCACTCACCACCATAACTTTGGGACGCAACTTCTTCGGCTCCCCTCCTTACCAAGGAGGGGTGGCAGCGGCTTCCGCTGACGGGGTGGTTCTCTGACTCGCAAAGGAATCAAGTT
>JAEUQI010000093.1 GCA_016789145.1 Blastocatellia bacterium | reverse complement strand
GGAACATCGCACGCTCGAACGTGTTGATCTTGTCCTGAAAAGTCTTCGCCGCAGACAGTCGCTCGTACAATTCGCTCTCACGCGAACCGATCACAGAGCGCATATCAACGATCTTGTCCCGCAAGCCGTCCATCGAGACATTCAACAGAGAGTAAGCAGACTCCGACCGAAGCCGCACACCGAAAATGTCAGTCGCCCCACTCGGCCCGATCAACATCCGCGACGAAAGCTGCCCCGCGACAACCGACCGAGGCTGCAATTCGCCTTTGTCAGGAGTCTCGTACGTCACAAACCGATCGTCGAAGTGGAAAATAAGTTCCACGCAGCCATCCGGCAACACCGGCTCCGCTTCCGCGTGAACGTCCTGCCGCCCATGCGAAAGCCGCCAGTACATCCGCACAAACGAGCAAGCCAAGCCGGAAGGTTTTTGCTCTGCGTAGTTCATCTTATGGAGCTCGGACACTCCTGTCCGAATCGCCGGTTCCTCCGGCGAGACATCCTCACTTCACCATCTGTTCGCGTCAAAACTGTGGTTCTCCTGATAGAGCACACGTCACAACGGAATGTCTTCGCGTCGAAGCGACGCTCATGCGGACAAGAGTGTCCGCTCTCCGTTTCACAACTCCACGGTCTGCTCGTACTGTGGAACGACGACGTTCCAGCCGAAACGATCTCGGATGTGGCCTGCCATGGCTTCGGCGGCTTCTGGTTCGCCGTGCGTGGTGAACACGGCACGCGGCGCCTGTTCCAGGCCGGACAGCCAGCGGAGTACGGCTTTCCAGTCGGCGTGTGCGGAGAAGCCCTCGACCTTTTCGACGTGACAGCGGACGGGTACCCAGTTCTTCATTATCTTCACTTCACGCTCGCCGTTCTGTATCCGACGGCCTGTCGTTCCGTGCGCTTGGTAGCCTACAAATATCACGGTTGCATCTTCGTTGGGAAGAATACGCATCGCATGATGAAGGACACGTCCGCCCGTGAGCATGCCCGACGCCGATATAATAATACGTGCGCCTTTCATATCGTTGACACGTTTTGACTCGTCGCGAGAAGCCGCAATTGTCATCGAGGCCGTTCGCAAAGGATGAACTTTCTTCGCCAGAATGGAAGCGTACTCGTGATCATGTTCTTCGTTCCACCGATTGTAAATTTGGGTCGCCTGCGCAGCCATCGGCGAATCGACCACAACAGGCATAACCGGTATTCGTCCGGCTTCTTCTAGTTCACGTATCATGTAGAGAACTTCCTGTGTGCGGCCGACTGCAAATGCAGGAATTAAGATCGGTCCATTCCTACGGTAGGCCTCGTTTATTATGCGGGCAAATCCTGTCTCGCTGTCGATGTCGCCGTGAAGCCGGTCGCCGTACGTCGATTCGCACATCAAATAGTCACACGCCGGCGGCGGAGCCGGATCTTTCACTATCGGTTGGTCGTAGTGTCCGAGGTCTCCGCTGAAGAGGAAACGGAGTCCGTCCATGTTCACAAGTACCTGGCTCGCTCCCATAATATGCCCTGCCACGCTGAAACCGGCCTGAAAACCACTGCAAACATCCCGCATCACACCGTCGTTGGGCACGGGCGACAATAATTCAAGAGCGTTACGTGCATCCTGCTCGTCATACAGAGGAAGCGCAGGCGTGTGCGACGTAAGCTGATGACGATTACGGTAATCAGCTTCCTCTTCCTGAAGACGGCCTGAATCGGGCAGTAATACTTTGAGCAGATCCGCTGTGGCACGCGACGTGAACACTCTGCCTTTGTAGCCGAGTTTAACTAAACGAGGCAGCCAACCTGTGTGATCGATGTGCGCATGCGTGATGATGACCGCGTCTATGCCGGCCGCATCGAACGGCGGGTCTTGCCAGTTACGCTCGCGAAGTTCCTTGTCACCTTGAAACAATCCGCAGTCCACCAGCACTCTGGCGCCATTGTGCTCCAGAAGATATTTGGAACCGGTCACACTGCCAACTCCGCCGTAAAACGTGATATTTGCCATACGTAGCAATTTACCACAGTCTGCTGGTCTAGATTTAGTTGACGTATTCCTTCGGGAAGAAGACAACGGTGTTCGGGATGTTGTTTTTGGTCTGCTCGCGACGCGCCGTAGCCGTCGCGACAAGTGAGTGACACGTCTCCCCATCCGCCGCGAACGTCGCGTGGCCCAGATCGATCTGGACGGTGACGCTCTGAGTGTCGTTGACTCGGAATTTGCAATGGAAAAAATCGGTCGTGAGCCGCTCGATCACATCGAGAGCCGTTCGCTCGTTCGCGGTAGGCAATGCGATCAGGAATTCGTCATTCTTCGTCCTCGCCAGAAAGTCCATCTGCCTGAGCTGAGCCTTGAGCTTGTCCGCGACGAACACGAGCAGTCTGTCGCCCGCCGCGTGGCCGAAGCGTTCGTTCACTTCGGCAAAATTCTTAACGTCGATGGAAAGCACGGACAAAGGCCGCGTGTCGCGCTTTCGTTGCGTCTCGGCTATTTGGTTCTCCAAGATGATCGCGAACGCCCGCTCATTAGGCAGCGACGTTACGGTGTCCGAAAGAGCCGTCGTCATCGATCGTTCGTAAGATAGAGATCCGATCACCAACGGAGCAATACGTGTGGCGGCGGCTTCGAGAAGGTTGGATTGAGTTGCTTTGAGTTCAGATCCGTTTCGCGAGAACAGTTGTAGAACGGCAAAGACTTCGCCTTGGCTGGTAAGAGGTACTGCGGCAGTAGATCGAAACCGCTGAACAGCAAGTGCAGGATACGTTTCGTCGCGTACCACGTCGCCGTGCGCGAACTCAACCATTTGCGTCGCACGAGCACGACCTGCTAGGCCGACGTTCGCTCCAAACTCAACATTGCGCATCATCGCCGATGTGGCACCGTCAGCCTGGACGCATTTCAATTTACCGTCGAGCGGATCAACAACCAGCAATACGCAATCGTCAAACGGCACGATCTCGCGGATCTTTGCCGCAACAAGCCGCATCATATCTACCGACCTGAGCGAACCCGAAAAATACTCACTTGCGTCTTCGATCAGTTTCAACCGCGCATCGAGCTCGCCGTTGTCCGAGATCGAACTGCCATTTAACAATCCTGCAAAGCCATTTCCGCCGAAGAAACTTACTACACAGAAAGTCACATAGGCGACGATGATCGCTGAGAATACTTTTGTTTTCGATTCGAACGCCCACGATGAATTCGCCAGCGCGAACGTGAAAGTGATCGCAATCAAGGACACAACGATCAACGCCGCGGGACTCGCGAAGACGCTACGAACGACCTTGCCGGCGATGGCGTCGGAATTTTGCATATTGAAAGCGGATGAAGAAAGTCAGAAAATGAGAGCGTAGGAGCTCGTAACCACAAAAAATATTTTACTAGCCGTCTGAACGATTCGTCAATGTTTTTCTTTTGAAGTGCCGTAATTACGGGCTTTTTCGACGATCGACCAACGACCAAAGATCACCGAAAAAAATATTCAAAAAAAGTGTGATTTTTTGTTGATTTTTAGTTGACAAAAGCTTCGCCGATTACTATTCTCTCGTTTGCTTTGGAAAGAAAGAGGCCAAAGCAAAAACGATCGTGTTTGATCGATCGACCGCTTGGAAACAAGCATATTACTTTGAGAAAAATAAAGGAGTCTTACTAAAATGACAAAAGCAATTGTTCTTTCGACTGTTCTGGGCGTTAGCGCTCTCGGATTGGCATGCGGCGGCGGTGCAACAAACACCAACAATGCAAACACCACAAAGCCAGCAACGCCGGCTGCTGCAACACCTGCAGCAACTGTTGCACCTTCGACCAGCCCTGCTTCGAGCGCAAGTCCTGCAACGGCTGCAACCTCGAAGGATGCACCTAAGACAGCAACGCCAACGTCGGCACCTGCTGCTAGCCCTGCAAAGAAATAGTCTTAGTTAATAGGATTATGAGAAAGCACTTTGTCGAAAGACAAGGTGCTTTCCTTTTTTCGAATCGATCTTGTGCCAATAATTAATTTAAAAGTACTCTATTTTGTAGTTGACTTGTGGCTCGCGTCTTAATATAGTGTCGAGTGTTCCAAAAAATTGAAAGATGAGGGACACCGGGCGTGTTTGCACGGCCACTTTAGAATTAGATCTAACCTTAGAGAAGACAGGAGAATCAATTTATGAAAAAGACGATCGCACTTGCCTCAGTATTGGCTATGGGTGCTCTTGGAATGGCATGTGGAGAAACACCGGCCAACAACGCTGCTAAACCAGCTTCGCCGGCAAACACAATGAAGCCGGCAACGCCGCCGTCAGCACCTGCGTCGACAACGCCTGCCACTGCACCGGCAACGTCGCCCGCAGCACCTGCGTCGGGATCGCCAGCTAAGGCTCCGGAAGCAAGTCCTGCAAAGAAATAGTTTGGGTGACCAAATTTTCGATCAAGGCTCGGCTGTTCTACACAGCCGAGCCTTTTCATTTGTTATTAAAGTACGGCTCTGAGTTCGACGACGCTGGTGACCGGCCTCTTACATATAAAGTCCTCGCAAACATATGCTGTCGGCAATTCGTCCACCATCGCTCTGTCTTTTGTGAGCGGAACCTCAGGAATGCTGTTGCGAAGGCTCACGATAATATCGTGTGGTCGATAGCTTTCCATGACATCGCGTTCGATTTCATTGCCCGATTCACCAAAGATCACGATCTCTTTTCCTCGTCCAAGCCGAAACTCGAGTGCAGACAACGTTCGTCCGAATCCTTGAGGATGGCGTTTGATCTGCGACGAAGCGATACGTAGTGTCGTCACTGAAAATCGCTCATACTTCTCCTCGCCGGTCAACTTCGCCAGCCTTAGCAGCACGTCCGCAGCCACCGAATTGCCCGAAGGTGTGGCGTTGTCCCAAAGATCTTTGTTACGCACGATGAGCTCCTCGTGGTCATGCGAGGTGAAGAAGAATCCGCCGTTCTCCTCATCCCAGAACTCAGTGATCATTACGTCGGCGAGTTCTTTCGCATCGGCTAGATACGAAGCGTCGCCAGTGACTTTGAATAGTTCGAGCAAACCATCCGCGACGTTCGCATAGTCTTCAACATAGCCGTTGAGCTTTGCTCGGCCGTCTTTCCAGGTTCGTAGCAGTCGGTCGCCTATCTTCAATTCACGTTTAATAAAGGCCGCGTTATTCTTTGCGATCTCGAGATAAGGTCCATTACCAAGAACGCCAGCGGCGTCTGCAAACGCTGCCAGCATAAGTCCGTTCCATGCAGTCAGCACCTTCTCATCGCGACCAGGCTTGACTCGCTTCTCACGATAGTCGAACAGCTTTTTACATAGATCTGCAAGCGGCCGTTCCGAACTCGCCTCTCTAAGGTTCAGAATATTATGCCCTTCGAAATTGCCGCCCTTTGTAATGTCATAGGCTTCGCAGAATAGCTTAGCGTCCTTCGAGCCTAGAACTTGCGCGATCTCTTCGGGCGACCAGACGAAAAACTTCCCTTCTTCGCCCTCGCTGTCGGCGTCTTGTGTCGAATAGAAGCCGCCGGATTCATTGAGCATTTCGCGTTCGATATAGTCGAGAATTTCAATCGCGATGCGTTTGTAGAAATCGACTTGAGTGACCTGATATGCATGCAAATAAACTCTGGCAAGCTGTGCATTGTCGTAAAGCATCTTCTCAAAATGAGGCACTAGCCAGATCGAATCGACTGCGTATCGATGAAAACCGCCGCCGATCTGATCATAGATCCCGCCACAAGCCATTTTGTCAAGAGAGAAAGTTACCATCTCCAGTGCCTTCACGTCGCCGGTTCGTTTGTGATAACGCAATAGGAATTCAAGCGACATCGCTGCCGGAAACTTCGGTGCACCACCAAAGCCGCCATTGATCGCATCGAACGTACGTACGTGGCTTGCACACGCAGCATCGAGCAATTCAGCCGACAATCCGCCGCCCGCTTCGACGATCGACATTCGGCGAAGTTCGCCGACTATTTGCGTAACTGATTGCTCGATCTCATCCCGACGTTCTCTCCACGCTTCGGCGATGCTTATCAGGATCTGCTGCCACGAGGGCATTCCGAAACGTGGGCTCGGCGGAAAATATGTACCGCCAAAGAATGGCTGCTTGTCCGGCGTGATGAACACATTCATTGGCCAACCGCCGCGTCCGGTCGTCATCTGGACGAAGTTCATGTAGATCTGATCAACGTCAGGCCGCTCTTCCATATCGACCTTTATGTTGACGAAATGCTCGTTCTGAACCGCCGCGACTGCTTCGTCCTCAAACGACTCATGCTCCATAACATGACACCAATGGCAGGCCGAATAGCCGATCGAAACAAGCACAGGCTTGTCCTCGGCCTTGGCTCTTTCGAAGGCTTCGTCGCCCCACGGATACCAATCCACAGGATTGTGCGCGTGTTGCAACAGATATGGCGAAGTTTCGTCTATCAGGCGATTTGTTCGTCTAGGCTCTTTTGACATTGCTTTATTGTTTCACGTTGAGTGTCGAACTTTGAAATCGCGGCGAAACTTCTGCTATAGTGTTGGCACAATGACCTCGCGTTCGATAGCAAAACTTCGACCCATCGCACGACGCGCCGATCTATTCGGTGGCGACTAAATTCTCCTGTGTTGTTTTGAGTGCAAGCCACTAAGTGCTTGTTTCACATCGTTTTAGCTCTTAACAGACAAGGAGAAATATCATGACACCATCAACAGAATTACAGCGTCCCGTGATCAAAACTGAACTTCCCGGACCGAAGTCGCTTGAGATCATCAATGCCGATCATCAGTACGTCACCCCAAGCTATCCGCGGCCTGACTATAAATTAGTAGCCGACCACGCGAGCGGCGTTTGGATCACCGATCCTGACGGCAACACTTTCCTCGATTGCAACGCCGGCGTGGCCGTGTGCTCGACCGGGCATTGCCATCCTGAGATCGTTGCCGCGATCACAAAACAGACGAACGAACTTATTCATCTATGCGGAACTGATTTCTACTATCGGCATATGCCGGAGCTTGGAAAGAAACTCGATGAGATCGTCCCGATCGAAGGCCCAACTCGTACGCATTTTGCCAACAGCGGTGCCGAGGCCATTGAGACAGCTTTGAAGCTCGCGATGTATCACACGCGACGGCAGAAATTCATCTCGTTCTTTGGATCTTTCCACGGGCGTACGCTGGGAGCACTATCGCTGACCTCGTCCAAGAAAGCACAGCGTCTGGGCTTTATGCGACAGGCTCTCGACGTTACACATGTTCCGTACCCGAATTGTTTCCGCTGCCCATTTAACAAGGGCAAATGCTCCGATGGTTCGTGTTGCATGGGCACGACCGATTGGATCAAGAACACCTTGTTCAAAACGACCACGCCGCCTGAGGAAGTTGCCGGTATCGTAGTCGAGGTTGTACAAGGCGAAGGCGGCTATGTGCCTATCCCGACCGAGGTCATAAAAGAAATTCGCAGACTCTGTGACGAGCATGGAATAATGCTCATCATCGACGAAGTTCAATCAGGCATGGGACGTACCGGAAAGATGTTCGCTCTCGACCATCACGAAGGCGTCAAAGCCGACATCGTCTGCATGGCGAAAGGCCTTGGTTCGGGTATGCCCATAGGCGCTTGTACGGCTCGTGCTGACATAATGGACTGGCACAAGGGCGCTCACGCTTCGACATTTGGCGGCAATCCTGTTGCCATTGCCTCGGCGTTAAAAACCATCGAACTGCTCGAAGGCGGTATTGTCGAGAACGCCCGCGAAGTCGGTAGCTACCTCGAAGCAGGCCTTCGCAAGCTTGCCGAGAAGCATTCCGTGATCGGCGATGTTCGAGGTCTCGGCATGATGCTCGGCGTCGAATTCGTCAAAGCCGATGGTTCCGCGGATGCCGAACTACGTGACAAGATCGAGATGGCTTGCTTCAACCGCGGACTCATAATTCTGGGCTGTGGTACGAACACCATCCGATTCTCGCCACCGTTAGTGTTGACCAAAGCGAATGTTGACGTCGCTCTCGAGATTTTCGACGAAGCAATAGCGGAATCGAACTAATATTATTTGCCCGCGAATAGTGCTGATCCAAGCGAAAAGACAAGGCACTTTCTTAAATTCGCTCAGATTCGCGTTATTCGCGGGCATACTCTCTTCGTCAGAAGCTTTTCTATAGTAGAGCAATGAAGCAAGCCGCACCCGACATTGACGCGTACATTGCTGGATTCCCTTCCGAGGTTGCCGCAAAGTTATCCGAACTACGTGACCTCTTAAACAGGCTTGCACCGGACGCAAGCGAGTCGATAAGCTACGCTATTCCAACATTTAAGTTGAATGGGCCACTTGTTCATTTTGCTGGATACAAGGGCCATATTGGCTTTTATCCCGGAGCCGGCGGCATCGCAGAATTTCAAGACGCCCTTTCCGATTACAAGACTTCGAAAGGCACGGTGCAATTCCCGCTCGATCAGCCATTACCGATCAAGCTCATAACAAAGATCGTAAAATTTCGTATCAAACAGAACTTGGAGAAGAAGAAATGAGTCAAAAGGTCACAACGTTCTTCATGTTTCAAACAGGCTGTCTTGAAGCTATGGATTTCTACTCATCAGTTATCCCCAATTGCCGCATCGTCTCGAAATTCCCGGGTCCTGACGGCGAGCTTGCGGGTGGCACGTTTGAGATAGAAGGTCAACAGTTCCATTGCTACAACGCCGGACCACACCCGAATTTTGTATTCACACAGGCTTTTTCGCTGATGATCGAGGCAAATACTCAAGACGAGATCGACCATCTGTACGAGAGACTCAGTGAGGACGGCGAACAGTTGCCTTGCGGTTGGTTGACCGATAAGTTCGGCGTCTCGTGGCAGATCACACCAAAATACTTAATGGATAATCTCACTCATCCCGACCGCGAACGAGCCGATCGTGTGACGCAAGCAATGTTCAAGATGACCAAGATCATCATCTCCGACCTCGAAGCCGCTGCTGCTGCGAGTTGATCCCGATGTAAGCTAGAATGCGAGAGAGGCAGACGTAAGCTCACGTCTGCCCCAAATTAGCCGGATTCTAGCCCGAGGTTAAGCTCCGTAGCCATAGCCGCGTACGCTTGCAGTTCCAATACCGAAGCCAGCGACGAAGGCATTTGTTTCAAACACTCCATTCAAAGCTGTCGCAGCTTCTTGCCGAAGCCGAACTGAAACACCATTCAACGAAACGCGGTCGATACGAAGACTGGTGGCTGAAGAACTTGAAGGGAGCTGTAGGTCGAAAAGCGGTACCCTACCGACGGTCGTGCCGTTCGCTGACACAAGACCTGTCAGGACGATCCCATTTCCGGTAGTGTCGATGATAAAGCTCTTTAGCTTGACCTCAGTGTTTCCTCGTTTGAGCCGCAGGCCGCCGTTGTGTACTATCTCACCCCTTAGAGTTTGTCGGTCGAGAGAGCCGTCCGTGATCGGGAAGCTAACACGCGTACCTCGAAGCGATGCCGGGAAGATCGTCGACGGTGCGATATTCAGCGAAGACAAAGCCGAGAGAAATCCCGGACTTAGATCTACGTTGGTCGAACCCCAAACCAACTCTATCTGCGAAGTCGAAGTTTGCCCCGATGCGTGTCCGCGTTCCTGAGCCGCCGTGACACCTACCGAAAAGGCTATTACTGCTACTAGAACCAAAAGTTTTTTCATGTATTTCACCCCTTGAATATAAATATTTCGAACTAAAAGAACTTTACTTGATAGCCATTTCGACAGTAGCAGCAAAGTAGATTCAGAACATAAAAAGGCTCGCCGAAGTCAGGCGAGCCCTAGGAATATAGTCTGCTATATTTACTATGCTTTTGCCTTTTTTATCTCTTCGACCATGACCGGAACGGCTTCGAATAGGTCGCCGACGATACCGTAGTCGGCGATATCGAATATTGGAGCTTCGGCATCTTTGTTTACGGCAACGATCGTGGTTGAGTTTTTCATTCCGACAATGTGCTGGATCGCACCGGAAATTCCTAGTGCGATATACACCTTTGGAGCAACTGTTTGACCTGACGAGCCGATCTGTCGATCTATTGGCAACCACTCGCTATCACAGATAGGACGCGATGCAGCGAGGTCAGCTCCTAGAACATCAGCAAGCTGCTGAGCAACAGCGATGTTCTCCTGCGATTTGATACCACGGCCGATAGCAACGATAACTTCGGATTTCGTAAGATCGACTGATGCTTTGGCTTCTTGGAACGGAGCTTCAGGAGTCATGCGAACGTTTCCAACATTCACTTCGATCGTCTCAACCGAAGCATTTCCCTTTTCCGCAGCATCACCACGGAACGAGCCTGATTGGAACGTCACAAAATACGGAGCATCGCCACCTATCGTGACATCAGCATCAAGCTTGCCGAGGAAGATTCGTCGCGTCAGCTTGAGTTTCCCGCCCTCGGCAACGTATCGGATACAGTCGCCAACCATCTCACGACCAAAACGAGTAGCAACCTTAGGTGCGAAATCGCGAACCTGATACGTATGCGACATTATTACGTATTGCGGGTTAATAGCCTTAATGACCTGCTCCCAAGCATCGGCGTAAGCATCAGGCGTATAGATGCTCAACTTGTCGTTCTTGGCAACGATAACTTTATCTAACGCGTAGCCCGCGATCTCTTGAGCGAGCGAGCAATCTTTGTCGCAAGGCAAAACCGCTGAAACGCTCAAACCTAGGTCTTTTCCAATGGCTTGTGCAGCGGTGATCGCTTCGAGCGAGGTCTTGTTGAGAACGCAGTCTTTATGTTCGATGAATACTAATATTTGGCTCATTATCAATTGGTCTGTAAACCCTAAATATAAAACAATGAGAGGCTTCTTTCAAAGCCTCTCAGTCAATTGGTAACTGGTTGAGTCCCGGGTTACCTCACATTGTAATTAGCAACAGGAAAGTCACCGGTTTGGCCCCATTGCGTTCCTCGAACAGCAGAGTTCGAAGGCGACATGAAGAAGACTCCCGCATTTGGACCGGTACTTCTCCAGACAGCAAGGTCTGTGCGGTTGTCACCGTCATAATCGCCCGGAACGACAATATCGGTTGCCGATGCTCCGTAACCATTGAGCGGCTGCGACGTTAACAATGCTCCATTCGAGCTACGGAAGACGTACCAATCCAAAACCGCACCGTTTGCACGAACTGCCGAAAGGTCAGTCTTGTTGTCTCCGTCGAAATCGCCACCGACGAACTTATCGGTGAACAATCCAAACTGAACGGTAACGAAACCTTGCGTTGAGCGAAGGTGATAATGGCGAGCCAATCCTCCCTCATTCCTGAAAACAGCGAGGTCCGCTTTACGGTCGCCATCGTAGTCGCCAGGGGCAGGTTTATCGCCAGTTAGTCCCCACGGGGCGAAGGTCACAGGACCACCTGCAGTAGTACGATAGAAGAAGGTTGTCTGGCCTGCTCCGGGATCTCTAAACACCGCCAGATCAGCCTTGCCGTCACCATCGTAGTCATCGACCACCGACGGATCATCACCGGTTTGGCCAAAGGCCTCAGCACGAACCGTATTGGTTTGGCTCTGGAAAATGAAGAATTGAGCGACCGTCGGAGCACCTGGCCGCCAAACAGCTATATCCGTCTTTCCATCGCCATCAAAATCCTCAGGCGTAGCTTTGTCGCCGCCTGCAAGGCCGGTTCCCAGGCCCCAAGCAAATCCGGCGGTGCCACCACCACTAAGGTTATGCTGCCACGTCGTCTGTGAAGTTGCATTTGCAGACCGAGCGATGCTCAGATCCGATTTGTTGTCGCCGTCAAAGTCGACTACGCGAGAACGTCGGGGACCTATGGTACCGGCGATCGTGCCATTGATCTTGAATGGAAAATCGATACCGTAATCGGAAGCAGCGGCTGGATTTCCAGTCTCTAGTACAGGAAGCCATGCGGCGGCTCCAATTTTCTGCAAGCCGTTGTAGTGCATTCCTCCACGATTGCCGACAACCGTATTTCCCGGTGTAAAGTTACCGGTCGTTGCACCTGTATCAGTCTGAAAATCGACCCAATATTGTCCGGCAGTAAGAACAAGCGCAGGCGATACAGTTAAATTGTTCTGCCAAATGATGCGAGTTGTTCCAGGAGCTGTTCCGGGTGCGGGCACGGTAGTATTGAAGACTCGGAAAAGATTCGAGTTCACTGACGAAGCGAGGCGATTCGTGGTTGTATCACCAAATACGACCGTGCTGCCCGGTGCGTCGGGAACACCGTTCCAAATTCTCAAATTGGCACCGACGACCGGACTCGTTACGCCTGCAAATCCGGTCTGATAGACGAATGTTGTAACCGAATTAATGGTCCAAGTTTCGCCAACCGGAATTATGAAATCGTCAGCACAACGGTTGTTTGTTGCGGCCCCGATCACCTGACAGCCTACACCGGCATTAGTGTTACTGGAGACGGTGTCACCCGTGTTGCTCTGAACCTCGCTCCACTGCGTACCTGCTGGTGCGGCCACGCCAGAACGAGATGTCGCACCTGTGGCCAGCGGACCATTGTCGTAAATCACCTGAGCACTTACTGCCGTCGCAACCGCGAGTGTTGCTACAACTGTAAAGAAAAATCTCACAAATCCATCGGAAAGTTTCATCTGAGTAGTCTCCTTGATCTATACGCGTATCCGGAACCTAGCTGTCCAAGGATTTAGGCCTAGCTATTTTCAGGGTACAAGGTTGTCCAATTGCTTACTCCGTGATGATAGAACAACTTATGTGAAAAGAAAAGGAGATTGTATGAAATCCGATCATTTTTTGTTCCTACTGTCCCAAGAGTTTTTGCCGTCCTTGCCGTCCGCGATATGTTTCATGAAACATAACATGTGGGCTGGAAGCCCGCGTTCCGACTGTCCGCACTGTCCCGACCGTTCTTGCTGTCCGCGGCATGTTTCACGAGACGTGACGTGCGGGCCGAAAGCCCGCGTT
>JAEUQI010000092.1 GCA_016789145.1 Blastocatellia bacterium | reverse complement strand
GTCACAAGCGAGGACGGCAAAACGGTCACGATAAATGAACAAGTCGCGAAAGGCTTTTCGATCGTAAAAAAAGGCAAAGAGATCAAGGCCGGAAAGGTCGTGATAAAAACCGGCGAACTTGTATCTGAAAACATGATCGCCACGCTCGCGGCGTTTGGTTACGCGAAGGTTAAGGTCGCGAAACAGCCGCGAATCTCAATTATCGGAACCGGCAGCGAGGTTGTTGATTATTCCAAAAAACCAAAACGCGATCAGATCCGAAACTCAAATTCGGTGATGCTCGATGTGTTGAGTCGCAAATTCGGAGGCGTCTCGACGGTTATGCCAACCGTTAAAGATGATATCTCAGATCTCAAATTTCAAGTTTCAGATTCTGCAAAGAACGCCGATATCGTTATCCTGACCGGCGGAGTTTCGGTTGGAAAGTACGATCATACCAAATCAGCTCTCGCAGAGCTTGGGGCCAATATCTTTTTTGATAAGGTCAGCCTCAAGCCCGGCAAGCCTGCGGTTTTTGCGAAGCTCGACAAAACGCTCATTTTTGGATTGCCCGGAAATCCTGTGTCCGCCGCGGTTACGTTTCACTTGCTCGTGCGTCACGCGATGTTGGAAATGCAGTCTGCCTCGAACGTAACCGTACGAGGCGGCCACGCTGTTGTGAATTCCGCAATAAAAGCCGCGAAAGATCGCGATACCTATTTGCCTGTTAGTTTAGCTACCGACGATAAAGGTACGCTGATCGCAACGCCGCTTCGATCGCAAGGTTCTTCGGATCTCGTTTCGATCGGTCGCGCTGAAGCGTTTGCATTTGTTGCCGCCGGCGAGCGGCTCGAAGCGGGACAACCGACAAAGATAGTTTATATTTAGCTTATGGAAAGGCCCGCCGCATTGGCACATGACGCGATACACGAGACCGTTGAGGCACTGCTTCGCGACGGTGAGCGTGGCAGCGTGCTCGACATTCCGGCCGGACACGGAGCGTTGGCGTATCGTTTGCGAGAGCTTGGTTACGACGTTTCGTGCAGCGATCTTTATCCGGAAATATTCGAGCTCGAAGGCGTCGATATTCGCAAAGGAGATCTCGACGCAACGCTGCCATACGACGAAGCCTCATTCGACTACATCGTCTGCGTCGAAGGCCTCGAACACATCGAGCATCCGGCAAATGCTATCCGCGAGTTCGCGCGCATCGTAAAATCGAACGGAACGCTGATCGTTTCGGTGCCGAATATTATGAATATCGAGGAGCGTTTGCGTTGGCTATTCAGCGGCTATACATCGCACTTCAAACCGCTGTCAGAGCCAGCGATTGAGGAAATGGTCGGTGATTTTGCAGACAAAGCCGAGATCGGTTTGCACGTAAATCCGATAGGATATTCAGAGCTTCGGTATCTGCTTGAAGACAATGGATTTGAGTTACGCTCGGTTCACGTCGATAAGAAAAAGGACGGAATGTGGGCATTTCTGCCGATAGTTTGGTTGATACGGCTGTTTGCAAAGTTCACCAAACCCGAAAAGCGAGCTAAACGCTGGCAGGATGAATTAAATTCCAACGAAGTCTTGCTCGGCGGCAACACAATGATAATGTTGGCAAAGAAAATATGAGCGAACTTTCACATTTTGACGACACCGGAAAGATCAAGATGGTCGATGTCTCGGCAAAAGACACAACGACACGCCGAGCCGTGGCGAGCGGCAGAGTCGTGATGAACGCCGAGACCGTCGCAGCTCTTCGCTCGAACACAAATCCAAAAGGCGACCCGCTTGAGATCGCTCGCATTGCCGGAATTATGGCAGCGAAACGAACTTCGGAGCTAATTCCGCTCTGCCATCAGATCAATTTGTCGAAAGTATATGTCTCTGCCGAATTGACCGACGAAGGCATCGAACTTACCGCCGAAGCGATCACAAACGCTCAAACCGGCGTCGAGATGGAAGCACTAACTGCCGTTTCTGTAGCGGCTCTGACGATCTACGATATGTGCAAAGCCGTTCAAAAAGACATCGTCATTTCGGACATTCGCCTCGTTTCAAAAAGCGGAGGAAAGTCGAACTTTACGGTAGAATAGTCGTAATTGGTTGTGGAATACGGAGGGACGATGGACATCAATTATCGAGTTGCGGAAAATGCACAGCCTCAGGTCAAGCTATTGCTCGGTGCGGTGGCGCTGAGCATCGGCGTTTGGGTTTTGGCGTGGATGTTCCCCATCGCGTCGTATCTGTACTATCCGATGCAACTGTTCGCGACGTTCATCCATGAAAGCAGCCACGCGTTAGCCGCGATCATTACGGGCAATTCTGTGTCGAGTTTGACCGTCTCGCCCGACACCAGCGGAGCTGTTTGGTCGAGTAGTTCGGGAATTTCGGGATTGTTCATTTCGAGTGCAGGATATCTTGGCACGACAGCGTTCGGAACGCTGTTGCTAGCTTGGATAAGGTTCGGGAGATCGCCACGTCCGGCACTTTATTTTTCCGCAAGTCTGATCGGTTTGATGACGATAGCGTTCGGGCTGATACTTCCGTTTTATAATTTCCTTGAGAACGTAACCGTTGGTAGCATTGCATTTACGGTATTCGCAGGGCTTGTCATTTCGGCAGGTTTGTTTGCGGTAGCTCGCTACGCACCGTTGAAATGGGCTCAGTTTGCGATGGCCGTCTTATCGGTTCAGTGTTTGCTGAACGCTTTCTTCAGCCTCAAAGACCTATTCGTTATTTCGGCACTTTCTACTCAACAAACCGACGCTGCGAACATGGCGAACGCGACCGGAATCCCGGCTCTGTTCTGGGCAATTTTGTGGATAGCGATCTCGGCGATCATGATCGTCGTCGGCGTCCGAATGTATGCGATCGGCGGCAAGAAAGACAAAGACACGCTCTTCATCGACGGCCCGACGATCTAATGCCAAAGAAGCACGCCAGGCAGCCAATGCTCTCAGACCTGACGGTCGGTTCGCGGCTTGTCGTGCGTTCGAAGGTTGACTGGAGATTTGCGTCGATCGCGAAATATGACGGTGAACGCTTCGTGATCACCGTCGCATCACCAACCGGTTTCTCCTATCGACTCCGCCGCGATCTCGACACAGAGATCGAGTTCGAAGGCTCAGTCCCCGTCCTGAAATACGATGCCGAAGACACTTGGCGTGACAATTTTGGCCGCTACGACACTCGTTGGTAGCTTGCGTTTTGAATCACAACACATCGATTTGGTACACTGAACTTTTGCCATTGTGGCCGAGATTCAGTCTATGCGTGCTGTGAAACAAAAAGAGGTATCGATCGAGGTTCGCGGAGCACGCACTCATAATCTAAAGAACATCAACGTCAATTTCCCGCTCAACAAGCTGACCGTCGTCACCGGCGTTTCAGGCAGCGGAAAATCCTCGCTTGCATTCGACACTTTGTATGCCGAAGGGCAACGCCGCTATGTCGAATCGCTCTCAGCCTACGCACGCCAATTCCTCGAGCGAATGGACAAACCCGACGTTGACACGATCACAGGCCTGGCTCCGGCGATCGCGATCCGGCAAAAGAATGCGACCAAGAATCCGCGTTCGACGGTCGCGACACAGACCGAGATCTATGATTATCTACGTCTGCTATTCGCACGTGCTGGAACAACGATCTGCCACAAATGCGGCCGCGAGGTGAAGAAAGATTCGCCGGAGTCCGCGGCTGATGAGATACTTGCAACGCTGCCAAACGGCGAACGATTCTACCTGCTGTTCCCGATCCAAGACGAAGTTTCGCGAAGCATCGTAAAGACCGCGAAGAAAGCCGTCGCTCGAAAAAAAGGCGATGGTCTCAGCACGCAGGCATTTCTCATTTCCATTCTGCAGCAAGGCTTTTCACGACTCTTTCGCGATGGCGAGATGATCGAGCTGCAAAAGCCGGAAGATTATCCACACGACGATTTCGACAACACGTTCGTCCTGATCGACCGTTTGAAAGCGGACAAGGAAATCCGCCAACGTCTCGTCGATTCGCTCGAAACGTGCTTTCGCGAAGGCCACGCGGCCGTTGTACCAACAGCCGACGGCTCAACGACCCTAAAATTCTCCGACCAATACGTCTGCAAGTACGACGGCACGCGTTATGAGGAACCTGAGCCGCATCTGTTCAGTTTCAACTCGCCTGCGGGTGCTTGCCCGACGTGCCAAGGCTTTGGCAACACGATCGGCATCGATTACGGCTTGGTGATTCCGAATCCGCTGAAGTCGATCAAGGAAGGAGCGATCGAGCCTTTCACTAAGCCTGCACACGTTTGGGCGCAGAAAGAGTTGGTGAAATATTGCCAGCACGCGAACATCGACATGGCCGTGCCGTACGACGATCTGCCGGATTATCAGCAGAATTGCATCGTCCACGGCGACGAAGGCTGGCGCGGTGTGAAAGGTTTCTTTGCGTGGCTCGAGACAAAGAAATACAAGCTCCACGTCCGCGTTTTCCTCGCGAAATATCGCGGCTACACGCGTTGCGGCGATTGCAACGGCCAGCGTTTGCGGCAAGAGGCTCGCGACATCAAGATCGGCGGGCGTTCGTTGCCGGACGTGCTTGAGATGGCGATCGACAAGGCACACGCGTTCTTCGATGACCTAAAACTCGACGCCGAGCGGACCGTCATCGCCGACAAACTTTTGCTCGAAGTCCGCCGCCGCCTCAAGTTTCTCGTCGAAGTCGGCCTCGACTATCTGACGCTCGACCGTCTCGCGGCGACGCTGTCCGGCGGCGAGGCACAGCGTATTCAACTAGCGACAAATCTCGGCTCGCTGCTCGTCGGCACGCTGTATGTTCTCGACGAACCGTCGATCGGCCTGCATCCTCGCGACAATTCGCGGCTCATCAAGATCCTCGAAGGCCTGCGCGACATCGGCAACACCGTCGTGGTCGTCGAGCATGACGAAGACACGATGCGAGCCGCCGACAACATCATCGACATCGGCGTGAATGCGGGTGAATTTGGCGGCGAGCTTGTGTTCGAAGGCAAATTCGACGCGTTGCTCAAGAGCGAAACTTCGCTGACGGCAAAATATCTTCGCGGCGACGCTGCGATCAAGGTTCCGCAGAATCGTCGCAAAGCGACCAAGCGTAAGATCGAGATCATCGGTGCTCGCGAACACAATCTTCGCGATGTTTCGGCGACGATTCCGCTCGATATGTTGGTGTGCGTCACGGGCGTTTCGGGTTCGGGCAAATCGACGCTGGTGCACGATATCTTGTATGCGGGTCTCAAGAAAAAACGCGGCGAATGGAACAGCCACGTCGGTTTCTGCAAGGAAATTCAGGGCTCCGAACACATCGACGACATCATTCTCGTCGATCAATCGCCGATCGGCCGCACGCCGCGATCAAATCCTGTGACGTATATCAAGGCGTACGACGCGATCCGCGAGATCTTTGCGGCGACGAACGCTGCTAAATCCAAGGGCCTCAACGCATCGCATTTTTCGTTCAACGTTCCCGGCGGACGCTGCGAAACTTGCCAAGGATCGGGCACCGTCACGATCGAGATGCAGTTCCTCGCCGATGTCGAACTGACATGCGAAGACTGTCGCGGCATGCGATTCAAGCAAGAGATCCTCGACGTGAAATACAAGGGCAAGAACATCCACGAAGCCCTGCAGCTCACCGTTCGCGAGGCCGTGCTTTATTTCAAAGACGTAAACAAGATCGTCACGCGGCTCAAGGTTCTCGATTCGGTCGGCCTCGGTTATCTGCGGCTCGGCCAATCGGCGACGACGCTCTCGGGCGGTGAGGCCCAACGAGTCAAACTCGCGTCGCACCTTGCGCAGAAAACTTCGTCGGACACGCTCTTCATCTTTGACGAGCCTACGACCGGCCTTCATTTCGACGACATCAGCAAACTGCTGCTCGCGTTCCGTGCCCTCATCGACGCCGGCGGCAGCCTTGTCGTCATCGAACACAACCTCGACGTCATCAAAACCGCCGACCACGTCATCGACCTCGGCCCCGAAGGCGGCATCGGCGGCGGCCAGATCATCGCCAACGGAACTCCCGAAGAAGTCGCCGCGAACCATGCATCGATCACCGGCAAATATCTAAAAGATTATCTGAAGACAGCATAACCAAGTCCGAGATGAATACGCTTTGACGTATAATCTGCTCGTGGTCAACGAGGCTCCTTCCAAATCTAAACAGCGGTTCGAATCCGTAATGCTCGTCGTGTTGCCTGTTGCTGCGATCGCTATCGGAACTTTTCGAACAGGCACTTTAGGCTTCGGAATTCTGGTTTCTCTTTGGCCGATCTTCAAGATCGCTCTCGCTATGATCGTCACCAGTTGGTGGATCAAGAATCAACTCTTCAGCCGAATCGCGTATCTAGCATATTCGGCCTACGTCCTGTTGGATCATTTCCTTACGCTTCAGGAATTGTCGGTATGAGTAAGTAAAGCCCGGTCGCTATAGCTCCCGATTCTGATTTGTTACTTAAAATTCGCCTTCGAACAATGTTTGCCGTGGGGGCATTCGCCGACTTGGGCCCATTCGTAGAATTCGTTGGTGTTGCCGTTGACGGCGTAGAAGACTTTTTTGATGGTGGCGAATTGTTTGAGCGTTGATTCGATGGCGCCGAAGTATTGGCCGCTGCCGCAGCTGGTGGTGGCGGTGCCCATTTGGGTGAGCAGGCGGTCGGTGAAATTAACGTAAGCGGCGCCGTTTTTGACGTTGATGCTTTTCAGTATGCCTTCGGTCTCAGCCGTCGGCATCCCGCTGTAGCCTTGTGCTTCCTCGTCCTTGGTCGCACCTTTGAACAACTCCTTCATCGCCGCCATCGCCGTCGCCGTCGTCTTCGGGATCGTGCGGTTTACAGGAAACACCTTGTTGCAGTCGTCGATGTTCGGATTGAGCTTTTCGTTCGACAGATAGATCTTGATCGTCATCGTCGGCCCCTTCGATATCGAACGAGGTCCCGGTTGAGCAAACACCGCTGATGAGAACATCAGCACCAACAGCATCAGTAGCATCGTCTTCATGATCAGTTAATCGTCTCCAAATTTATTACGCCATATTGGCGCGATCTCGGCCATTGTTTTACAGTCGCAGTAGCCGCCGTTCTCGTTGAGCCACGACGTCAGACGCGGAAACGCCAGACGGTTGTCCATCATGAATTTCATCGCGTACTGCAGGCTGTGATTGCATTCGCTATCGTACAACTCATCTTCGATAAAATCGAGCATCCGGCTGATAGTTTCCTGCCGCTCAGGCAGGGTGTCGAGAAACGCATCGAGTTCCTCACCGCTAAGTTGTTCGAGATTCTCGATCTCACGTTTTTTGATTATTGGCATAAAAGCATTTTGCCACAGAGAACACGGAGTACACAGAGAGAATTAGCCGCAGATGGACGCCGATGGACGCCGATCTGAATATCTAGAGAAAAACTGTTGCCATCACTCCATCAATATTCTTATCTGCGTCATCCGCGTTTATCCGCGGTAAAATCCCTGAGTCACACTTTCATATACTCCGTCCAATTGAACAGCCACGTCGCGTAGAGGTTTGCGAGAAATGCGAAGCCGTAAAGTATCCATTCGGGGAGCGTGACCTTTTTCGGCGCGCTTTCGAGCATAATGACGAATATCCACGGCAGCAGAACCATCGCGTAACGATACGCAAACTGCCAGCCGCCCGCGTTACCGTGGCACCAGAGGATGAATGTAAGTATCACGATCGCCAGCCACGCCGCGATCTTGAGCCAGCCGCGCTTTGCACCGACGCGAAACACGAACAGCAGGAACGGGCTACTCAATAGTATCGACGCACTGAATCCATCGGGCTTGAGATACGGGAATTGCGAAGTCCAGTTCCACAGCTTGAACAACATCTCCCAAGCCTGCGTCGGTATGTATTGCATCGAAAAGATGCCAGCGTGATACCACGGCTCTTGCAGCACGCCGGGAATTCGCGCATATCCGAAATCCGTAAAGCTATGAAAGCGAACGTAGTTATATACAAGCGTCGAGACGCCGAGAATGAAGGGGACGATGCAGAAACGGGCGAGCGGAATGATCTTGTCAGAACCACTTGCGGTGGCGAGTGGTTGAACTTTCGCAGGCTTCAACCCGCCGCTTAAACCACCCGCTACCGCAGGTGGTTCTGACTTGTACAGAAGATAGAAGAAGATCGGCGCCGTCAGCAGATTCTCCGTGCGATTGCCAAACGCCAAGGCAAAGAAAAGCCCCGCGAGCAACGGCCTTCGGTCGTAAACGGTGAAATAAATCGCACCGAGCTCGCCGACCATCGCGAAACCAAGAGCTAGCTGCCATGCACCCGCGAACGACAGGTTTGTCCACATGAACGTCCCAAAAACAACACCAAGTGACATCAAAACGCGCCGAGTCGTCGTCACGTCATAGCGTTCGGCAATCTTCAGACACAAATAACAGACTAGCCCCGCCAGGATCGCCGAGATCCACGCTCCGGGCATCTCGGTAATAAGACCGAACGCTTTCAACAACGCCGCCGGCATCATCGAAAGCACCGCACCAAGCGGAAATACCGAATAGTAAACGCCCTCGAAAGGCACGAACTCATTCAGCCAACTCGGCTGCCGTTCGGTAAATGCGATCTTGCCCGTTAGCAAATTGCCCGCGACGCGAAATGTATAATCGTAGTAAGTCTGCGGTTTGGGATTGGAAAAGAAATACACGATCGCCGTCGCGAAAGAAAGCAATAGATTCAAGCGACGACCGACAAACGACGGGCCGTCGCTTTCGATGTCTCCCGTCTCGTATCTCTCGTCTCCCGTCTTCTTCACGCCGCCCATATCTTCAACTTGAACTCATCATTCGCGATGTAGATCTCAGGTTTGCGGCCTGAAAAACGGTTCGATTGGCGGAGGACCATCGGCAGGCCGCCGTGCGGTGCGTTAATGCCGTACTCGCGACGAGTAAAAATGGACGCGATCTGCGGATTGAGCCGCTGAGTGATACCGTAGCGTATGGCACGCGAAGCCGGCGGCGAGAAACCGTTAGTGCGGCGTGGATTGATGAACTCGATCGAGCCGTCGTAGATATTTATGCGAGTCCGGATCTCACGTAATGCAAGATCGCGATGTATCAACGCATTTATCACAGCCTCGGTCACCGAGTATGAATGATAACGCCCTCGAGGTGCCGCAACAGTGTCTCCGACCAACGTCAATCGGCGCTTCGGTTGTGTGTTCTCAATATCGATGTAACGACGTAGAAAGGTGAAGATCGCCTCGAATTGCGTCAACATATTTCCTTTGATCTCAACAGCCTCGATAAGCTGAGCGGTCGGGCCTTCGCCGCTATAGCGCGCGACCGTTAGGTTAGAACGCGGGATCAATTCGGCGACCCGTTCGTTATGGCCGAACAGCAGAACGGCCGCAACCGTCGGAAAAAAATCATCAACATTACCGACCGCGAGCAACAGATCTTTGCGAAGGAAATCGCCGGTGTTGTAAAGATTTAGATTTGTACCGCTGTCGTCAAATGCGTTCGCAAAACTCCATAACAACGCGTCGTCGAAATCGCTTTCCGTCACAGTCTGGAGCGGGATATTCTCAAAACTCAGCGGCCGCACTTC
Organism: Blastocatellia bacterium; assembly: GCA_016789145.1. GTDB lineage: Bacteria > Acidobacteriota > Blastocatellia > Pyrinomonadales > Pyrinomonadaceae > OLB17. The sequence continues at coordinate 3,351 of JAEUQI010000092.1, read as the reverse complement.
GTCGAGCCACGAACTAAGCTCGTCGCGGCTGATCTCACGCTTTTCTGCACCAAATCGCAGATAAAACCGCCCTTCGCGAGTTCGATAAGGGCGCTTCCGACCATCCACGTCCAACGCAACGATACGTTTCCCGCTGTCGAACGCTATAACATCGATCATCGGCACGAGCGGCGGTACGATCTCTTCGCGGCAGATCCGCGTTAGCTCTTGTTGAACCCATTCGGGATTCGCCACGCCTTCGATACGCAGTTGATCATTGACTCCGAAAATGATCGTCCCGCCGTCGGTATTCGCGAGAGCAACGATCCCGTGCGTGATCTTTTCGCTGTTCGAAAGCTTAACCTTGAGTTCAAGGTACGTGTCCTCGCCGCCGCGTATCAGCCGCAGCAATTCGGTACGGGTCGTCTGTTGAGTTGGCTGATTTACAAGATATTCGCTGAACGAAATATCTTCGGGCGATGTGGTTCGCGGAGTTTGCCGAAATCGTCGTCGTGCCATGGCTAGATTTTCACTTACAAGCTAGGATTCGTCTAATATTTCAACGAACTCGCCAGCTTCGACAGAGTCGAAAGCGATTTCAATGTCAGGAAGAAGTCGCTGAACAACCGGAACTTGGTTACTCGGCAGCAATATGATGGCGAGTTTGCGGTCAGCCACATTCTGTTGATATTTCAAGTTCTTATCTGACGTCACAAATACGTCAAACTTTTCTTCAACCAGCTTTAATAACTCGCCGTTTTTCTTTCCGCCCCAACCTTCAAGCCGAACGGTACTGATACCAAAGCGAGGAAGCCGCTTTTTGACGATATTTGGGACACATTCGTCAATAATGATCTTCATGCCGCTAACTTCATTTCATCGAGCCGAGCCTTGAATAATTCAAGCACACTAACGGCTTGCACTCGCGATACGCTCGGAAAATTCTCGAGAAACTCATCGAGGGAGACGCCGGCCTCAAAATTATCGAGCAATGCCGATACAGGCACTCGAGTTCCCTCAAAAACCGGCACGCCACTAAGAATTTCCTTGTCTATAGTGATAGGAATGTGTTCGCCGATGATCATACTAAGCTCCTCCAGTATCTTTTTGAAATTGTAACACCAACAATCGCTATTCCGCCCCGCCGAGACGGCGTTGGGCGGCAAAATGTTCGGCAACATCGTTTGCGGCTTTTCCGCCGATGAACGGCTTTAGTTCCTCTACGGACGCCTTCGCTATTCGCTCGATCGAGCCGAAATTCCTCAGCAATTTCATTTTCCGCTTATCGCCGATGCCGGGAATTTCGGAGAGTTCCGATGAAAAATCGCGCTTTTCACGGCGTTTACGGTGAAACTCGATCGCGGTCTTGTGCGTCTCTTCGCGGATCTGCAATATGAGGCGAAACGCATGCGAATTCCGGTCGAAAGGTATCGGTTTGTCCTCGCGGCCGTGGACGATCAAATGCGATATCTGATTGTGCTGTTTCGGCGGTTTGACAAGGCCGACTAGCATTATCTGTTCGAGATCGAGCGCCTGCATCGCGGCTGCCGCTGCGGCGACCTGGCCTTTGCCGCCGTCGATGAAAACGAGTCGAGGCAGTTTGCGGCCTTCGTCGAGAATACGGCGATAGCGGCGATAAACAGCCTCATTCATCGACGCGAAATCGTTTGCTCCATCGACCGATTTGATTATCAAACGCCTATATTCAGCTCGTGCGGGCTTGCCGTTCTCGAATACAACGATGCCCGCGACGTTCTCGGCTCCGGAGATGTTTGAAATGTCGAACGACTCGATGCGTTCCGGAAAGTACGAGAGTTCGAGAACCTCCTGCAACTCCTCAAGCACCTTTTCGGTGTCGGGCTTGAGTACGCGGAACCTTTGATCGAACGCTATCTTGGCGTTGGTTTCGACGAGATTCACAAGGTGCTTGTTCTTGCCGCGTTTTGGGTCGAGGATCTTGACGCGACGGCCGCGGCGTTCGGTCAGTGCGGCTTCGAGCACTGCTCGGTCGTCGAAATCCTGCGAAACGTGTATCTCAAGCGGCACATAATCGGTCGAATAATATTGCGTCAGCACGATTCCGAGAAACTCAGAAGCATTGAACAGATCGCCTTCTTCGAGGTCCTCCCAAAAGAACTCGCGGCGCCCGACGATTCGGCCTTCGCGCATTGTAAAAAGCTGCAACGCCAGCCGCTGTTCCTCACGATGAAACCCGACAATGTCGATGTCTCGATCAGCAGTCGTCGCCATCTTCTGCGTCTCGCCGAGAGCAAGAACTGTACGATGCAGATCGCGATAACGGGCGGCGAGCTCGTATTTCCCCTCGTCGGAAAACTGCCACATTCGGGCCTCGAGCGTCTTGGCGAGTTCTTTGTTCTTGCCTTCGAGAAGCGTCTTGACGTCAGCCGCCGCCTCTTGGTATTCGGCTTTTGTGCACAAGCCTTTGACGCACGGGCCGAGGCATCGTTTCAGGTGATATTCAAGACACGGCCGTGAAAGATTGCCGTCGATCTCGATCTCGCAGGTTCGCAGTTGGAACGCTCGATTGACCAAATTCAACGTGTTTCTCGCCATCGTCGTCGGCAAAAACGGCCCATAATAACTTGAACCATCTCGCACCAAACGCCGCGTTACGACTACCTTTGGATACTCTTCGTTCGTCAGTTTTAGATGCGGGTACGATTTGTCGTCCTTAAGAAATACGTTGAATCGCGGCTTGTGCTTTTTGATCAGATTCGATTCGAGCACCAACGCCTCGACCTCGTTATCGACGACGATAAACTCGAAATCGGTTATCTGTTTTACAAGCTGCCGCGTTTTCGGATCATGATTTCGGCTCGATTGAAAGTACGACCTCACACGATTTCGCAGGTTCTTCGCCTTGCCGACATACAAGATCTTGCCCATCGCATTTTTATGAATGTAGATGCCCGCACTGGTCGGCAAGGTTTTGAGTTTGTCCGCGATCGCCACTACCTAATCTTAACGCATCGACCGAACCAAATAGAAAATGCCCGCCATTCAATTGTCTGAATGGCAGGCATTGTATTCGTATGATTGGGTTTATTTCTGGATCGCCGGCAAAAGAAGCCCGATCAGAATTGCGATGATACCTACTGTTGTAACTAGCATGTTGAACTCTCCTTTCTTTCTAAAATATGGCGATCCGCGATATTCGCTTCGTCGTCCGTATACTGATGACGTACAGCCTCAGGCTTCTTGCGTAAGTTCTCAAAAATTTTGTTATCTTGAATCAGTGAACACGATTCTCACTACGTCGCCGACCGAAGCCGCCGAACACATTCGCCGCGGCGGGATCGTCGCGTTTCCGACCGAGACCGTTTACGGCCTTGGGGCGAATGTGTTTGACGA
>JAEUQI010000091.1 GCA_016789145.1 Blastocatellia bacterium | reverse complement strand
ATTTGAGCGTGTCCATGCGAACGAGGATCGGCATGTCCGTCCACTGCTGCACATATTCCTTGTCATACAGGTTTTCCTGCATGATCACGTTGGCAAAACCGAGTGCGAGAGCCGGTGTCGTTCCTGGACGAACGACAAGGACATCGTCGCCTTTCGTGGCCGTTGCCGAATATTCGCAGGCGATGACCACGACGCGGGTGCCTTTCATTCTTGCTTCGGTCAGCCAGTGAGCATCGGGCATCTTGGTCGTGATCCAGTTCATTCCCCAGACAACAACGGTTTTTGCTTGCTCGACCGAGTTTAGGTCGAATTCGACCGTCTGCTGGCCGGTGACCATAGTGTGGCCTGGTGGCAGATCGGTATGCCACGAATAATTGTCAAAGCCCTTGGGCCCCATCGCCTTGTCGGGTCCGACGCCGCGAATGTGCGAATCGAGCAATGCGATCGAATTCGCCATTCTGTACATGCCGAAAACGCGGGTCATGCCAAGCAGCGGCATTCCTCCGCGAAACTTCATGACCTGCGTACCTACACCCTGCGTGGCCTCGATAGTCGCTTCGTCGTAATGCTGTTCCTTGAGCTTTCGCTTGCCCTCGTCGCCGGTGTACGTTTCGGCGATGTTCTTCAATGCCGCAGCGACGATGACGGCCCCTTCGTCATGTGACATTCGCACCCATTCGTCGCGGGCACGTTGGAAATATTCCTCCGGCGGACGCCCGTCGGCACCGCGAGGGAAGCCTGCCTCGTACCATTTCTTGTAACCGGCTCGGACCATCGTTCCGTTTACTCGCCGGTCGCCATAAAAACGCCGCGTTAGAGCAAGGCCTTTTTGGCAGACACGCGGATCCCACCGATGCGAAGTGCCGTTGCCTAATAGGTCGACGGCCTCGCCGTATTTCATTGTCGGGCCGATGCGTGTAATTACACCCTGGCGTACATGTGCGTTGAGCAAACAGTTGTGCGTGTCGTTTGGAGCGCAGGTAAAGGTATAACGCGAGTCGTAGGCCCACAGATCGCGATAGACCTTTTCCCAATCGCGGTTTGGATACGCGGCCAGCGGATTTGTTATTGCCTCAAGGCCCCAGGCATTCGTCGTTGATGCCACCAGCGCCCCAAAACCGGCTGCAGTGATCCTCGCCATAAATTCGCGTCTTGAGATCTCTTTTTTCATATCATTCCTCGTTTTATGCTCAACTATTTTGCGCTCAATGAACGTATATAAACCACGATCGATTCGACCTCGGCTGGGGTCAATACCCGTCGGATCGGCGATGGGGCCCCGAAACCTTGCATCACAGTCCCGCTCCTGCCCCGTGTGATCGTCCCGGACAGAAAGGTGTCTGAAACGCTCGACAAAAACATTTTGTTGTTGAGCGCTGGGCCGTCTGCACCGACACCATTTTTTCCATGACAACCCGCGCAATTTGAAGTAAAAAGTGTGGCTCCGAATGATGCGTCACCTCTCGCCCACAATTGAGCCTTGGCATCAGGTTGTGCCTGGATGTTCCCACCGAGCCAGCGAATGTAGGCGATAACAGCGCGAATCTCTTCGTCGTTGAATCCATTCACGCGATCACCCCAAGCCAGCATCGGACGTCCGGGCCTGCCATTCCGTATTGTCTGGAAGAGAAAATCATCAGAGGCGAGCTGCAGGAACTCGGGACTGGTTATCGACGGATTCGGAACAAGGCCGGGGAAACGGGTTCCTCGTCCGTCTGCCGCATGACAACTTGAACACACCGCGGTGTAAATGGTCTCGCCGTCCTTAGCAAACTCGCGCTCGCCGAAACGCATTGCCCGGACGCGGTCTTTCGGAAGAAAAACGTCGGGCAAAGTGCGCCGTCTGAGCGAAAGTGTATAGAGCGTCAGCAGGTCGATCTGGCTTTCAGATAAGCCAAGTGCCGGCATTTGCGAACCCGCCACCGTGGACGCAGGTGAACGGAAATGCTGGACGACCCAGTTTGTTAGAGTGTGATCGCCCGGAACCTTTGAGAAGTTGAGCTGGTTAGGATCTTTGAAACCGGAAAGCGATAGATTCACGCCTGCATCGCCGCCAAATGTTCCGACGGTGTGGCATCCGGCACATCCAACCGTGTTGAACTGAGCCTTCGCTTCGATCAGTTTCGGTGCGCCCATTTGGGTGCCGAGAAAGATCTTCAGTGCGGAGCGGTCTGCCTCATTTACCTCTCGAAATGACGTTTTCCAGGCCGGTTCCGTTGCCTGCTGAGACTTTTGCAGATGAGCCGCATACCATTCGGCATTGTAGCCCTTGAGGCCGACATGTGACAGGTCGGGGCCTTCCATACCGGTCAGATTCCCTCCCGGACGCAGCGTTCCGCCCCGGCCGTCGAGGCGATGACACGCGTAACAGTCGAGCCTCTCGAACGTCTTACGGGCGTTATCGAGAGTTGGCAGATTGGGAACATTGAGCGGCGTGTGACAGGTTCCGCAGCTCGCGTAGGCATACTTCGCGGGCAGCATCGGCTCGGTCCAGAAGTGAACATTCCCGTGAGCGTCGTCTTTCTCGGTTGCCTGTCCTTGTCCGCCGTGACAAGTCGTGCAGCCGATCTCGGTCGGGGAATGGACGACCGGCTTATGGGCTGCTCCTACTTTTTGGTCGGTCGTGATCTGCTCACCGGATGCCATCCCGACGTGACAAGTGACACAGCGGTCCGTGACTTTGAGTTGCGGGTTCACTATTTGCCGAAGCCGCAGATCGATCGGGCCTTCCGTGGTCTTGGCGTTCCCTTGAATGGCGTGCCAGTCCTTCATGAAGTTCTCGGACATGGCTGCAGCAGCGAGGAGCAGAAAGACTCCAATACTTGAAACCATCAACAGATATTTATTCTTGTTCATAGCGTCAATGGCCTCCCCAATCTGACGGCGACCAGAAAAAGTCCCAGTTCGGGCCGCGGAAGTAGGTGCCGATCACCGTCAGCACAATGAAGCCGCACAGGAAGCAGGTGAACAAAGCGAGTGCTCCGGCACGGGTTGAGTTGTTCTTTCGGACAGCCCAAATCGAATAAGCCGCGTAGATCGCTGTCAAGACGGTTCCGGGATTGATAAACGTGATGAAAAGCTGCGGAATATCCGGGAACCACTCGCGAAGCCAACCGAAATGTATTGCAAATGCTTCGACACCGATCGAAGCTGCAAACCCAACGACAGCCGACCATTTCACCAGCTTCCATCCGCCCGGCCCGCCAAACCATTCGCCGGTTCCTTCTTTTTCACGGTCCAGGAACGGGATCAGGCCCAAGCCGATCACGCACAGCATCGGAATGCCAATGCCGCCCATGAATGCCGAGAACGAGACGATCTCTTGCAGCCCGAGGAAATACCACGGTGCTTTTGCCGGATTCTCAGGAACGAGCGGATTTGCGAGCTCTTTCAACGGTGCGTCGGAGACAAACGCTAGGGCGACGCAGATCAATGTCGTCAGCATCAGTACCCCCAGCTCGGCGTAAAATAGGTGCGGCATTGACGGAACGGTGTGCTCCGGCCCGCTGCCGACCGCTGATGTTTTGCCTTTGACGACGGCGGCGAGATGATATGTTTTCGTCGGTGCGTCGGTGAAGACCGGATAGAATTCTTTCGCTTCCTCGGCAACCAGTTCATCCGCGTTCGCCGGTTTCGCGAGCCCGCCATCCTTTCTTATCCTCCAGAAATGCACGGCCATCAACATGACAAGCGCCAGAGGCAAGATCATCACGTGAAGCAGATAGAATCTGATCAATGCTTCCTCGCCGACCTTATCGGAACCGAGCAAGATCTCGCGCTGCAGGCCGCCGATATCTGCCCAAGCCGTGATTCCAAGTGCATCAGTGATCTCACGAGGACTCTGGGCGATATTGGCTCCGATCGTGATCGCCCAGTATGCGAGTTGGTCCCAAGGAAGCAGATAGCCCGTAAATGACAGGCCCAATGTAGTTACCAGCAAACCCCAACCAATGAACCAGTTAAATTCCCGCGGTTTCCGGTACGAGGCCGTGTAAAACGCCCTCGCCATATGCAGGATGACGGCGATCACCATCACGTTGGCGGCCCAGCGGTGAATATTTCGCATGAACCGGCCCGTCGGTACGATGAAATGAATGTCCTTGATCGATTGATAGGCCACGTCCGGATACGGCTTGTAATAGAACATCAGCAGGATGCCGGTGACCAGTGTTATCAGAAATGCTGCGGTCGTCATTATGCCGAGCCCCATCGTCGTGCTCCAACGCAGGCTCCAGAGGTGTGTGCGGACCGAATGAAGATGGAGAAAGACGTTGCCGAAGATAAACGACGACCGCGTGCGATCGGTCTTTGGCGGACCGCCGCGAAACATCGCCCGATAGACGTGATTCGGGATGGCTCGCAGATTGATCCAGAATTCGTGTAATGCTGAATAGCCTTCTGCTTTCATGATCTACACCTTTGTTCCGGTCTTTACAGTTGCTTCCTCGTCAATGGTGAGAACGCCTCCATTTTTTGAGACTTTCAGCCACGGCAGCGGTGTCGGGGCCGGCCCTTTTCTTACCGTTCCGTCTTTTTGAAAACCCGACCCGTGACAGGGACAATCAAATCCCGCCGCGCTTGTCTTCACGATGCATCCCAAATGGGTGCAAACGGTTGAGATCGCAAATACGCCTTCGCCGTCGCGAAAGACAGCGACGTTTCGACCTGGAGGAATGAACGCCTCGCCTTCCGGCAGCGTGTCCGGTAACGCGACATTGAATTTCTTTGCCGGCGACGCTGACACGGCCGCCTTGGGGAGTTTCAACATCCCGAATATCGAAAGAGCGAATGCCGCTGCCATCGATCCTAGTGCCGCGAGCCCCAGAAAATCCCGCCGCGGCATCGGTTCCGGATCAAATCGTGATTTTTTTTCACTTGGATGTGTCGTCATACAGAACTCCAATTTGTTGAAAATGTGACTCGTTCCATTGAGATAGCATCGACAGGACAGCGGATCGCACAGAGAGCACAGCGAATGCAGCGGTCCTCGTCCTTCAGGATCGCCGAGTTTTCGCTCAGCTCGACGTCCTTACCGATCGATGAATCGAGCATTTGTCCTATATCGGTATCAAATTCGAGATTGTCCAGCGAGATCAGCTTCAGACACTCGGTCGGACAAACATCAGCACAGCCGCCACACAGTACGCACCGACTGCCGTCAAAAACCGGAGTGACACCGCAATCCAGACAACGCGAAGCCTCGCGCATCGCTTCTTCTTTGCTGAAACCTATTTCAACCACGTTCTCGGGATGTGCGAGTCGTTCGGAGGGCTCGATGGTCGGAACTTCAACTCGGCGGATCGATTCATAGCCGCGTTCACGACGGTATCGGCCAAGAATCACATGGGTTTTAACCAGTTCATGTTCGAGTGTGTTACCGGTCAGATATTGATAAACGGAACGCGCCGCTGCCTTGCCGGACGCGACGGCATCAATCAGCAAGCGCGTTCCGTGTGCGAGATCGCCAGCGACAAAGACCCCTTTGGCAGTGGTCTGTAGTGTAGTTAGGTCAACCTTGAGCCAGTCGCCGCGTGTTCGTTCTACGTCCTTACCGCCGTCGTCTAGAAAGGAGAGGGCCGGTGCCTGGCCAACAGCCAGAAGGACGGTGTCGCAGGGAATTACCTTCTTTTCCTCATCATCGTAAAGCGGTGAAAATTTTCGATCTTCGTCATAAACCCGCACGCATTTGCGAAACGCGACGCCAGTCACTCTGCCTTTTTCATCGCGAACCACCTCTGTCGGTCCCCAGCCGTTGCTGCGCTTGATACCTTCTTCGTCGCCCTCGACGATCTCGATAGTGTCCGCGGGCATTTCTTCAGCACCTTCAAGCGAGATAAGGTGAACATTCGCCGTCTCGGAAAGCCTCGCGGCCGTGCGTGCCGTGTCAAAGGCGATCTGGCGGACGACCGACCTCGCTACGTCATACGCGACATTGCCGCCTCCAATGACGACAATTTCCCGACCCATTTCAAGATGTTCGCCAAGTGAGACCGCACGCAATAGGTCGACGCCGCCAAGAACGCCAGGGCCATCCTCACCGGTCAGCCCGAGACCGCGTGATGATTTGGCACCGACCGCGATGATCACCGCCGCAAAATCCTCGCGGAGCTCGGCAAAAGCAATATCTTCGCCGACCTTTACTCCGCAACGGATCTCGACGCCGAGAGCCTCGATAACGGCGACTTCTTTTTCGATCAGTTCGCGCGGCAGTCGATATGCGGGAACGCCGACCGCGAGCATTCCCGCTGCGACGGGTTCGATCTCAAATACGACCGGCTTGAATCCCATCAATGCCAGGTCGTGAGCGGCCGACAGTCCTGCGGGGCCGGCCCCGATGATCGCGATCTTTTCGCCTTCACCTTTTCTGACCGAAGGACTGGTCGCGGATCTCAAGAGTGCCGCCATTTCCTCAGCATCTCCGGCAACGGGCGGGATAAAGTTCCTGATCGAGTCCAACACTTCGCTCGTCGGTCTCGCCTCCGGCCCGAATTGATCACATGCAAATCGCTTGAGCGCACGAATTGCAATGGGTCGGTCCTGGCCGACGAACATTCCGTCATCATTCACTTTGGGAATCTTTCCGCGGCGGCAGGCGATCTCGCAAGGGGCTCCGCAGATGCGGCCGCAGATCGAGGCAAACGGATTGGGGCCGCGTGCTATTAGATAGGCTTCCTCAAATCGTCCATCTGCGATCGCCCGGACATAACCGCGTGCGTCCGTATGAACGGGACACGCCACTTGGCACGAGATCAGGTTTTGGTGGTAGTTCGCGTCCGGAACGTGAACGTTGAGCCGCGTCATAGTCTTCCGTAGTCTTCTGTAGTCACAAAATAAGTGAAACAGTTGGAATGCTATGCGGGTTGGAATGCTCAGAATATGACTTAAGTCATGTTTTGACGAATATTTTTAGCCGCCGATCGAGCTCATCGGCCGTGAGGGATTTTTAAATGTTGAGGAACCGATCTTGTGGCCGTACTCCTTTCTCGCGACAGCAAAACGAATTAGTTCGGTTACCTCGCTTCGAGATCCGCCGCTTCTCAGCAATTCTCTTACGTCATATTCTTGGGTAGAGAATAAACACGTCCTTATCTGCCCATCGGCCGTCAGTCGAATTCGCGAACAGTCACCGCAAAAGGCATCTGTGACGGAAGCGATCAGACCGATCTCGCCGACTGTCCCGTCAACAAAGCGATACCTCCACGCCGTCTCACCTTTGCGGGACGGGTTTATAAGAACTATTGGAAAGGCCGAATTTATTGTTTCCCGGATCTCAGTGGCGGGGACCAGATGTTTGCGATCCCAGATGTGTCCTCTATCAAGAGGCATGAACTCGATGAATCTGACGGTTAAACTGTTTCTCCTCGCAAACCGAGCAAGGTCGACGACCTCATCGTCGTTTTGACCCCGGACGATCACAGCGTTGACCTTTATATCAGGGTATCCGGCCGAACGAGCGGCCTCTATTGAGTCGAGCACACCAGACAGTTTGTCGGAGCCCGTAATTGAGCGAAATGTGCCCGGCTTTAGGCTATCCAGCGAGAATGTCACGCGGTTTAGGCCGCTCGATCGTAAACTGTCGGCCTTACTTGCGAAGTTGCTACCATTCGTGATCATCGCGAGTTCTTGAAGGCCATGGCGTTTGAGACTTTAGAGTTCAGCAACAAGTTGGTCGAGTCCCTTTCTTACCATAGGCTCACCGCCGGTCAGCCGTATCTTTTCAATCCCGAGAGAGACGAACACATCACAGAGAAAGTATATCTCGTCGAGCGTCAACAGGGTCGTATCACTCGATGTGCAGGGGGCCGGATTGGGGTCGCAATAGAAACATCGAAAATTACAACGATCCGTCACGGATACGCGCAAATCTTTAATTTTTCGATTGAAGGAATCAAACAACATTTCCTGTTCTTCCGCCGCTGTTCTTAGTATGAGCCTACTTACGGTCTTGACTCTACTTGCGGTGCCGTTTGCCAATCTCCTTGGCCGAGGTTCTATTTCGGTTCTCGCTCGACAACATTAAAGGTCTCACTCTGCACGGCGAGAAAACATGATCTGCGTCATACTGCGGCTATCGGGTGAACGATATATTCAATTGGTGGTACTACACGCGGAAAAATTGTGAGCGACCGAGTTGATCCAGTAGAGGTATTTATATGCATATCAAGTTCTTAAAGTTCGTACTTATAGCAGCAATACCGTCCATTCTCAGCCTTACAGTCGTTGCCCAGACGCCCGGTGGCACACCGTCCGCAGATGACATGAGTGCTCGTGTAAAGCAACTGGAAAGTGAGGTCGAAACAATGCGTCGCGAAATGGCTGAGCTGAAAGCGATGCTCGGAAAGAACGCGTCAGCTAAGCCAGCCGATCCGCCGGCAAAGCCTGATACTAGGCCAGCGGATGTTGCGAAAACAGATGTAAAACAAGCTCCTCAACCGAAAAAAAATCTGGGTGTCGATGTCGGATCCGCGCGCATCACCCCATACGGGACTATCTATTTCAATGCGTTTAGCAACAGTGGCGGAACTAATAATGCGGACGTTCCGCTGTTTGCAACGCCAACGAGTAGCGGAAATGTAAGTGCAAGCGTCAGGCAAACTCGCTTGGGGGCGAAGGTCGAGGGGGCTAAGGTTGGAAACGCACGGCTCTCGGCGATTCTCGAAGCCGATTTCTTCGGTGGTTTTCCATCGGTTGGGATCGGCGAGAACTTTGGCGTTGTCAGGTTGCGACTCGCAAACGCAAGGCTCGACTGGGAGAAGACTTCTGTAACAGTTGGACAGGACTGGATGGTTTTCGCTCCCGTTAATCCGACTTCGCTCGCGGCCGCGGCGATACCGCAGATGGCCGGGGCGGGAAATAATTGGGCGCGGCTGCCTCAGATCAAAATCGAAAGAAAGATCACGCCGAACATAAACTGGCAAGGAGCCGTACTTGCGCCGCAGACTGGCGACTTTGCGACAAACGCCGCGTTCTTAATCCAGCCGACGACGGGAGCGGCATCGCGTGTTCCATTTCTACAAAGCCGGATCGCGTTCAGCGGGAAAAATTGGCTTGGCAGCAAAAAGTCAGGAGCGATAGGATTTTCAGGACACTACGGAAGATCGCGCGTCTTTACGGGTGCGGCCAATGTTAGAAATGACATAGATACATACGGCGTTGCTGTCGACTGGAATCTTCCGCTTACAAACCGTGTTGGTCTTTCCGGTGAAGCATTTTTTGGCGAAAACCTCGGCGGCTTTCAAGCTGGTGTCTTTCAAAGTTACAACAATGATTTTGCCTTTAGCCAGGGCGTCGCTTTGACCGCCGGTGGCGTTCGTGCGATCAGGACGCGGGGCGGATGGACTCAGATCGGTTTGACTCCGCCGACACTGAACGATCGATTGACTTTTTATGTAACGATCGGAATTGACGACCCTGAGAATCGAGACCTAACCAGCGTCTCTCGACGCGACTGGCGTACCCGCAATCTGGCATTTGCCGGGGAGGCGATTTTTAAGTGGACTCCACAATTTTCGATTGGCCTTGAGCTTCGTCGCTTTTACACGACTTATCTATTCAGCGGAGCGCAGCATGCAAATCACGTAAACCTCGGAGCCTCGTATTCGTTCTGATAGTAGGAGTTTATGGACGGCTTTATACTCGCCGGCGGATCAAGCACACGTATTTGGGAATACAAAGCAAAACTGGTTCTTGAAGAAGTCCGGTTCATTTATCGCGCCGTTAAGGCGGTATCCGGGGGCGAGCGACAGCGGGTAGTAATTATCGGTGGCAACATCGTACGAAATGAAAGATATTGCCGAACTAGCTGAGAGCCGGGTCCATATCCCTCGTACGATTTCACGTCAAACCCCTTATCATCTGTTACCGCCAACTCGACAAAAGAGGAAGAAATCAAACCCGGCCCCTGTTCCCGGAACGCTCGTTAGAGGCAAACGTAACTTCGGCCTTCTGGAGGTGAGTGAACTGCCAGCAATAAGAAACTGTAACTCCGAACGATGGATCGGCAGTAATAATGTTCAGATTGACGACAACTCCAAACGCAGATTCTCTTGGATCTGCGTTTTCCACGATCCGGTGACTTTTGCTGTATCGGCAAAATCTGACCATTTTTCAACTGCCGTTCGGACCTCAGCGACGATTGACTCCGCACGACCGCGTTTTAGGGAAACCGCCTCGGCGCACGCCTTAAAATCACTCATCGAAAAACCATCCCGTTTGCCGTTCATGGTCATCTGGTGACTAGAAGTCCATACTCCGGACGGATTAAAGCTGTAGGCCACATCAAAGGCGGGAGCGAGAGACCACTTACCTGTCTTATCCATTAGGAAAGCAATATTCTTGACATGGTCGTCCTGATTTCTCGCAAGGATGTTAAATGCCATCCGGCGAAACATCTCCTCGATAGCTGATGTCGGGAGTTTAAGTTGGCGCATGATCTGCATAGCTTGCTCGTAGCCATAAGCTCCGGCATTGTTGAAGTCAAAATGAGCGAGGCCGCTCAATGACAGCATGTGAATCTTTTCGCCATTATCTAAGCGGTCGAATCGCTTTGTCATGAAATGCCTTCTGCCGTTTTCTTCGAGTAAACGGCATTCGCTCATCTGAATTCCTGCCTCAAGTGCCATCAAATAGTAGGCATACTCAATTGCTCCATAGCCCTGAGGATCAGCAAGTTCTTTGTCGCGATTTCCGGTGACTCCGTCGAACTTTAATAGCCAATATTCGAATCCGTCGCTGGCCTTTCCTTGTCCAGACCTAACTTCATTGGTCTTCCGATTCCACGCGATCACCGCTTTCGCCCGGGCACCACCCGCGGAGGTTCCTACGCGGAGGATATCCCTTAGAGAATCGGGATCGTCAAAAGTAGTATCAAGATTGCTTCGTTGGTTCAAAACGTCGGAAGCCAGGTTGACTAAGGAGTCAACCTCGATCTTACGCGAGGCTGTTTCCTTAGGTCCTTTGCTCGGAAAAAACTCAAGGGCTCCCATACCGCGTGAGCCCGTGTAGCAGAGCCTTTCCACCGCATTAAAACTATCAGGGGACCGGCCTTGGGTTGCGAGCCATGCGTCAATGAGAGCGTTGCCAAACTTATCCGGGAGTGAGTCAGCCAGCAAACCGGGTAAGCCGTGAAAAGTCGGTCGTGGCAACTCAGGGAATACGTATATTGATCCAGTGAGCGGCATCGCAATCGGTGAGACCTCGATGCCGCTTTTCGTGAATTCTGGTGTGTACTCAAAGGCGGCCACGTCGCTCCGGTCATCAAGCGAAACCGCCCCGATGGTGCGCGCCCACAGCTTGACCTCAGCAATCGTTGTCATGATTCATCCCCCCAACTCCAACTTGTCGCCTTCGAGCTTCGTAGTTCTTTCGAGGAGGCCCGCCGTCGTTTTTTTCCTTGGAGTTTTAGTTGAGCTATTGGGCTTGGAACGGGCTCGGGGAAGAGTGCCTCTAGACGTTGCTGTAGGCCTAAAGAGCGAAGGAGCCGAATCAGGCTTGTAATTTGAACCGATTCGCCAGCCTCTAGCCGTTCGACGGTTCGCTTCGACACCCCGGATTGCTCCGCAAGGTTGGCTTGGGTGAGATTTTGATTCAATCGAATCATTGCGACACGTTCTCCGATTTCTTTAAGTATCGCTTGATCGGTAGCATGTGCATCGAATCTCATAATACGTCAAGTATGGCGAATAGTTACATGAATGTCAATATATATCGGCAAATATGGCGAGTAAAGTGCAACGCATCTTCAGGGGTATGATATCGTCATCAATAACGAGTTAGGACCGATTTAGAGGCAGCTCGCCAATTTCGGCGAAGTGTAGCAAATATTCGACTATCTGGTTTCTGACTGAGATTATGTGGAAACCGGATCGCCAACTGGAAGTGCCTTTCTTTAGTGGTCAGGGCACAATGACCTCCAGATGCTTGGCCAGTAGCGATTCAAGCTCAAGTTCCTTTGCTGCTTTTGAAAGCTTTGATTCCGTAGTTTTTCGTGTTGCAAGAGCTTCCCGGGCGGCTTTAACGGCCGTCCGTTCACCTATTTTTGTGATAAATTTTAGAGCCTCCAGAACCGACCGTTCGACGGTGACGATTCGATAACCCTTTTCATCTACGATCTGTTTGTCGAGTATTGTTTTTGTTCGAATCAGTCGATAGCCTGTTTCTCGAGTTCTTTTGTCCGGAGGAACCATTACCCATATTTCTCCGGGCACTTGTTCGGCAAGATTGTAGTGATACAGAGCCGAAAGGCCCCCAATTGCCGAATCGGGTCCAAACTTTGAAAATGCGATTTGGAATCCCACATCGTTATCGAGAGATGCCTTTGGATGAAGGTAGATTCCACGACCAAGACGAACGAGATCCTTTGCAGCGACAAGCCGGGATATGTCTTGCTGACTAATTCCCAGAGACTTACCCTGATCCAATGTAAAGACCCCAAGTTTTTTCAATTTAGGCACCTGATGCTTATCCATCATTTAAAGAATGTGGTGTAAAGTGACATTTGTCAATGAACAATGTCGCGATGGACCAACATGAAAGAGGGGTGGCATTTCAGACAACATTGCTCAAATATATAAAAAAGCGGTTGGCGAGAAGGGGAAAAGTGTTGGAAACCGGATACCGACTTCTTGGTTTGTTAATAAGCCAAAATGACTTAGGAAAAAGGGTTTCGTCAGATTTATTTCCCGAAAATTTCGCAAAATACGCAACAGCAAAATTGGTGTTGATTTTCGATCAAAATGTGTTATTTTGATGTTCTCGCAACGGTTATTTATCAAGGTTCTAATTGAGAATAATCTTGGTAAGTTGGTTGCAAGATGGTTGCACTTTTGCCGATTCACATCTGAGCACAACATCTAAACGACGCTCAAACAGTCGATTTTGATTGGGTTTGAGCCTTTTTGAGAACCTATGATTCACCCTCAGGTTGGTTGGGGTGCGAGAGGTCGCAAGTTCAAATCTTGTCGTCCCGACCAAAATTATTGCCTGTTGCAGCCTAA
>JAEUQI010000090.1 GCA_016789145.1 Blastocatellia bacterium | reverse complement strand
CGGAATGCGTGTCGAATATCGACGCAAAGGCGGAGATTGGGAGAACGCTGCGTTCCTGACGAACACGCCGGCAGGCTTTCAGGTAACGCCCGCAGTTCCCGGCGGTGCCGAAGCCGGACACGTCCGCGCCGTATTCATCAAAAAGAACGAAGACTACGGTCTCTGGTCGCCCGATTATCCGGTTACCGTATCGTAGATAGGTAGTCGGTAGTCGGTAGACAGTAGCAATAAGAAAACCGCCGGATTTGTGGGCTCGGCGGTTTTTTGTTTGAAGTAGACGGTAGATGGTAGTCGGTAGTCGGTATCAGGCAGATGAAGAAACTGCGTTTCTATCACTCGCGAGCGAACCAGCAGATCGTGCTACTGACTACCGACTACCAACTACTGACTACCGCCCGCTCCCTCCGTCTGCTAAAATTGCTTTTTATGTCGCAAACTTATATTAACCAACTGAAGGATCATATCGGCGAGTCTGTTGTTTTGAAGGGCTGGCTTTATAACAAGCGTTCGAGTGGGAAGCTTGTTTTTTTGCAATTGCGGGACGGCACGGGCATTGTGCAGTGTGTTGTTTTTAAGCCGAATGACGAGGCTTTGTATGATCTGGCTGATTCGATCGGTCAGGAATCTTCGATCATCGTTACCGGAACTGTGAAGGAAGACACGCGTTCGTCGATCGGCGTTGAGCTGGATGTAACGGCGCTCGAAGTGCTGCAGAATGTTCACGATTATCCGATAACGCCTAAGGAACACGGCACGGAATTCCTGATGGACAATCGGCATTTGTGGATACGTTCGAAAAAGCAGCACGCGGTTCTGAAGATCAGGCACACGGTCATCAAAGCGGTTCGCGATTTCTTTGATAACAGAGGTTTTACGCTCGCGGACACTCCGATATTCACGCCGGCGGCTTGCGAAGGCACGACGACATTGTTCGAGGTCGATTATTTTGGCGACGACAAGGCATATTTGACGCAGAGCGGCCAGCTTTATAACGAAGCGACGGCGGCGGCTTTTGGTAAGTCGTACGCATTCGGGCCGACATTTCGTGCGGAAAAATCGAAGACTCGAAGACACCTGACCGAGTTTTGGATGGTCGAGCCTGAGGTCGCGTACGCTGGTTACGAGGATATGATGGATCTCGGCGAAGCGATGATCTTGTCCATCGTCGAGCGAGTTTTGACCGATCGTCAGGAAGAGCTTAAGACGCTTGAGCGAGACACGACCGTGCTTGAGGCGATCAATTCGCCGTTCCCGCGGCTTCATTACGATGATGCCGTGAAGATGCTGCAAGAAGGTTTTGCCAAGGGCGAGCTTGAGAATAATTTCGAGTGGGGCGGCGATTTTGGCGCTCCGGACGAAACGTACCTTTCGACGCAGCACGGCAAGCCCGTGTTCGTCCACCATTTCCCTGCCGCGATCAAGGGTTTCTATTTCGAGGTCGACAAAGACCGCCCGGAATGCGCGCTTGGCATAGATCTATTAGCCCCAGAAGGCTACGGCGAAATTATCGGCGGCGGCGAACGCGCGACTTCGCTCGAGTACCTAGAGGAACAGCTAAAACACCACGATCTGCCGCAGGAGATATTCGAATGGTACCTCGATCTTCGACGTTATGGCTCAGTCCCACACGCCGGCTTCGGCATGGGCATAGAACGCTGCACCGCCTGGATGGCCGGCATCGAACACGTCAGAGAAACCATTCCGTTCCCGAGGATGTTGTATAGGTTGAGACCGTAATGCCAAATGTTGTAGTCATCGCAGGACCAAACGGAGCTGGTAAATCGACGCTCGCTCCGGCTCTGCTGCGTGACACGCTCAACATTCGTGAATTCGTCAACGCTGATACGATCGCGGAAGGATTGTCGGCATTTGCTCCTGAAGATGCGTCATTTGATGCTGGACGCGTGATGCTTGGACGTTTACGCGATCTTGCCGCCGAAGAAAAGGACTTCGCTTTCGAAACTACGCTTGCCTCACGGTTTTATGCTGGTTGGTTGAAGGAATTACAAGAACACGGCTACGAGGTTAGCCTTGTGTTTCTTTGGCTTGAGTCAGTCGATATCGCTGTCCAAAGAGTTGCGGCAAGAGTTCGGGCTGGCGGACACTCAGTACCTGAAGACACCATACGGCGACGTTACGAACGAGGACTTAAGAATTTGTTTGATCTCTATATTCCTGTAGCAAATTCTTGGCGTGTTTTTCACGGATCACCTATAATCCCAAAAGAGATAGCACGTTTTGATGAGCCGAGAGGCGAAGTTATCTTTGACAACGACCTATGGAAACAAATAAAAGGATAAAAAAGGAAAGGGCCAATCTTTTTGTTACGCATAGTGAAGAGATAAACAAGGCATACGAACGTGCCGTGCGCGACGCTTTGTCCAAACATAAAAAAGCCGGTAACTCCGTCGTCACCTCGATAAACGGCAAAATCGTGACGTTGCAGCCTGACCAGATCGACGTAAGCTGATGGCAGGCATCGAACACGTCAGAGAAGCTATTCCATTCGCGAGGATTTTGTATAGGCTACGGCCATGACTTGGACTTTAAGATACTTAAAAGGATTTGTGTTTGCGCTAGCTTTCGTCTCGGCGCTTGCCTCTTTATCGGCTGCTCAGAAACCTAGGGTTTCTTGCGACTCGAAAGTTACTAAGGAGCCAAGTTCTTATACGCGAGGTTCTGAACTTTATTATCTCTCGTGGGTCGAACATGGCAATTACGCAGAGAAAGGAGCTTCAGCGAGGAAGCTTCTTGAGATGAATGGTAAGACAAATCTTGAAGTTGCTGAAAAGGTCGCAGCGTGCCAACAAATTCAGGTATTCAGGAATATGATGACACTGGTACTTTTCGATCTGGCTGCTGATAAATACTTGAAACATACGAAGATTCTCTTGGATGAGGATGATCGTGAGATGAACACAGACCTTGAAGGAACTTGGGTCAAAACCGAGCGCGAGTTTGAAGGAGAAATAGTTGATTTCTATTTTGATTGGGGCAGCGAGGCAGCGGTTCGGTTACTCTCAGCCGGAATTTACAGCAAAAGGGGCAAGGACATCCTTATAGAGCAAGCTCACAGTTACTATCTCGCTAGCCGCGTAAAAGCCCGAAAAGTATTCGATCTTTTCGAGGGAATTCCAAATGTTGATTTGACGGTTCAACGTAAGCGTTTCGATGAGGCATCGCCCGTAGCGGATCAATTGAAGGTAATAGATAGATGGTTTGATGCAAATTCAAAAGTTTTCAGGTGGAATTCTGAGAGAAGGAAGTATTCCATTATCCAATGACCTAGAAACCAGTTAACACGGATATTCCGTATCACATTAGTTAGTCCTCATATATGATCCAGCCGATCTTGCCGTCTTTGTTCATTCGGAAATGGTAGTAGACGGTTTTGTTTGCGAGGACCATATTGAATCTTTGGAATTCGGCGGCGGCTGGGTCGAGGATGAAGTGGTTTTCGCCGATCTTCTCGGAGCCGAGATAGGCGAACGATCGCATTAGTTTGAGGTTGTCGGAAAGCTGCGTGCGGAATGCGTCGCTCATCTTGGCGGCGAAGTTTGCGGATAGCTCAGGCCGTGTTTTCTGAGCAGCGATATCATTCAATAGTTGAAGCGTGCGATCTCGAAACTCATCATTCTTTACTTCTTTCAGGCCGCCGACGAAAGTTCCTGGAATGTAATGGTTGAAAACACGTTTCGCGATGTATTCGGCGCCGAAGCCGCCGTCTTCCAGATTTCCGATAACGGCGACTGTCAGTTTATCTTTCGGAAAATAGTAAACCATGCTTCCGAAACCGCCGACCGTTGAGCCTGCGTGAAAGATGAACTTGTTGCCGTTGAATGTGTTGGTGAAAAAAGCGAATCCGTGAGCAACGCTGCGACCGTCGTTGATCTTTGCGGGCTTGAGCATTTCTTCGAGACTTGTTTGGCTAACGACGTGGCCGGTTAGGACAGCTTCCCACCATTTCGCAAGGTCCGTAGCGGTCGCCAACATTCCGCCGCTGGCTGCGATAACTTTTGGACGGAAAGGTTCGCCATTCTTTAGGATGCTATTTCGCAGAACGTAGCCGGAAACGCGATTAGGGATGACGTCCTGTTGATGTTTGAAACGAATAGACGGGAGAGCGAGACGGTTGAGGATTCGCTCTGTAACGAATTCCTCGTACGACTTACCGCTCGCCTTTTCGACGATGATGCCGACAAGCGGCAGGTTGGTATTCGAATAAAGCCAATTGTATTTCGGAGCGAACGTAAGCGGGAAAGGCCTGACCAGGTCGATGAACTCTTCCGCAGTGTACTCGCGGCGATATGAGAATTCCTTGATCTCCGTCCAGTCTTTCAGGCCCGAAGTATGATTGAGCAGATCGCGGATCGTGATCGCCCGCCAAGTATTCGGAGCGTTTGCGGGCAGATATTGTAAGATCGGATCATCGAGCCGAAGCTTGCCGTCTTCGACAAGAAGCATTATGGCTTCGGACGCAAACTGTTTAGATATCGAGCCGATCTCGTAAACCGAATCGCGGCTTGCGGGCGTTCGAGATTCAAGATCCGCAAAACCGTAGCTGCTCTCACGAATGACTTTACCATCGCGTAACACAGCGATCGAAACTCCCGGTATCTTTCGAGCCGACATCGCACTTCGCACAAACTCGTCCAGCGAATCTGCTTGGACAGACATCGTGCTGGCCACGAACAACAAAGCGACGAACAGAGCGAATCGAACTTTCATATAGATCACGGACGGCGTATTCTGTAATGGAATTATATACATTTATGTCCAGATATACCGCAGATATTTCGTGGAAGTCAGATTCGTCAAAGACGTTCACAAAGCAACGCTACACTCGCGGTCACGTTTGGGAATTCGATGGCGGAGTTTCTGTCCCGGCGTCGAGTTCGCCGCAGGTTGTGCCGCGGTTTTCGGTTGAGGCTGCGGTCGATCCTGAGGAGGCTTTGGTTGCGTCTGCCGCGTCGTGTCATATGTTGACGTTTCTATATCTCGCCGCGAAAGGTGGTTTTAATGTCGCGAGTTACACTGACAATGCCATTGGTGTGATGGAAGAGCGTGAGGACGGGCGACAATGGTTGGCGACTATTACTTTGGATCCGCAGATCGTTTGGATCGACGGCGAACCGAGCCGTGAGCAACTCGCCGAGCTTCACCACAACGCACACAAAGAATGTTATATTGCTAATAGCATCAGATCAGAAATAATCATCAAGGGTATTCACGGAGGGAACGATGAATAGGACACTTAAATTCCGACGATATATCTTTGCGGCAGCGATAACGCTGGCCGCTTTTTCGTTTACGATCGGGCAGGAACTGGTCAAGAGCGAATCGAACGGCACGATCTCGGCGAGCGAGATGAACGCGATGATCGCCAAGGCCTTCGCTGACGGCTCTGTTCCGCAGACATCGACGGCTGTAGAGTTGCAAAAGGTGACCTACACTTCTGTTGGCGTGAACAATAAAAAGGTGAACCTCACGGGACTGGTCGCATGGCCCGTCGGCGGAGCTCCGAAAGGCATGGTCGTCTATTGTCACGGCACAACTGTCGATCGCGATCGTTCGCCATCGAAATATAAAGGCAAAGGCGAGGCTCCGGAGACTGTCGAAGCCATCGCGGCGTACGCGAGTGGTGGTTATGCAGTCGTGATGCCTGATTATTTGGGGCTCGGCGATCACAAAGCGGCTCATCCATATCCGCTTAGCAAGGTAAATGCGGCTTCCGGACGCGATATTATTTCTGCCGCGAGGGCCTTAGCACGGCAAAAGAACTACAACATCGCTAAGCAACTCTACATCTCCGGCTACAGCGAAGGCGGCGGCGTTGCGATGGCCTTGACGCAGCTTTTGCAGTCGTACATGAACGAACACTATCAGGTCACACGATCCGCGCCGGCCAGCGGGCCTTATGATCTGTCGGGCACGACGCGTGAATTCATGTTGCAAGAGACGGGCGAACAGACAGGATTTGTTCTCAGGCTCTACTTGATGTCTTACGCGACTAATTATTTGAATAAACAGAAAGGCATCAAGCTAAACACGTTCTACAAACAGGCTCTCGCAAACGCCCTAGGTGTCAATTACCGTCTCAACCCGACCGACGAAGGCGTCATCAAGAATATCGGCATCACCACAACGCTTATGAGGTCTAAGAATTTGCTTTCGAACGTGCTTCAACCGGCATTTCTTCGCGATATGAAGGCCAATCGCAAGACAAATCCGTTCGTGCGAATGCTACAGGAGAATGACACGTACAACTGGGCGACTCGCGTGCCGATGTTGATGATCTACGTGGACAAAGATTTTGTTGTGAGCCCCGAAAATACTACGGTTGCGTACAATGCAATGCGTAAAAAGGGCGTTTCGGACTCGCTGATGCGGAAACTAGAACTTCCGGCGACCTTCAATCACCTTACAGGAATCGCGCCGGCGATGGCGAAGTCGCGTGCATTCTTTGACGGAGGCTTTGCGGCCGTTCCTGAAGCAAGATGAGAAGGGTCGAACGCATAATTCCGGCTACTGAATCGGTTTTGCCGGGCGAATTTGTGGTTCGGCGGGCTTTGCCGAGGCGGGAGTTGCGGCGAGTTGGCGGGTTTGTGTTTTTGGATCACTTTGATGAGCGGAATGTTGGCCCTGAGAAGTTCGATGTTCCGCCGCATCCGCATATTGGGCTGCAAACTGTGTCGTATTTGTTCGAAGGCGAGATCTTGCACCGCGATAGTTTGGATTACGAGCAGCTTATTTCGCCCGGCGACGTCAATTTAATGACTTCGGGAAGCGGAATTACGCATTCGGAACAGGTCGCTACGACGCAAGGACGGCTTCACGGGCTGCAAATATGGATCGGTCTGCCGCACGACAAGCGGAAAATGGAACCGGCGTTCGAGAATTTTCCTAGTGACGGCTTTCCTGTTGTAGATTTTGGCGAAACTATCGTAAAAGTCATCTTCGGAGAGCTTGAGCAAAGCGTTTCGCCGATCAAAACGCATCAGAAATTGGTTTATTTCGACATAAATTCGCCCAATGGCGGCGAGATAACGCTTCCTTGTGACGAAAATGACGAATTAGCCATCTATGTAACCGACGGCGAGGTCGTTATTGACGGGCAAACTGCCAAAAGATTCGATCTCGTTCAGCTTTCGGCAGGAAAGTACGTCGAAATTCGCCTCGCAAACGCCTCGAGATGCGTTCTGATCGGCGGCGAACCTCTTCCAGAGCCGACCGTTATCTATTGGAACTTCATCGCCGACTCGATGGACGAGGCAAAACAGGCGATGATCGACTGGGAAGACGGAAAATTCCCCAAAGTCAGTAAATATCAGAAGATCGTATGAAAATTCAAGACGAATGGACGTATCACCGGACCAAGCTTTACGACAAACAACGCATGCGTTGGCATTTTGTCACGCGATATTTCCACGTCGAAGACGGCGAGATCGAGCCGCGCGAGCTTTATTTTCGCAATGACGACGAAACCGTGTTCGGCATGATCCGTTTCGAGAACATCAAAACCTTTCCGTACCGCGATTGGAATTTTCTAAAGAACAAAATACTCACAAATCCGGCGTTCCGACAGCCATTGATCAATGATGAGACCCGTTCGGTATGGAAATATAAGTGGCGATAACTGAAAACACCATCGAATGCGACGATCTCGACGCCAAAATTGCTGAATATCAAGCTCTCGGCTGGCGTTTGGACATGATATTTCCTGCAGATTCGCCCCGCGAAGCTCTTATGTCAGAACCACCTGCGGTAGCGGGTGGTTTAACTTCCGACACCACGACCGTTGAAAGTAAAATCTCAGTGAATTTAGTGTTGAATTCCGTCGGTCATCAACCACCCGCTACCGCAGGTGGTTCTGACTGGAACCTGGGACGTGCCGGAATGATGTATCGAGACCTTATTCCGGACAGAATTGGCGGAAAGGTGATCGCTTCGCACATAAAATTGCTCGAAGATGGGCCGGTTGCGGACTATGTTCACTATCACAAGGTCGAATTTCAGATGATCTACTGCCTGAAAGGCCGTATCAAGGTCGTTTACGAAGATCAAGGCCCGCCATTTTGGCTCGAAGCGGGCGATTGCGTCGTCCAACCGCCCGAAATTCGCCATCGAGTCCTATTCTCCGAAGGAAAAGCCGAAGTTCTCGAACTAACAATGCCCGCCGAACACGAAACTTGGGTCGATCATGACCTGGAACTGCCAAATGGCACGATAAACAAAGCCCGACTGTTCAATGGCCAGCCGTTTGTGTTTACAAAACACCCCAAAGCCGCCGAATAAGGCTAACTTTCACGTTCAGCTGAGGAACTTTAGTTCATAATTGGTCAGCTTTAGTCCAAAGTTGGGCAACTTTAGTTCAAAGTTGATGAATTTTGTTACAAAGTTGGGCAACTTTAGTTCGAAGTTGGTGAACTTTAGTCCAAAGTCGGGCAACTTTAGTTCGAAGTTGGTGAACTCTAGTCCAAAGTTGGGCAATTTTAGTTCGAAGTTGGTGAACTTCAGACCAAAGTTGGGCAACTTTAGTCCAATGTTGGCGAGCATTAGTCCAAAGTTGGGCAAATTAAGTTCTCAGTTGGCCATTATTTTCTCGATGAACGTGTTCATCAGCAAAATGTTCGCAATCATTTTCTAAATGGACGCATTCACTAACTCAAAAATGGTCACAAATATTTAAATGAACACGTTCTAAGAACCTTAGAACGCAATTTTAGAGTTAGTAAACGCGTTCTAAGAACCTTAGATCGTGATTTTAGAGTTGGTGAACGCGTTCTAAGGACCTTAGACAGCGATTTTAGAGTCCTAGAACGCGTTCGAAGACTAAAATTCGAGCCGAGACTTGGCTTTTTGCCTCAATTCACGTAGTTTTGCCACAAATTCACGCTGATTCAGCTCGATCGCACCGTTTTGGACGGCAATTTCGCGGCCTTGGGCGTTGAGATCGAAGTGTGGGGAGCTTTTGGGCTGGTACCATTCGCGTTTCATACCCAAATTGACCGCGAAATCGATCAACTCCTCGACCGAATCACCGATCAAATGGCACGAAGGCCCGTGTCGCCAGCCATAATCACGCAAATTATCGACATAAACCGCCATATTCCTATGATAACTGAACGAAATGTAAACTTCCTGCTCCGGCGATTGCGCTTTCTGAGCGAACTGAAGTACTTTTTTTCTATGCACAGAACGCTCTTTGTGGCTCTTTTCGTCATTTTTTGCTTTTCCGGAACGCTTTTTGGTCAAAAAGTCATCGACGACATCAAACCTACCGTCATTCTGATCTCTTTGGACGGCTTTCGGTACGATTATTTGGACAAACATCAGCCGCCGAACATGGTTAAGTTGGCTAAGAACGGCGTTCGAGCCAAATGGATGCAGCCTTCGTTCCCGACTAAGACCAATCCGAACCATTACACCGTCGTGACTGGGCTTTATCCTGCTAATCATGGCATCGTCGATAACACCATTTACGATTACGGAGTCGTTATGAAGATGTCCGATCGCCGTGAACTCGAAAAACCTCGCTGGTGGGGCGGCGAACCTATTTGGGGTACGGCCGAAAATCAGGGGCAGATCTCCGCGAACTTCTTCTGGCCGGGCTCCGAAGCACCTATCGGAGGCAAAATGTCGGCGAATTATCGCTTATACAACGGCTACGTACCCTTTTCTTACCGAGTTGATAAGTTATTGAGCTATCTGGATCTTCCGCAAAAGCAAAGACCAACGATATTGACGCTCTACTACGAAGAAACGGACGAGGTTGGACATGAATTTGGGCCGGAATCAGAGGAATTGAAGTACGCAGTAATGGAAGCGGACGCCATTATTGGACGACTGATGGACGGACTAAGTCGTCGCGGCATCGCTGACAAGGTCAATGTGATCATTACTTCGGATCATGGCATGGCAACTTATGATGCGAGAAAGGTCGTTTATCTCGATGAGGCGTTCGATCAAAGTTTGGCGGAGCAAGTTATCTATTCGAGCCCGCTTGCACAGATATTTCCCAAGCCCGGAAAACTCGAAGCCATATTCGAGAAGGTCAAGTCGCTCAAGAATTTAACTTGTACTCGTAAAGAAGAGCTGCCGGAACGCTTTCAATATAAACAAGGCAAGCGTGTTGCCCCGATATTCTGCGTCGCGGACAAAGGTTGGATCGTTAGCGACCGAAAATCGCACGAAAGCTGGATAAATAACCAAGACGGCATCGATCGCCCACGCGGAAATCATGGTTACGACAACGAAATGCAGGAAATGCAGGTGACATTCATCGCTCACGGCCCGGCATTCAAGCAAGGACTACTCGCCGAACCATTTGCGAATATCGAAGTTTACAATCTGATGTGCAAGATATTGGGCCTAACGCCCGCAAAGAATGACGGAAAGCTCGAAAGAGTGAAACATATGCTGCGTTAGTTCGAACTGCGCAAGGTAAGCACCGCAATTTCCGGCGGCATCATGAATCGGAACGGCAATAAGCTTGTCCCTGTGCCGGTTGTCACGAACATATCTACGTCGTTCTCGCGAATATGTCCTCGAGCATACTTTTGGCCGTAGCTCGATGGGATCATAGGCGTCCCGAGTATTGGAAGCCAGACCTGTCCGCCGTGCGTATGGCCGGCTAAAAAGAGACGAATGTCATTGGAAACTTTGTTCGTGCCGGCAACTATCGGAAAAACGTCAGGGCTATGTTGCAGAATTACGATGTCCTTGCCGGGCACGCTGTTCTCGACCACTTTTCTGACCTCGGCATTGTATCGATCTTGCGATTTGATATGCATGTGGTCTTTGAGACCGAGAATGCGAAGCGTGACGCCGTTAATATTAAGGCCGATGATCTCGTTCTCCAGAACCACGATCTTCGCTCGCTCGAGAGCATTAGCCACTGCACTATCGCTGTGCCAATAATCGTGATTGCCAAGCACGGCATAGGTTCCGTACTTTGCACGAAACCCTGTCAATGCCGATGATAGCGTCTCGAGATCCATCAGAAGCGGCTGTTCACCGATCTTTACAGGCTCACCTTTCTCCGAAACGAAATCACCGAGCAGAACAATGATGTCAGGATTCTGTTCGTTGACGGTTTTGACTATACGTTGGATCTTCTCAACTTCCCCGCCGCGAGAACCGCCGTGAATATCTGAGACAGCGACGATCTTGAGGCCGTCGAACTCTTTCGATAGATCCTTGATCTTAAGTTCATGGGAATTTACAACCAAGTGATCGGGCTCGATAAAGTATGAATAAGCGATACACAGCGATGCAAGGACCGCGAGCACCGGAAATGCATAAACTATGGTGCGCGTGAGAGATCTCATCCGAAATATTCGGCCCACCGATGATCAACGAGCGCCGCAATATCGTCGCGGACCTCGACGACCTTTGGGTACCAAGGCTTCATACGGCAATCGATGACGATCGGAGCTTCGTAGCCGATGTGATTGTTCTTTAGTTCCGTGGTGCGGGCATAAATATCGCTCGCCGGATCGAATCGTGTCCACGTCGCCCAGAGAAACTTGTCGGTTTCGCGTGCGAATTCGATGCTGTCGTGAATGATGACCATCTGCCAATCGGCGAATGCTTCGTGATTTGCTATACGCTCGGCGAGTGTTTTGTCGTTCTCGTACGGCGTCGCTTCAACAACGAGGCAGCCGCGACAATATGGCTCGGCTTTAGTGATGCCGATGGGCAATTCACCACGAAACTCAGTCGCCAGTTCCCTTTTAGCATCGCCGACGCCCATCATTATGGCTTTAGAACCAAAGTTAACTTTGCCGCTCGCGTAATCAAGCGTGTCGAACGCAGTCTGGCTAAAGATGTGCAGATCGCGGTGCCAATCGACGCGTTCTAGGATGTGTTCGAACAGCGACCGAAAGTCTTTCAGATCTTGCGGTTTGTCAGTTAGAAGCAGAAACTTGGTCAACGTAAGCTGGCCTTCGCCCAATATTCGAAATCCCGCCGACAAGGCCTCGCGGCCGTAGCGTTCGCGAACCACGCCTGCCGTCAGCGAATGAAAACCGGTCTGCCCATAACTCCAAAGATCCCGAACCGCAGGCATCACGAGCGGAAACAGCGGCGACAAAAGCTCTTGCAAATAGTCGCCGATGAAGTAATCTTCCTGTTTTGGCTTTCCAACCACGGTCGCAGGCCAGATCGCGTCTTTGCGATGGAAAACTGCGTCGGCATGGAACACAGGATAATCATGTTCGAGCGAATAATAACCGTAGTGGTCGCCAAATGGCCCTTCGAGTCGGCGTTCGTGCGGAGGAACTTTGCCGCATATCGCGAATTCAGCTTCCGCGATCAACGGAGCCCCGACGCTCTTGTCGGGTCTTTGCGTCGTCGCCAATTTCTCGCCCATTAACAACGAGGCCAACATTAATTCAGGCACGCCTTCAGGCAGCGGAGCGATCGCCGAAAGGATCAATGCCGGTGGACCGCCGACGAATATCGTGACAGGCAACGCTTCATTTCGCTGCTCAGCCTCGTAATAATGAAAACCGCCGCCTTTGCCGATCTGCCAATGCATTCCGGTCGTCGTTTTGTTGTAACGCTGGATGCGATACATGCCGAGGTTCGGTTTCTTATCGACAGGGCTTTCGGTGTAAACAAGCGGCAACGTCACAAAATGCCCGCCGTCTTCGTGCCAAAGTTGCAGCAGAGGTAGCTGCTCGAGATCAACATTTGGTTGCAGAGACTCAAGAACCGGAGCATTACGAACCGACTTCGTACCAAGCTTTGCGGCGGCAAATCCAAGATCGCGAAACTCCCACAGCTTCCCAAGCTTCGGCGGAATAAGAGTCTCAGCCGCATGAACCGCACGTTTAACAAACTCGAGCGGCTTCGGCCCAAACGCGAGATCGATCCGGCGTTTCGTACCGAACAGATTTGTAACAACAGGAAACTGCGAACCTTTGACATTCGTGAACAGCAACGCTTTCCCCTGCTCATCGATCACACGACGATGTATCTCGGCGATCTCAAGGT
>JAEUQI010000008.1 GCA_016789145.1 Blastocatellia bacterium | reverse complement strand
CGACGCCTGTTTCGGCACTGATCCATGCGGCGACGATGGTCACGGCGGGCGTTTACATGGTCGTTCGCTGTAACGGCATTTATCAGAATGCACCGACGGCGATGTTCATCGTTGCGGTGATAGGTTGTGCGACGGCTTTCTTTGCGGCAACGATCGGTCTTGCTCAGAACGATATTAAGAAGGTTCTCGCGTATTCGACCGTTTCGCAGCTTGGATATATGTTTCTTGCTTGCGGTGTCGGAGCATTTATCGCGGCGATCTTTCACGTGATGACACACGCTTTCTTCAAGGCGTTGCTGTTCCTCGGTTCGGGTTCGGTAATTCACGGAATGCACCACGAGCAGGACATGCGAAAGATGGGCAATCTGCGGAAGTATATGCCCGTTACGTTCATCACTATGATGATGGGCTGGCTCGCGATCTGCGGTATTCCGATCTGGGCGGGTTTTTTCTCGAAAGACGAGATCCTGTATAAGACATTTGCAGCAACCAACATACCTGAGCCATGGAATTACGTTCTATGGGGCTTTGGCGTGTTGACGGCGATCATGACGGCGATCTACATGACGCGGATGATGTGGATGACGTTCTTTGGAACCGAGCGTTTTCACGACGCTATCGAAGGCGTGCATCACGATGATCATGCACACGACGCTCACGCAGACGCGCATTCTAATGACGACGAAGACGATCATCACCACGCATTGCCGCACGACTTCAGGCCGCACGAGTCGCCATGGTCGATGAAAGGTCCGCTCATTGCATTAGCGTTACTTTCGACCTTCGGCGGCCTAATCGGAGTACCTTACGCGTTGAGCGGCGGAGCGATACCGAATGTTTTTGAACATACTCTTGAGCCTGTGATCGCCAAAGTCGGCAAACCGAACAAAGGTCCTGAGCACTTCCCTGGCGAGGCACCGGCGGCGGATAAGAAAGAGGTCAAACACTTCTTTGCCGCAGCGAAGTCAGGCGACGGTGATTCGCACGACGCGCATTCTCCGGAAGAGATATTTAAAGAACGGGTCCTCGCAGGGCTTTCGGTGTTGTTAGCTCTTAGTGGAATCGCGATCGGTATTGCCTTGTTCGGCAAAACGCCTCTTCGAAAGATGCCGGAAATACTCGAAGATAAATGGCGAATTGACGAGTTGTACAACGGTTACATCGTTGATCCGATCACAAGATTCTCAAGAGAGAAATTGTGGAAAGGGTTTGATGTTGGATTTATAGACGGTGTTGTGAATGGGATCGGCCACGCGGTAATGCAGATCGGAAATCTTGTTCGCGGCGTCCAGGTCGGTTACGTCCGCACTTATGCTGCCGTAATCGTCATCGGGGCGATCCTTGTCGTTGGTTATTTTGTTTACTACGGACTGCGACTGATCTCATAAAATAAATGCGGTTGATTTCTAGACAAATACTACATGCGATCATCGTTAGCGTTGGTGCGGCTTCGATAGCCGCTCAAGCGAACGGGGATGATTCTGCAAAATGGCAGCCGGTAATAGGCCATCAGAAGGAGTTTGTGGCCTTTATGCCTTCTGGATTTAAGGTTCATTCAGATGAAAAACCGCGAAATTTCGGAACCGGTCGCAGTGATTATGTTACGGCCAAGAAAGCGATTAAGGTCGTTCGGCTAATCAACAGGCGCGTGTTGCTTTGGACTTTTTACGAAGCTGACGGGAAGGGGCTATTCTCGATATTGTCAAAGAATTTAGATCTTAGTCCAAAAGAAAAAGGTGTTGCGGGAGCTTTCGAGGTGAGACGTTTCGCGGGCAAGATCAAGACTCATTATGTTCAGAAGCACTATTTTCTTGGGAAGGACAGACTTTATGAGCTGACGGCGTACTCTCCTTATGAAAATGACACATTGACTAGCGCTTTTTTCGCCTCGGTGCGGGTTTTAGAGGGCGACTCATTCCTTGCGCCAAACGCAGTAGCTGGCGACACTTCTACAGGCCTGCCTCGTATTAAAGAAGAGGCGCCAGAAATGGAACCCAACACCGTTAAGATCAAGGATTCTGATGCGGATCGTGGCGCGATTATAATCTTTCAGCCCGGATTTTCGGTAGAGGGTGAGAGGGAGGTCGGTAGCGGTATCGCAACGGTTACGGCGGTGTTTGATGCGAGTGGCACTGTAAAGGATGTAAAGCATAGTGGAACGGTATCGCTGGAGTTCCGACAGGCATTCGCCGAATCCGTAAAGGGTACCGTATTTATCCCGGCCGAGAAAAATGGAAAGCTTGTCTCGGTCGAACGAACTTTCAAAAACGAGCTCAATGTGGAAATTCGTGGTGCTCCTCCGGGAGCGATCATTAGGTAAAATTAGAGATTTTTGACGATTAACATAGTGGACTTTATTTCTGACAATTTACTCACGATCCTTATACTTGCCCCGATTATCGGAGCCATGCTTACGCTTGCTCATCAGATGTTTTGGAAGCAAGAAGGCCAGCTTAAGTGGTTGACGCTTGGGTTTACGCTGGTGAATTTTGCCGTGTCGCTGCTGTTGTTCACGGGTTCGGCACCAGCGGGCGGCTATATGTTCGAGAAGAACGTGCCGTGGATAACCGCGATCAATACGAATTATCACGTCGGTGTTGATGGGCTGAGTTTTTGGCTGGTGATATTGACGACTTTCATAATGCCGATCGCGGTGATATCGACTTGGCATGCAGTGGAAAAGAAGGCAACGGCGTTCTACGTCTTTTTATTGCTGCTAGAATCCGCGATGATCGGCGTGTTCGTCTCGCTGGATCTGCTCGTCTTTTACCTTTTCTTTGAAGCATCGCTGATACCGATGTTCTTCCTGATCGGCGTTTGGGGTGGCGAAAATCGCATTTATGCGGCTGTGAAATTCTTTATCTTCACGGCCCTCGGCAGCTTGTTGATGCTGGTCGGTATTATATCGATCTACTACATTTACGCTGATCAAACTGGATTTGGTGGCTCGTTCGATCTGGTTTCGATCACCAACGCCCTGAAACAAGGGCAGATGTCATTCGCCGGCGAATGGGCAGGTGCAGGAACGTTGTTGTTCCTGGCGTTCGCTCTAGCCTTCTCCATCAAAGTTCCACTGTTCCCGTTTCACACATGGCTGCCGGACGCACACACTGAGGCTCCGACTGCGGGTTCCGTGATACTTGCCGCTGTTCTCCTGAAAATGGGAACGTATGGCATCATGCGATTCAATTTCGCGATGTTCCCGGACCAGAGCCGCGAATGGGCATGGTTGTTCATTGCCCTTGCGATCATCGGGATCATTTACGGAGCGCTCGTCGCGATGGTGCAGCCTGACGTGAAACGCCTAGTCGCTTACTCTTCGGTCGCTCACATGGGCTTTGTCGTTTTGGGAATGTTCTCGTTCACCGAGACCGGAATGCAGGGTGCGGTTTATCAGATGCTCAATCACGGCGTCTCGACCGGAGCGTTGTTCTTGCTCGTCGGATTCATTTACGAACGAAGACACACACGTGCGATCTCAGATTTCGGCGGCCTCGCGAACGTGATGCCGCTCTATGCAACGATATTTGTTATTACGGCAATGTCGTCGGTTGGATTGCCGCTCCTTAATGGCTTTGTTGGCGAGTTTCTGATCATGGTCGGAATGTTCAAATCGACAGTATTGCCGATAACGGCGACGTTCAATTGGAACTATAACGCCACCATGCTCGCCGGAACCGGCGTTATCTTTGCAGCAGTTTATCTGCTCTGGATGATGCAGCGCGTATTTTTCGGTAAGGTGACCAACGAAAAGAATAAACATCTGACGGATCTAACGTGGCGTGAGATCGGGCTGATCGTGCCGCTTGTTGTATTAATGGTCTACATGGGCGTTTATCCAAAGCCGTTTCTTGCTCGAACTCAAGAGAATGTTCAGACGATAGAAAAAACCGTTATGAAATCAGCGGGCGGCGACGTCGTTCGGTCAACTTCTGATTGCAAATGCGAGGACGAGAAGAAAAAGGAGCAGCATTAGTTCCGCTGAACAAGTTTTGTGATGAATACAGTTTTTCTAACCGAACTAGCTCCGCCCGACGCGAATGTATATGCGATCGTCCCTGAGATGATCGTTGCCGCTACGGGCATTATCGTAATGCTTTACGACTGCTTTTTTCCGAAACAGCGTAACGTTACCGGAGCAATGTCACTTATCGGCCTTATCTCCTCAGGCGTCATGCTCGCGACAATGTGGGGCGGCGATGTCCCAGCGTCCTCGTGGGGCGGTATGGTCGCTCACGACAATCTGCGGCTCAGTTTTTCATTTGTTTTCTTATTCGTGTCGGCAATGACAGTCCTCATCTCGACCATTTGGGTCGAACGTGAGAATGTTCCCGTCGGCGAATATCACGCTCTGCTACTATTTGCGACGTTCGGGATGATGATGATGTCGGCAGGCAGCGACCTCGTCGTTATTTTCCTTGGGCTCGAGACGCTTTCGATCGCGACCTACGTAATGGCTGGTCTGCGGAAAGGCGATCTGCGTTCGAACGAATCGGCGATGAAGTATTTCATTCTAGGCTCGTTCGCTTCCGCATTTTTGCTTTACGGTATGGCGTTGGTTTACGGAGCGACAGGTTCTACGAATATCGCCGGAATTGCCGCCAAGATGGCCGATCCGAATTTTCCGGCATTGTTGCTAGTTGGTGCGGCGATGATGATCATCGGCTTTGGTTTCAAGATCGCTATGGCTCCCTTTCACGTATGGACGCCCGACGTTTACGAAGGTGCTCCGACGCCGATCACCGGCTTTATGGCAGCCGGGCCAAAGGCGGCGGCGTTCGCATCGTTCCTACGTGTGTTCGTAGTCGGATTGCCGCTGATAGCAGGTGTGCAAGTTTCAGGCTATGTTCATAACGGTTGGATAACGGCGATAACGATCCTCGCAATTCTAACGATGGTCGTTGGCAACGTAGCCGCGATCATGCAGAACAACGTTAAACGAATGCTCGCGTATTCGTCGATCGCACACGCCGGTTACGCTCTCGTCGGATTCGTGGGTGCGGGGCTCGCGACGACTAACGAGGCACGTGACGCTGCGATCGCGTCGGTCGCGTTCTATATGTTGACATATGCCGTGACAAATCTCGGTGCGTTCACGGTCGTCACGATACTAGCCGAAAGGAACGACCGCCGTACCGAGTTCGAAGATTACAACGGCATCGGTTTCCGCTCGCCGCTACTGTCTTTCTCGCTTTCATTGTTCATGTTGTCATTGCTTGGCTTGCCTCTGACGGCGGGCTTTATTGGCAAGGTTTTGGTCTTCCGACCGGCACTTGAGGCAGGGAACACGCTGGTTACGGTAATGGTCGTCGCGGCTGTCGTCAATACGGCGATCTCGGCATATTACTATTTGCGAATGATCGTTGTAATGTTCTTCAAGGAACGTGCAAGCGATTGGTCTGCTCCAAAGCTTTCAACAGCCATGGCCGTAGCCTTGATCATTTCGATCGTCGGCGTACTATATCTCGGTATTTTTGGCGACCGATTGATCCAAAGGTTTTCAACATCATTGCCGATCGCTCAGGCGAACCGTTAGGCGTTACCCTGGATGGACGCCGTTTCTCAGATCAAGGCCGAGATGGGATCCGATTGGTTGTCGGCTCTCTATGTAAGCCGTATTCGTTCCCAACGAACACGCGCAGTCAGACTTGAGATACCAACGCGTGAGAACGACCCTCAGATCAATTACACCTTACTTGGCATTGAGCTAAAGGTCGGACGTCGGCGGATCGCGTGCCCGGACCTCGCTACTGCGCGCTTTATGCGTGTGTTTGCTCGTTTCGGCTGTCGCGATTTTGCCATTCCGTACAACATTACGAAGATCTCCATCGAGGCAGACGCACTGGAGACTTCATGGCATCGAGCGTTTTTGTTATTGGATGAGATCACCGCTGGCAAATCGGTCCAAAGCCGTGCTTCTGTGCGCGCAAAGTTGGTAAAGGCGATTCGAACCGAGATCCAAGACGCCGGTGCGGGCGAGGCGATGCCTGAATTTTCGTCCAGGGCCAGCACGCGAAACGCAAAGTAATGCCGTATTACGATGACGACGGAAATGAGATCGACCCTGCCGACATTCCATTGCCGGCGATGTGCCTGATGTGTGAAAAGCAGGATGATCCACATGAGGAGATACTTTGTAATTTGAATCGATTGGATCAACGAGAAGAGCAAACGTTTAAGTGCGGAGCGTTTGTTAGTCTTTACGGGGCATTAATAGATGATATAATCGAGTGATGTGCCCGAGGCCGGATAGCACTACAAATTCTGATATGTACGACGCAGTTTCAAAGGCTCCGGAGACCGAAAGTCTTCCGTTTCCTTACACGAAGAATTCTTTCTGCCATTATGAGCCGATAGAAAAGCGTATCGAGCACGCCAAGGTGCTGATCGTTAACGATCTTCTACGCTACGAATCAGATCTATCGGATCTCGCCCGCGAAGAGTGGAACGGAACGACAAGATCTAAGCTCGAATTTGAAAATTTTGTCTCCGGGATGGCCTGTAACAACATCGCCAAGAATGTGATCCGCTTAGTTCGAAATCCAAAGACGATGACCGTGCATCTATCCGAGGTCGCCGACGCAGTTGAACAATTTCGCCCGGATGCGATCGTGATGAGCGGCACTTTCGCGGATTTTGACTATTACAATCCGAAGCACATTGCGGATTTCAAGGAATTTGTCGTTAAGACCAAAGTCCCAATATTGGCAATTTGTGGTGCCCATCAGCTAGTTGCAATGTCATTTGGCAGCAAGTTGAAAACTCTTGATGATCGAGAACTGGCTGAAAAACGTACCGGCCGGATCGTCGAATATCAATATCGATTTATAAAGATCGTTGATAAGACCGACCCGATATTCGAGGGTAACGACGACAAGAAGAGCGGAATTTGGCAGGATTATACAAAGGATGACGACATTCTTCGCGTTTGGCAGAATCATGGTGTTCAAGTCGATGGCGTGCCTGAGGGATTCAAATTGCTTGCGACCTCATACCTATGCAAGAACCAAATGATGGTCAAGGCGAACGAAGGCCAACTTATTTATTGCGTTCAGTTTCACCTAGAAAAATCATTCGAAGACTGGCGAAAGAATCCAACGCGCTGGGAACACCAGAACGAAAGCCGCGACGGACGTGTTTTGTTTGAGAATTTTCTACGCCTTGCCCTTGAGCACGGTGCAAAGGCCTAGCTGCTTAAGTGAATTAGACAGGAAGAACACTTAGAGACGATCTAAGTGTTTTTTTATTTGCAATTTTGAAGATTCGGGCAATAATGGGTAAGTCCACAAGCTTTTTTTGGAGAACAATATGAAAAGGCTATTTACTGTGACTTTTGTCGCGATGCTTCTACTAACTCTATATGTTGATGAAGCAGCGGCACAGACGCGCATCCGATTTGCCCGTGGCCGCACATCCGCAACGGTATCTTCGACCATTGCCAGCAATGCTCAGCGAAAGTATGTTCTCGGTGCAAGGGCGGGGCAGACGATCTCGGCAAATATTAGTTCGCGAAATGGTTGTGTTGTGTTGGGAAATGGGCAAACGAGCCAAGCCTACACGACAGACCAGGGCGACAATATCATTGATATATTCAACAATTGCCGAGGCGCAACGTCATTTACACTGACGGTCTCGATCTACTAGCCAAAGCAATTTTCGGGAACATTCTCGAGTGTGTTCGTCATCAGCATATCGACCACTGCCTTAAAGTCGTGGCCTGATTCTTCGTACACCTTTAGTTGTTCATCGGCAGACGTGCCGCGGTCTAGCATCGTGTAGATGTGGTTGATCTCTTCGCGAGAGCCAAGCGGATCCACCACTTCGTCAACAAACTGTAACAGTTCGTGAATGAGGTCCTTAACAGGGACCTCTTTTTGTTTGCCTAGATCGAGCAACTTACCATCGAGTCCATAACGGATAGCTCGCCATTTGTTTTCCAATATCAGACGGCGATGGTAGATGCGAAATCCGACATTGCCCTCATTCAGCACCATCAGTTTGGCGACGATCGCCTGGAATAATGCAGCGATCGCTATCGTGTCGTCGACGCGTGTTGGAATATCGCAGATACGGAATTCGAGTGTCGGGAATTTGTAATGTGGCCGAACGTCCCACCAAATCTTTGAACCGTCGGGGATACAGTTCATCTTTATGAGCAGATCGACGTACGCTTGATACTGAGCGTACGATTCGAAATGATCGGGGATCTCAGTACGAGGAAACTTCTTAAAAACCTCACTTCGATACGACTTGAGGCCGGTATTGTGGCCGAGCCAAAAGGGTGATGAAGTCGTCAACGCAAGTACGTGCGGCAAGAAATATCGAGCCGCGTTCATTACCTGAATTCGCTTCTCAAGATCCGGAATGCCGACGTGAACGTGCAAACCAAAGATCAGCAAACTACGAGCGACCATCTGTAGTTCATCGACAAGAAGCTTATAGCGGTCACCATCGTAGATCTCTTGCTCAGACCATTTCGAGAACGGATGCGTCGATGCAGCGACGATCGCCATATTCTTCTTGCGGGCAAGGCCTGAGATAATGCATCGAAGTTTCGACAGATCTTCGCGAGCTTCTTGAATATTTGCACAAACGCCGGTGCCGACCTCGATCATCGATTGGATCATCTCGGGCTTGATCTTCTCGCCGAGCAGCATTTTGCCTTCGTCCAGGATTTCGGAAACGTGTGATTTTAACTCGCGTGTTTCCGGGTCTACGATCTGAAATTCTTCCTCGATGCCTAATGTGAACTGATCGAACATAAATTGAATATCCTTACGCGCCTATTTCCGTTTTCAATAATTCGAGTTCCGAATCACCAAGATCTCGAAAGCGAACACCTACACCTTGCCCGGGATCTGCATAGACAACGACACCGCCAAGCCGCATCGAACGCCCGGAAACACTAATCGTCATCGCGATCTCAGTTCCAATTGGCAGATCCGAAGCCGTTGTCATGTAAAGTCCGCCGACGCCGATGTCTCGCGTGTTTGCGATCCCGGTGCTGTCGCCGCCTGCAAAACGGACATCTACTATCAGCTTTTTCCTATCTGAATCACGTCGCTCGCCGGCGACGCTACTCATCTGGTCAGTCATTTTACAACCTCAAATTTGTGGCGCTTAGATTCAGTTTGTTTAAGCTAAACTTAAAGAACAGTTTACCGCAAAATCGCGCTATTTTCTCATAGTAAACCTGCCTAATCACAATTTACCTGCAAATTTCTAAGAATGCTGACGCAGCATGAGATAGAGTGGCATTACGCCGATAGATAATATTAAGTTTTCGCTTGAGCCGCATTTCCGGTACCGTAATGGCGATCAACGCACCCGAAGCAATCTCACTCTCAGCAGTCAGCCTCGGCACTAGGGCAACACCCGTTCCTTGTTCGACGAGCCGCTTAATTGCTTCGAGTGAAGGCAACTCAACAGCAATGCTGAGAGGGACTCTGTATTTATCAAATGTCTCGATCACACGCTGACGATACGGCGAGACCGCGTTATGTGCAATGAACACCTCATTTCCAAGCTCGTTTATCGTAACGGTTTCCTTGTTCGCAAACCGATGCGTGGGAGCCAAAACCAATACCAATTCGTCCTCGAAAACTGGTATCGAACGAACCGAATCATCAGCCGGCGTAAATGAAATTACGCCAAGTTCCGCTTCGCGAGCTATCACTTGTTTTGGAATTCGGCTTGCAACCCCGCGTTTGACCTCGATCTTGATGTTCGGGTGTTTGGTCATAAACTCCGCGATCTTTGGCAACAAATAAAAAACTGTGTGTTCATTCGCGCTTATTGTTACCTTGCCGTTGCGAAGTGACCGAAGTTCGCGGATCGACGTCTCGGCGTCTCGGCGAATATTGAGGATCTGATGAGCATGTTCGAGCAGCAATTCGCCAGCTGGCGTCAAGGTTCCATCTTTTGACGAGCGATCAAAAAGCGTTTCGCCTAGCTGGCTCTCCAGCCGCGAGATCGCCTGACTAACTGCAGGCTGCGAACGGCCAAGAACCTCCGCGGCACGAGAGAAACTGCGTTCGCGAGCTATAGTAGCGAGAACTTCGAGTTGGTTGATATCCATCGAATGACTTATGAAAATTACAGTTTAATAAATCCCTGCTTATGCATCAATAGGTCTTTCTGAAATTGATTGCCTCGTAGTTAGCCCGTAAGACCTAAAATAGGATAAAATATTGCGTTTTCGCTTGAGTTATGGGATTTGCAACTAAAGCTATTCACGCAGGTAACGAACCTGACCCAACAACCGGAGCGGTTAGCGTTCCGATCTACCAGACTTCAACATATAAGCAAGAGGCCCTAGGCAAGCCGACTGGAGGATATGAGTACGCTCGCACGAAAAATCCGACACGTTCGGCCCTTGAAGCAAATATCGCTGCATTAGAAGGTGCGAAGTATGGCTTTGCGTTTGCGTCCGGAATGTCAGCAACAGACGCAGTTCTCAAGCTCGTAAAGGCGGGCGACCATGTCATACTTGGCGACAACACTTACGGCGGCACGTTCAGATTGTTTAATCGAATACTGTCAAATTACGGAGTCGAGTTCGATCTCGCTGATACCACGGATGTTGCCAGCCTCGAATCCGCATTCAAGCCGAATACGAAAATGCTGTTCGTCGAAACGCCGACCAATCCTGTGATGTCTGTCACGGATCTCGCAGCAGTTTCCGAACTTGCACACGCTCGCGGCGTTAAGGTCGTTTGTGACAATACATTTATGTCGCCGTACTTTCAGCGTCCGATCGAGCACGGTGTGGATATCGTCGTGCATTCGACAACCAAGTATCTTAACGGTCACAGCGACAGTGTCGGAGGATTTGTGGCGTTGAACGATGATGCCGATGCCGAATGGATAGGCTTTGTGCAAAATGGCATCGGTGCCATATTGTCGCCGTTCGATTCGTTCTTGGTGCTTCGCG
The DNA here is from genome assembly GCA_016789145.1 of Blastocatellia bacterium. Taxonomy (GTDB): domain Bacteria; phylum Acidobacteriota; class Blastocatellia; order Pyrinomonadales; family Pyrinomonadaceae; genus OLB17. Next base: position 44,195 of record JAEUQI010000008.1, on the reverse strand, counting down.
GAACGAAAACGCTCGCGGTTCGCATGGAAGCTCACGACCGCAACGGCCGTATCGTTGCGAACTTTCTCGCCGAGCACCCCGCGGTCCAAAAGGTATACTATCCGGGCCTTACTTCGCATCCGCAGCATGAACTTGCGAAGCGGCAGCAGAGCGGATTTGGCGGCATGGTCGCATTTGAAACTGGCTCGCTTGAGAACGCAAAAAAGGTTCTAGAAGGCGTCAAATTATGTACACTTGGTGAAAGCCTGGGTGGCGTCGAGACGTTGATCTCACATCCTGCGTCGATGACGCACGCATCAGTGCCGCAGGAAAAGCGCGATTCTCTCGGCATCACGGATGGGCTTGTTAGAATTTCGGTCGGAATCGAAGATGTTGAGGACATCTTAGCCGATCTTGATCAGGCGCTGAGCTAATTTCACGTTTTGACTCATTGCTTTCGAGTTTATACACTCGACAAAGTTTTCTATGTTCACTGTTGAGATACATGCGACCTCGCACATAGGCAGAGTTCGAAAGGGCAACGAAGATAATTATCTGCTGCTCAATATTTCGGAGGCCAAACGCTGGACCGGCGATCAAGAGGACAACGAATTCGTCATCGAAAGCCAGCGTTTTGCGGTCGATGACAACGGCGTCGTGTTGGCCGTCTCAGACGGCATGGGCGGCGCACTTGCAGGCGAAGTTGCTAGCACAATGGCGGTCGAAACCGTCAGCGAACATCTGCTTGCCGAAGACCTCGACGCGACGCTAGCACCCGAAAGCCTCGACCACAATCTTATCTCACGACTTTACGAGGCTACCGTCAATGCTAATTATCTTATTCACGACCAAGGTCGAACTGACCCACAGTTTCAGGGCATGGGGGCGACGTTTACAGGATTGGGCGTCACACCAACCGCTGCGGATATCATTCAGGTAGGCGACAGCCGAGCGTATTTGGTTCGCAACGGCAAGATCTATCAGGTCACCAAGGATCAATCGCTTGTACAACAATTGATCGACGCTCAACAGATCTCACCCGAGGAAGCTGAGACGCACAATCTCAAGAATGTCATCTTGCAGGCTCTCGGAGCGCAGAACGAGATCTATCCTGTATCAGCACGCGTTCAGCCGCACGATGGAGATGTGTTTTTGCTATGCAGCGACGGGCTATCAAACAAGGTAAGTGCCGCAGGTATGCAGCGTGCGGTTCTGGATAATTACGATGCGCTGCAAAACGCCTGTGTCGATCTAGTACGCGAAGCGAACGAAAACGGCGGCGAGGACAACATAACTGTCATCGTTGCAAAATTCTCAGGCGACGCCTTGCCAAAACCTCAAGGCGATGACGTCAAATTAGAAATGATAGACCTCGGCGGCATCCACGATACCGCTGATCAGTCGTTCGACGAGGAAGACACCGCAGAAATTCGTTAGTCTTGTTTCCACCCACCCAGTTCTTTAGAAGATCTTCTTACGTAGATCGATGATCCGCGAACTTCTACAACCTCGACCTTTTCGCCTTCGGTCAAGACGACATCTTCGTCGATCGGGAAGGCTGTCCATTCTGAGCCGAAAACGCGAACAGCTCCTTCGTTGAGAGCTCCTTTGCTTGCAATGGTAACGGTACCGATCTTGCCAGGCAATGAATCGACGCCTGATTTCAAACTGCCGCCTGTTCCGTGCGGAAGATAGTCGTAAAGTATAGTTCGTGACAAAACGGTCATTGCAACCGAAACTACGGCAAAGATAAGGAACTGCCCCGCGAACCCAAGCCCGAGCCAACCCGCGACGGCCGCCGCCAATGCACCGATCCCAAACCAAAACAGCACAAACCCTAACGTGAATATCTCAGCAATGATCAGCCCCACGCCCAAGATCAACCAAATTATCCAGCCAATGTTGTCCATAACTTTCGCGTAAATGATAACACGTCTTAACACCGTTGATTGTTATCAACGCAGCGCACATGCTAATCTCTTCTATCGTGCTGGGGTGGCGGAATTGGTAGACGCCCAGGACTTAAAATCCTGTGTCCTTAGGGACGTACGGGTTCGATTCCCGTCCCCAGTACCATTTGTTTTGGTACGCTGATTGCCACGAGGGTCTTGGAGGCATTCGCAAATGAAACAACTTAGGCATCTAACTCCTCTCTTTCTCGCCATTTTTCTGAGTTCAACTATTTCTATCGTTGCACAGAATCGAACTGTATTGGCCGAGGCTGAGCGGATCTCGGGGGACAAGTTCGGATTCGTAGTACGAACGCCGATGGGAGCTGCTGTTTATGGCGTTAAGCGGCCGTCGGCTAAAGTTTTGGCGGCGGTTGATAGTGGATTGACGGATCTTTTTGCGATAGGACGTAAGAACAAGTATAAAAAGCGTCTAAGCTATTCTGACTATACGATTTACATTGCTAATGCGGACCGCACGAAGAATATAGATGGCAATTATTCGCCGGATATTGCAGTCGATGCGGCTCAGTATGCGGGTAGCATTTACGATAAGGGCGGATATATTTATGCCTCAGGTATGATCGTGGCATTGAATCCTTGTGCTTTTCTCATCGCGGAACATACCAAAGAATTCACGCGCATTTCGGAGGTCGTTCGTTATGAAGGAGAGCACCTTGTTCTATACCACAACGACCGCCAGCGTTATTCCGAAACTGCCGATCATAGTAAAGGCGGCGGGCATCCGATTCTGAACTAACAGTATTCTATATCGTGCAGCTCCTCACGAAACCGTGGCCCAAATGGGCGCCTTGCGGACAACTAATCGTTTGTTCACACCGTCAAACCTAGGTAATCAATCGTTTGAAATTTCGAGGCGGCAATGGCACGACCATTGCATCATGAACGGCGAGCGATGCTTGTCGTGTCACGGAGGTGATGAATGAAGGCACCGTTTAGCGTCCGAAGAACTGCAATTGTTGCAGCCCTGATCTTTGCAAATCTCACTTTTGCGAAAGCCCAGGGGGACACAAGCTATCGCTTACAAAAGGGCACGAAGCTAAGTCTGTCGATGGAGGTTGAAGTAAGTACTTCAGTGGCAGCTAAGAATGACACATTTGTCGCTCGATTGGCTGAGAATTTTACAAAAGACGGCGTGGTCTTGCTGCCAAAGGGCTCGAAATTCGAAGGAACTATCATCGATACGCAGTCCGCCGGCATTGGCTCGCGAGACGGAAGAATCGTCATCGAGATCGACAAACTTTGGATAGGGAATGAGATCAGACGTTCGGTGTCGTCGAAAACGCTCACGAAATTCAAGCCTGAATCAAGGCGAACGTTGGACATTCTCAGTTTCGCCGGCGGCACTTTGGCAGGAGCATTTATTGGATATGCGACGGGCACCAACAACGGAGCTTTGATCGGCGGGGCAGTTGGAGCAGGATTAGGCGGCGGCACATTGGCAGTACGAAAAGGACGCGAATTAAGAATCAAACAAGGGCAAAGGTTCGAGATCGAACTAACAGAAGATCTGTTGCTGCCCGCCATGGAATATTAAGTTTGGCCGTTGGCGAGAACCGTCGGCCATTTGTGAGAAAGCCCGTCAGCGAAGGGGAGAGCGCTGACGGGCTTTTTCTTGGTCAGATCGAATAGAACAATAGCTTCGCCTTGACTTTAAATGTGTACCAGCGTCTACCTATCAGATCAAGCACCGTATCGAGCACAGTCTTGGTTGCATAACGAGTCATTCGGTCCGATTGTTTCGGGTCACGAGCGAATGCATTCGCTACCAAGCCATCGGTGATCGATATCGCCGCCTCTCGATCGTTTACGGCCACCGATCCGGCGGCGGCCAATCCGTCTTCGAGAAGGTCATAGAAGTATCGATCCCAATTGTTCATCCCGAGCGAGTTAATGCTTGCAAGGATCGTTCTTGCTTCGTCAACGTTTCGCCGACCAAACTCTCCGAGCCCGATCATGGTCAGGTGAAGATTGACAGTATCGTCGTAAGTTAGGTTCACGGCGGCACGGCTGACCCGCTCAGCCTCGGCGGCGTTACCGCTCTGACAGAGAACGATCGTGTAGTTCCACAACATCCACGGCTTTAGGCCGTCGCGCTGCTCCCAATCGGCGAACCACTGCGTCGTGCGGTGATGATAGTTCGTATTGCTGAGATAATAGCCGACTGAAGCCCACGTCTCGTTGTCGTCGGCCAATGTTTTAGAGTTATTGTCGATGAATTTCACCAACTCACTTGGCTGTTCCGCATTCAAGATCTCCATATATCGGCTGGCCGCCTCAGCCCACAATTTTTGGTTCTCCGCTATCTGGCTTAGGATCTCTTCACAACCCGGGCGAGCCTTGAGCCGCCAAACTTCCGCGATCAGATATCGTCCAGCGATAGGGCCTGTTCCATCCTGTTTGCATAGCTCGCGGAGAGCCTCTTCTAACGATGTGTCCTTTCGGTCAAAAAGCTTCGTCGCCCTTTCAATCGCCGCATCAGCCTTTTCTTTGACTACTACCGGTAAGCAAAGCATCTTTGCGATCAATGTGAGCACTAGGTCGCGGTCATTCTCTTTGGCCGCAACTTCGATCGCCATTGGCAGACCGATCTCACTTGCAGACCTCGTCAGGCTTTCTGCAAGTTTCGCGGCACCGTCGGTGTCGCCGTCTTCGATCAGCATCGAGAATAACGTATCGCCTGCGAACTGATAATTTGGATCCAAATTAACCGCTTGTTGCAATGCCTCACGTGCTTCATCTCGCTTACCGCACTGAATGCTTGCTTCGGCGAGATATCCATACGCGGTCGACTCGCGAGGCGAGAGCCGAACGAGTTGTTTAGCTGCCTCGAGGTAGTCACTAGAACGGTTCGGGTCGTTGCGATAGATGTCGGCAAGCCGCGCCCAGCCGGGCAGATAGCCTGGACTTCGGCGGGTCAGATTTTGCATTATCTCGAGTCCGCGATATACGCGTCCGCGATTCATTTCGATGCCGGCTTCAACAAATTGTAGCTGTTCTGGTCGATGGCCGTCTGGCATCACGATATTGCAAACTGCTATCGCTTCTTCATACCTTCGGGCGTCGGCAAGACAATTCGCTTTTATCGCTAAGGCAGTGGTGTCGTTCGGATCGAGCTTCAATGCCTGTTCCGCAGCGTCGAGCTGTTCTTGCGAAAAGGCGCCACGTTCGAGCATCTCAGCGAGGATGGTCCAGGATCTCGGATCGCGAGGTTTACGAGTTGTAAGTTCGCGAGCTAAATTGACCGGTAGGTCATCGTCGCCCGCCTCGCCCGCCCAAACCCGGATCGATCTCCAAGCCCATTCGTAAGTTGGCTCGAGAATAACGGCATCACGAAGTGCATCCAACGCTTTCTTACGTTCATTCAATTTCCAATAAACACTGGCAAGATAGCCGTGGAGAAAGTTGTCAAATGGTAATCGCGAAAGAGCAGTCACCAAGGAGTCCTTCGCTTCTGCATATCGTCCTGTCCGCTCAAGCGCCTCGGCGAGTTGTTGAGCGCCGTAGCTCCAAGTAGGATTGATGCTGACCGCTTTGCGAAGTGCCTCGATCTCGGCGTCCGAATTTCCACAGAGTTTGTGTACTACAGAAAGGTCAAGCCAACACTGATGAACCAGCGGAAATCGCTCAACGGCGTCCGAGGCGATAGACAATGCTTCGTCCGTTTCTCCTAGGTCAACAAGCTGTTGAACGACTGCTGAGCTAGCGAACCAGGCTTGAGGATTCTCAGCTTCAAACTCACGTAACCGTCGCAAAAGTTCCTTGCTGTCGAGAAATTTACGCGATTCCTCCCGAAAGGCAAAAAGGCCGTCGCCGGTAATCGATCGGTTCATGACTTCGTCCCAGATGACATCCAACGCCGCGAGCGATTCCTTTTTCGTTCTCAACAGGTTGAGCCAACTTGAGATCGAATAACCGTGATCGACCCAATTTCTGACGCCTGCTTCGTAATCGACGATCGCCTCGTCAAATCGCCCAAGCGCCTCGAGGGCCTGACCTCGAAACCACCTACTCACACTATCATTCGGATCAGCGTCAATTGCGGCCTCTGCCGACTCAAGAGATCGATCGAATTTCCCGATTCGGCGATACCAATGAGAAAGTTCGCGATGGCTCCACGAATCGCTCGGATCCCGACGCAAAAGGTCACGCAGAACGGCGATCGCCTCTCCGGCCTCGTCGTCGAGGTAATAGAGCCGAAGTGTCTGGAGGCCACGATTTAAAGGAAACTTTCGACATGCGCGGCGTAGGTGATCTTTTGCAGCAAGTGAACCTTCGAGACCTTTGGTAAGAAAGGCAATATTCTCGTGAGCATCGTAAGCGGACGGATCGATGCCGAGCACACGTCGCCACAATTGACGGGATGCCTCAAGATCGCCGTTCAACTGAGAGACGATAGCCGATGCTCGGATCCACTGCGAGGCAGGCGAGAACTTTTCAGCGTTCTCAAGGAGCGATTTTGCCTCTTCGAAACGACCAAACCTTGCATTCACATCCGCCGCAAATAAATGAAGTTCACCGTCGGTTGGCCGCATTGCCAATGCCTTGTCTAACGAAGCGAAAGCTTCCTTGACCTTACCCAACTCGCGTAGGGCGTTGAACAGGCTTCGGACGGGAAGCCCTGATTGATTAATGAATAGTCTAGCTCGGTCGTCTAAGATCTTGAGAGCTTCGTTTTCACGCCTAAGATGCCGCATTGCTACAAAGAATGCATATGCTAGATTTTCATCTTTGTCATTGAGCGAAGCTGCGATACGGTACAGTTCAGCCGACTCCTCAAATCGTCTTTTTGACCATAATATGTCCGCAAGTGACCGGTAAGTTAGTGCATTGCCTGGATTTCGACGAAGCGACCGCATAAGCCATCGAATTCCACGATCGTGCTCTCTGGCGTCGAGTCCAAGTTCGTTTCCGAACATCTGCCAAAAAAGAGCATCTGTCTCTTTTGCCTTGGAATAAGATTCCGATTTTTCTAGCCTTTCGTTGCGACTTGTCAATTGCGAGGAAACTGTCAAATCATTCAATCTAAGGTTTACGTCGTCAGGAAAAAGCTCCAGCAAGCCTTGCAATGCAGATCGAACACCGGGCGAATTCGCATCGTAGCTTGCAACTGACCATTGTGCAGCGAGACAAAGCCTATGTGTTGGAAACCGCTCCCCGATCTGCGTCAGCAGTTTGCCTGCCTCTTCGCGGTCATGACGTTCGAGAGCATCTTCGACTGCATAGAGCAGGTCGTAAATATCACCTTCGAGGAGATCGAATGTCAGGTTCTCTAGGAGATCGGCTTTCTCCGCAGGTACGAGAGCCATTACACGAGGTCCGTTAGCTCGCTGGTCATGCTCCAATTCCTTGGCAAGGACTTCGCCTGTTCGCCGATGGTAAGGATCACGCAATAGATATGTTCCGCGCCGTTCATCAAACCCGATTATTGCCTGTAAATGACCGCCACCCGGGAAGACCGTTGCCAAGGTCATCGGCACGCCGCGATCAAGTAGCTCGACGGCATTGTCTCGGTTAAGTGTGAACTCGCGGGTTTTCCAACCGTTCGATTCGGCCCACGCTCGCTCCTTATAGGTAGGTGTGCCGTCGTAACACATCTTTTCTACAAGTTCGAGGTGGTCCGCATTCCTATTCCAGTATCGGGCAATATTCGAAACGGTAGCGGGGGCACACGTGACATGATGTTGCCGAAGAAAGCCAACATCAAGCTGAACACGCTTGGGATTTGGCCCGGCCGTTCGCATGTTCTCGACAGCTGTTTCGAAGAACTTGCCGCCAGCCTTCTCGGCGAATTCTATAGACTCTGCGTAGTCGCCCTTCATGTACGCTGCATCTGACAGCCCGCCGTAGAGCCATTTTGCGGCCTCGTACTCAAGCATCGGCATCAGTTCCATCGCACGCTTCAGTGATGTGTACGACTGGTCGTACGAGCCGAGTTCTGCCTGCAGGTCCGATAGTTGCTTTAGGATCCAGCCGTTTTCAACCATTTCAGCAGAACTAGTCAGAAGGTCGAGAGCCTCACCGTCACGTTCGAGTAGAGTTAGGCAATGCGCTACAGCTGAGATAGTCGCCCGTCTTTGAGGAGCCAATTCTAGGCCTTTTATAGCGGCTTCGAGAGATTCCTCATATCGGTCTTGTTGCTCAAGTGCAAAGGCTCGCGAAACCCAGACCCAAGATTCTGTCGGGGCGATTTCGACCGCCTTTTTATGCCATTCAGCGGCCAAACTGAAATCGCGGAGCACGGCATGCAACTGAGTCTGTAGTGAATACCACCAACACATGAGCTTATCGTCGCCCGAGAAATCAGTATGCTTGCGTATGAACATCAGCGCTGGCAGCGGGCCGCGGCGGGTGAGCATTTCTATCGCATAATAGAAAGTGGCTTCGCTATTTGATTTGTCGCGATGCCACGCTCTCGATATTAGTCGAGACGCGGCGGTCGGGGCTCCAAGCGCATAAGCGAGGTGAGAGGCCAGTAATGTGGATTCGGTTCCATCCCACAAAAGAATATCGCCGAATGGCTTTGCAAGCTTATAGGCTTGTAAATTCAGGTTCTTTTCGGAAAGTTCGTCGATCTTTTGGAATTCGTCCTTGGGAATGAACATAAAGAGACGTAGGTACTAAAACTTGTTCGAATCTCAGAATTTTTCTCACTATAACATGGACGGTGCGAATACCGAATACTGCAGGCCATGGAATACTAAGTTTGGGGGTTGGTGAGATCCGTCGGCGATTTATGAGAAAGCCCGTCAGCGAAGAGGAGAGCGCTGACGGGCTTTTTCAATGTATTCATTGATCCTTCCGGAACAGTTTGCCTTCGTATTGAGGGTCGCCACTAGCTTCGGTCGTACCGTAGATATCGCCAGTGTGGATGTTGTACATCACCCACCGCCTCGGAACTAAGGCGAGATGTGGAGACGACCCGTCGTTCTCGCCTAGGCCGATTATCCATCCGTAAACGGCTACGGCAACGTCGCGCTTATCCGGTACGGGGCGGCCTGGGGGAACCTTTCCCCGAAAAGTGATGGTATCGTCGGGACGCTCCGGCGTTAGATTATTGGCCCTGTCATAGCTGTCATATAGACGGACCGATTCGATCTCGAGGAATGTACCGATCGTCGTCAGTTCCTTTGCCGGATCTTTGCCGTGGAGTGATTTCACGCGGAAGACGACCAAAGCGTTATCGTTCGGGCGACGGGAAACCGGATCGACCGTGGTTTTGATGAACGCTTCGACGCGGGCACGATACTGCGGCGGCGTCTCGCCCTGCCACGGACTATCGCTTCCGATGCCCGCAATGCCTAGGGATATGAGGTCTTTCTTGCGAAACAGGTCGAGCAGTGCGGCCTGGTCGGTGACTTTCTCTACCCGGCCGCCGATATTGGCGGTTGTGATCGTCGGCCGCACTTCCTCGAACTGTTCGGCGAGAACCTCATTGAGAACGGCGGGAGCAAATCCGTCGCGGGCCATGTCTTTGGCCATCTCGTTCTTTACGAGTGCGTTACAGATCCATCCGCGAGTGTCCGGAGGGCCATAGTCGTTTGTGCTGATCTCGGTGCCCGGAAGTAGCGGATAATCGTATTTGATCAGCCCCGCGTCGAAGGTTCGTTGGGTTCTTACAAGTGCCGCGAACTCATTCGCAACCGGCACGAGGCCAGGGTTATCAAGACATGAGAGGTTGATGGCATTCCAACGTTTCTGATAGGGAACAACCGAGGCCAGGACCCGCGCGCACTCCATAGTGGTTGTTGTTTGTCCCTCGGTCTCTGCTTTGCATCTTTGGTATAGATTCGCGTTCGGCGGCTGCTTAAAGGTCGCGGTCACATCCACACTCTTGCCGCCGATATCGACCGACACCACCGCGTTTTGATTCGAGCGCGGCTGCGACTGCACGAATGTATTAAGCTGCTTGAGCCGTTCGAATGACGCCGGTGTTAAAGCTAGTTTGAGTATATTCAAAGCCCCGACGTTCTTTTGATAGTTTGTAAGCTTGGCTCTGAGCGCGTCGCTCACCGGTGCAGCGAACGTTGAGTTGATACTCACTGCCTGCTCCGTCCAGTCAGGCGTCCATCCGGTCCTGCTCCAATCATCTGCCGGTCTTAACAAGAGTTGCTCTATAGTTGCCGCTTCAGCCGCCTCGCGGCCGTTAGAGGCTGCGGCACCTTCCGGCGTGAACACAGAGATCGTCTTGGACGGTTCCCACTTTGTGTTCCAGAAGAAATATTGACTTGCCGGTCCATCGTAAGGCGAAATTTCTCCCAATTGGAATAAACGTCCCTGGGCACTCGTTACGGTCAGCTCGTATCTAACGCTGTTCGTCCACGCTACCGCGAATGAGGCCCTACCGGCGTTGTCGGTTGTCGCGCTTTGTACGACACCATCCGAGATCGGCCGTCCGCCGACCGAATTGATGATACCCAAACCTGTCGTGCCGGCGACCAGTTTGAGCGCAACGCGTGCACCGGCAACAGGCCGCTTTTGTTCGTCAATGACCGTGACATCCCATCTGAGCAGTGGCACACTTTCGTTCACGAGCCGATCATTATTGCCTTTAGAGACGACGGCCAGGTAACCAGTCGGAGTCTGCGGGATGGGCTGCGGAGCTTTGGTTTCTTCAAAGGTCGGCGCGGCGGGCCGGTTCCACCGATCCCAGATAATTTTTCTCGCCGCAGGATCCGTTATCTTAGCCTGGACGTCGGCAAACAGCTGTCGCATGATCTCAGCCCTGGTCTTACCCGCAAAGGAATTTAAGTCTGACCATTTGATATAGAGGGCGGGAACGCGGCCCGCTGCTTGTTCGACTTCTGCAGACATTCTTAGATCAGTGGCGAATCGGAATGCTTCGAGCTCGCTCAGGCCCTGTGAATTTTGCGCGGGGACGGGCGTAGCGGCTGGTCTTGGTTGCGTTGCCACGGGAGCCGGTGGATGCCACGCCCGCCAGATCGCTGTCCGGATCGCTGGGTCCTGAATGACAGCCTGGACGTCGGCAAACAGCAGTCGCAAGATCTGTGACCGTGTCTTGCCCTCAAAGTCTTCACGAGCCTCCCACCGTTCAACGACGGCATCGAACACAGCCTCATCGCCTATCGCCTCAAGGGCTCCGCGTGCCGCTTCTTCGAGGACACTTTCAGTTTCGGCGGGCGTTAATACTCGTTCGGGTGTCTGAGAGAAAATTGAGACCGTGCTGAAAATCGTCGTTGCCAGCACGATCATTGCGGCCAATCTTAGCTTTTTGATCATATGATCTCTCCCTGCTCATCAGTAGGAATTCAGTGGTTTTCCAAAGCGAACATTCGACCCAAACTGCCTCCGTGAACGTTGGTCTGTGGAATGCAAAGCAAAAGTTCGATGTCCAACTGATATAGCCCGCGCAATTATCCGCTTTCAATAAATCGCTAAGACTTTCTTAATTTCAACTGCCATCGGACCGCTCCGGCCGTCGATTATGTTGTCCTTAGCCTTCAGTACGGTACCAGGCTTAGTTAGAGCAACACTTCGTATCTAAGACTTTGATTATGGTTGCCACAAAAAATGCTTATATCTAAAAGCTATTTCTTTTTTGCTGCAACAACCAACGCCCTGACGTCCGCCGCGAGCGTCGGAGCGTGAAACGGGACGCCGTCGCGTATCGTCCACTCGATGCCGCCGGTCTTTACGGTTTTGCCGTCTTTGACCTCTTCAGTGCCAAGTGGTGAGAGAACTTTCAAATTCTCCAAGGGATTTCCGTTCACGACGATCAGATCGGCTTTGTAGCCGACGCGAATTCGTCCCATAGTATCTTCTTTGCCGAGTATCATAGCACCATTTGACGTGGCGTGCTGAATTATTTTTAGCGGATGGAAACCTGCCTCTTGATGAAGCTCAAGCTCGCGGATCAGCCCAAAGCCATAGATCTGATAAATGAATCCGGCGTCCTCGCCGGTGCCTATTACGCCGCCTTTGAGACCGAAATCGTAGAGAGCCTTCATCCAGATGCGATAGTTTTCCTTCCAATATGTCTCATCGGTCGATGACCAACCGATGAAATACGAGCCGTGATTCGACGGATTTGGGCGGAAATACTCTTCGAGAACCGGATGCAGGTATTCGGCAAACGCCGGATTTGTCTGTGCTCGCTGCAGATCGCGTGAGGCTTCGTAGATCACCAGCGTGGGATCCCAAGCGACGTTTGCATCGACCATGCCTTGTAAGACTTTGTCGAGTTTCGCTGGGTCGGCTTCGCGCCAAAGGCGACCTGCGTAGCGGAAACGATCGACCTCGTCGTTGTAATTGTAATTCGATGGGAAATTCTGTCTGCCGCTCGTGATTGCCGCGTCCGGAATACCGTACCAATGCTCAATGCTAGTCGTGCCAAATCTGATGTTGTCCCACGCATTTGTTTCCTCGACGCCGACGTGGTGCATTACACGCATGCCTTGCTTCTTGGCTTCGTCCATCATCGCCGCCATTAGGTCGCGGTCCATCGTGTAGAGCTTAATGCCTTCGAAGCCCTGTGTTTTTAAGTCACGAACACGCTGGCGAACTTGCGCGTCGGTATTAAGATTTGCCGCAGGGAATCCGCCATAGGCGATAATTCTCGGTCCTACGAGTGTTCCAGACGCGATCTTGTCGCGATATTCGAGCACTTTCTTCGATGCCCAAGCATCACGAACCGTCGTAATGCCGCAAGCGAGCCAGAGCTTCGTCACGTATTCGACAGGCATTGGCTTGCCGCCGCGTTCATCTTGCGTGTGACCATGCATGTTGATCAAGCCTGGCAAAACATATTTGCCCGCAGCATCGATCTCGACATCGCCTTTTTCAGGTCGACGAGGATTCGGATCACGCGGATCATAGCCGGCGATCTGCGTGATCGTGTCGTTCTCGATAACAATATCGAACGGCCCTGCTGCCGGCTTGCCGCTGCCGTCAACGACCATGCCACCTCGAACGACGATCCGTTTTGCACGTTTTCCGGAAATGGCTGCGGCCGTTTGGCCAAACGAAACGACGGAGAATGCCAACACTAATAACAATGCTATCAACGATCGAACAGAATTGATCTTCATAATATCAGGCGCGAATTTGCGGGTTTTTCTTACTCATCATAGAATAGTACTTTTCGTTTTATACGCAATTTAACATCTGTCTGTTTGAGAGGAAATTATGGCTGCTGGAAGAAATAAAGTTACTGTAGTCGGTGCCGGAAATGTAGGTGCGACGGCTGCTCATTGGATCGCTGCTAAGGAATTGGCTGACGTCGTTCTCGTTGACATCGTCGAAGGCACGCCGCAGGGCAAATGTCTCGATCTCGCACAAGCCGCACCGATCGACGGTTTTGACGTAAAGCTCGTCGGTGCAAATAGTTACGAAGAAACGGCGAATTCAGATGTCGTCATCATCACCGCAGGTTTGCCCCGCAAGCCCGGAATGAGCCGCGACGATCTGTTGAAGACCAACTCCGACATCGTCGGCCAGGTTACTGATCAAGTCGCGAAATATTCGCCAAATTCGATCATCATCGTCGTTTCAAATCCGCTTGATGCGATGGCACAGGTCGCATATCGCCGTTCGGGATTCCCGAAGAATCGTGTGATGGGCATGGCAGGTGTGCTTGATTCGGCGCGTATGCGTTGCTTTGTTGCTGAGGAGCTCGACGTTTCTGTCGAGAACGTAACTTGCTTCGTACTCGGCGGACATGGCGACACGATGGTGCCGCTGCCTCGTTATTCGACGGTCGCAGGTATCCCGATCACTGAGTTGATCGAGAAGGACAAACTCGACGCGATCATCACGCGTACCGCAAACGGCGGTGCTGAGATCGTTGGTTTGCTCAAGACAGGTTCGGCCTATTACGCACCGTCGCTCGGTGCTGTTGAGATGACCGAATCGATCTTGAAAGACAAGAAAAAGATCCTTCCATGTGCTGTTTTCCTTGAAGGCGAATACGGTATTTCGAATCTCTTCGTCGGCGTTCCGGTCAAACTGGGCAAGAACGGTATCGAACAGATCATCGAGATCTCGCTTACGAATGACGAACGAACCGCATTGCACAAGAGTGCGGCGGCTGTTCAGGAACTGGTCGACATTCTAAATGTCTGAGGCTTGAGTTTTTAGATTCGAGGGCCGAGGGCAGACGAAAAATGCCTTCGGCCTTTTTGATTTTGGAGAAAGAAATGAGTTTACAAGAACAAATAATCGCTGATCTGACTGACGCGATGAAAGCAAAGGACGCCGATAAACTTGGCGTCCTAAGAATGGTGAAAGCCAACCTAATGAACCGCAAGATCGAAAAGGGAAGCGAGCTCACCGACGACGAAGTCTCGAAAGCTCTGCAGTCACTCGTCAAACAACGCCGTGATTCGATCGAGCAATACGAGAATGCGAATCGTCCCGAACTTGCCGCAAAAGAAGCCGCCGAGATCGCCGTGATCGAAGTTTATTTGCCGCAAGCGGCAACAGCCGAAGAGATCGCGGCCGCAGTCGAAGCCGCCGTCACATCGACCGGAGCCACTTCGATGAAGGATATGGGCAGCGTAATGAAAGCTGCACAAGCTAATCTCGCAGGCAAATCCGCGGATGGCAAACTCGTTAGCGAAGCCGTTAAGGCCAGACTCTCGTAGGGTTACAGCTTCTTTTTTCACAATATTTTTCTCTGGAGTGACAGCTTGTAAATGAGATTCTCGTTTATATAGATGTGAAGAAAAAGTATTGAAAGAGAAATGAAGATGAAACTGAAATTACAAATTCTGATTGCGGCAATTATTGTTTTCGCGTTTTACGTTCCGCCAGCAGAGGCACAGGCGAATGTGACTTTTAGCGGCGGAAACGGAACTCCATTGACAATTACCTTACAGCGATCCGTCCTTTATACAATAAACAATGCAGCGTGCGAAGGCTCAAACATTCGTCCGCGGTTTATTTTGGACGAAGCTAGCAATGCTTTTAATTCCTCATTTCCGTCGGCCATCGGGACGATCAATTATACAGTTCTCAGCACCGGAAACTCTCAGGGTTTCGACGTTGTAAATTCGGGTATAAGTTTTGGTGCCATTACGGCCAACGATATTTACTTCTACAATTCGGGGCTAATTAATATACCGGCCGGCAGCAGGATCCGACTTAATGCCGGCACACTTACAACCACCAATAACTTCACCGGCGAGCCTCCCGCAAACGGGAGTTTCACGACTTTTATTGCTGGAACCAACGCAATTCGTTGTAGCACTGACGGCATTCCTGAGGCAACCTCTGCGTCGGTTTCCGTCTCCGGCAGAGTACTGACAGATACTGATCGCGGCTTGGCAAATGCCGTCGTTCATTTGACGGACTCGGCGGGAACGACGCACACGGCACGAACCAGTTCGTTCGGCTATTATCGTTTTGACGACATTCCGTCGGGTCAAACTGTGACAATTAGCGTTGTCTCTAAGCGTTATCAATTTGCTCCGCGAGTTTTGTCGGTTACCGAAGAGATCACGGACTTCGATTTTATGGCGCTTGCGCCGTTGAGTGAATGATAACTCTTAGTCGAACAGTCACAGAGCCGAAGCCGTAAAAGCTCGATTGTTGTAGTTTGGTTGATACTTTTTACAAAGCGCCGTCGCCTTACGTGGTGACGGCGTTTTGGCATTTGCATGCCACCTCGTCGATAAAGCAACTATTCGGAGGCAGTTATGGCAGCAAATGCAGCAGCAATTACGGGGCAGATACCGACCCAGAGTTGGTGGTCGCGTCTAACTTTCGAAAACAAGTTCTTTCTAGTGTTCTCGATCGCATTTCCATTGATCAACCTGATAGGCTACGCGCCGACATTCTACCTAAAGCCGCTTTTTGACCGGCCGCCGTTACCGAGCGCACTTGTGATCGCACACGGAGTTCTGATGACGGCATGGATCGTGTTGTTCGGCGTTCAGGCGCTTCTCGTCTCATCAAAACGCGTCAAAACGCACATTACACTCGGAATGCTTGGGATCTCTGTTGCTACAGCGATGGTTTTTGTAGGCGTGATGACCGGTGTCGAATCGTTGAGGCGCGGAGCGACGTTCCCAGGCTATTCGGTCAATGAATGGTTCATGATACCTATCGCGGACATGGTTGTTTTTCCGATATTGTTCGGTGCGGCCATCTATCTGCGGCACGACCCCGCCAGCCACAAACGGCTGATGCTGTTGATCATGATCAATTGGCTAGGACCTTCGATCGCGAGATTTCCATTTCCATTTATTCTCGATCTTGGAACGATCTGGTTCTTTGGCGTGCCGGCACTGATCGCTGCAAGTTTTCTCGCGTACGACACCTATCGGAACGGCAAGATTAACCGTGCCTTTGCGGTCGGCTTTGCGATCTCGCTCATCTCATGGCCGCTTAGGATCGCGATCTCAAAGACGGAAGCGTGGGATCAGTTTGCAACGATGGTAGCTTGGTCTTAACGATCTAAGGCTTCTCGTTGCCGACCGTCACATCCTTAACGTCGGTCGTGAACCGTCGGTAGTCGTTCGACAGGATGAGCACGTTTATGTTGATGCCCGCGAACAGGATCTTGATCGAGAGATCGACATCGGCCCTCGCGGGCAGCCAAATCTCGTTGTTCACGAGTTCGTTCTCTAGCGAGAATGATGCACCGCGTTTTGCCTTCGCGAGAAAGTTTCCCGCGCTTTTAGTTAGTTGAGCGTCGAGCCTTACGACCTGTTTCTTTTCGGCATCGACCCAAACCGCTCCTGAACAAAGTGAGAACAGCTTCTCGTTTCTCGTCTGCGGCTTGAAAGCCGGGTTTGGTTCGTAGTCGAAAACGATCACGTCGCGGTTCTTGTAACGCTCACGGCGTGGATTAAGCAGTAGCGAGCCTTTCAGTGCCTCCCCAATACCAAACGCACGCCCTTCGCCCTTAGGCTGGCCCACGGCACCGCTTTTTATCTGGGCAGCCTCCTTTTCGGCGATCTTTTTCTCGATCTCGGCTACCTGTTTCTCGACATCCTTGTCTTCTTTTGTCTGATCTGATGCTGAAAGAGGCTTGCCATTCTTTTCTACTAAGCGATTGATGCGGTAGCCCTTATAAAAAGTCAGAAGGCGTTTTTCAGAAGACTTTTCAATCAGTTGTCCGGTTGACGAAGGCTCGCGATCGATGCGAGTTTCGGTATAGCTATAGTTGTCCAGGATTCCCTCTATCTTGTCCGCATTAGCTCGGATCTCCTCGAGGAGCTTAGGGATCTCAGGCAAAGGGTCGCCCGTGGTTCGCGGAAACTCGAAGACGTTGGCTTGCGGCCTAGTTCCGTAATTAACTGAATTTAATGTGATCTCATAGATCTCGCCGCCAATTTCCGCAGAATACTTCATCGGCGTCTGTACGCCTGAGGCCGGTGAGTATGCCGAGAGATCAAAGGTCCGCTCCTCGTCGCCAAGCTCGAATTCCTCGCGAACCGGCAAAAAGGTGACAGGGTCGACATAGAAAACTATCTGGGAACCTCTGGTTGAAACCAAATTGATAGTTTCGACTCGCTTGCCTCCGATCTCACGAGGCGAGCCTAGGCTTAGTTTCGAACGGTCTGATTTAGCGCCAAGCCAACGAACATTTAAAAAGCGCGCGATTGCCTGGATGTCTTTTGCTGCCTCGCCGGTAAAAGTACTGAGGCCACTTAGCGAGTCACGCTTCCAACCGGAACGGCCGTTGTAGCCCATTGCATACTCAAATCCTGCGATGTCGTACGACTCGACAAATTTGTTGTTGCCGTCCGTTCTTAGCTCATATCGGCCGGCGGCACCATCGGAAAGGCGTTTGATCGAACCAATGCGTTCTTGTGAATACGATCCTTTCAAGACCTTCTCGCCACCGAGCGCCTTGTTCGTTCTCGAAAGGATCTTCGAAGGCGACTGAGCGTGAGACGTCGAGAATAGTCCGACCGTGATAATGAAAAGAAGAACGAACGAAAGGTTCTGTAGAGAGCTGAGGGGCGTGGCTGCTGTCATATTGATTCTAGTTTACCAACGTCGAAGCGACATCGAAATTAGCGCGATCAACCTATCTGTTCGATGGCAGAACAGTGTTGGATGCGATAAGAAGGTATAGCAGTTGGAAAAACTAGAAGTTCTGACTCGGCTCGAAACTGTAAAGGATATTCGCCAGATCACCTTTGACGCCCACGTCGTCGACGCTGCGAACGTCGTCAGGAGCGTAGGATGTAGCCAGCATTGTGATCTCAAAACCATTTCGAACGCCGTTTCGTGCGGCGGGCATAAATATACGTCGTCCCCATACTAGCAAGCGTTCACCGGTGTCTGATGTTCCGCTACCTTGAAACTTGACCTCATACGCTTGCCAATCACCGTTGATCTTTACCTCATCGGCGGAGAGCATTTGATAACTTGGGATAAGCTTCTTGAGAGTTTCGTTTGTTTCCTTTACGAGCTGCGGAAATGCCGGACGGTCCTCAGCTATTGTTCCCTTGCTCGGATAATAGCTGACGAGCATTTGTTCCATCAATTTGCCGTCGTCGGTTGATCGCGAGATGTCGATAAACTTGCCTCGACCGGTTGAGGTCGCACTTGGGGTTGCTCCGTTCGATTTCCAGGTGTTTGGATAATACATCTTGAAGCCCACGAAATTTCGCAAAAGGTCACCGGAAAGATTGCCCTTCAAGTTTTCAAAATACGTTGAATTGTCAGGCTGAGGTATCTGCCGAGGCAAAGGCGGCCGAACAGTTTCCGCCGATGAGATCGTGCCCTCGGGTACGGTGATCGCCGGACCTGCTGTGTTTACAGTCTCAGCTTTTGGTTGCCGGTCTATGAGAAAGTACCACGCTAAGCCTGCGAGAACCAATAGGATCCCTAGAATTCCCGCAGTGATCTTGAGCCAAGGTGAACTTGCCTCGACCGGCGGCTCCGGGGAACGCCTCTGCCACGCAGGGCCGTCCGTGGACAGCGGACGTGCAGGAACGGGCGGAGTATTCTCCGCCTGTTCGACGGTCTCTATTGCCGGAGCCGCGATCTCCTCAACTAAAGGGCTCGAGGGTACAGATGTTGCAGTCTGCTCGACCTTGAAAGTTGATGATGTAACCGCCGCCGACAATGCATCGCCGAAATCTCGGGCAGACAGAAATCTGTTTCTAGGCTCCACCGCGAACGCTCGATCAAAGACAGCGTCGACTTCAGGCGAAATGCCACGTCGTTGATCCGAGACCGGCGCGAATTTTTGCGACTTATGTTGGGAGACTATCTCGGTAGGACTATCGCCGTCGAAGGGAAGATGCCCAGTCAGCATTTCGTACGCTACTACGGCGAGCGAATAAGTGTCGCTGGCTACATTTGGAATTTTACCTCGCAGCACCTCCGGCGACTGATATCGGAAATTGCCCTCGTTAGGCCGAGCACCCGCTACTCCAAAGTTGGAGACCGTAACTTGTTCCGAGACGCCGTCTAACGGAAGGATCGAGATGTTTTCACCTCGAATATCTCGGTGAAGCACACCCTCACGCTGAACATCGGTGATCGCATAGGCGGCTTGCTTGATGATACGAGCAGCTCGCGACGCTTCGAACGTACCGTGTATCGACAAAAGGTCTTTAACGGTCAATCCATCGAGATGGTCGGAGATCACATATTCAGTGCCATTTGAATACGAGCCAGAATCTAGAATTCGAGCGACATTTGGATGATTCAGATGGGATAGAGCGACACGCTCTTCGGCATAAATGCTCCGAGTCACTTCATCTTCGTCTTCGAAACCGTCAAGGATCCGCACGATCACTCGACGACCATCGCCAAGGACATCATCGGCGAAGTAGGCATAACCGGAATTATCCTCGCCGATCATCTCGGTTACACGATAGCGGCCTTTGACAGTTTTCCCGACAAAACTCTTAGGCGAGCCTGGCTCGAAGTCGTTTAAGTGTTGCGGCACTTGATGACGTTCATCAAGGTCAACATGGCCGGCCGGGATCTCATTCGGGAGAATTCTTCGGCCCAAAGGTCGCGTAGCTGCTGGTCGATCTAAAACGTCGGCGGCTTGGAACATTGCCTCCATCTTTTCGTCACGCCTTCGCTCGCTGATACTTCGGTTATCAACCCTAACGTTGCCTCTCAGGGTCGCCTCGAGATCGAGTTCCGATTCTTTCGTGTCTGGATGTGGCAAAATGCGGGTGAACACGCCGGTCGAAAGACGTGTCGAGAGATCGTCCGGAACCAATCGAGTACCGTCCGTATCGCAAAATCGTTGGCCTGAATCAGGATAGTTCTGGCCGCATTTTGGGCAAAGCATTAGATCTGACACAAAAATTAAAACCCCTTGATCACGTAAACAAAATACGCGTCTGACAAGTAATATTGCGAATTGACGTTAGATTTCAGCTAAAACTGGTAAAACGGGCAAGCTTTTACATACGAGCAAGTTTTGACTTCAAAGTCTCGCGTTCCGAATCCAGAGAACGAGCTTGGGCATAGGCTCGTCGCGCATTTATGGATCGTCCCGCTTTCGAATAAGCATCACCGATCAGCTCGTAAAGCGAGGCAACTCGCCGCTTTTCAAACGGTGCAAGATATGCAACAGACCGATTGAGTGAGCTCTCAGCTTCGTCGAGTCGTCCTTGTCTTAATCGAAGAGTGGAAAGCAGTTCGTAGCCTATCGGTGAGGCAGGCGCAACATCTATCGATCGCATGAGGTAGCGCTCGGCGTCGGCATACTTACCTAACACCGTGTTAGCTCGTCCAAGCATTGTCAGTGCGGTTGGATTCTTCGTGTCCAGCCGCAAAGCAAGGTCGAGTATTGGTTGTGAATCAGCGTAACGCTGATCGCTGTGCATCGTGTCGGCGACCAAAAGTTTGGTTCCGACTGTGATCGCTCGGGTAGCTGCTTCGCGGTAAGCCGCGTTGGCTTCGGCGGTTCGTCCCAGCTTTCGCATCAACCGTCCGAGATGAGCATATGCAGGAGCAAAATCTCGATCTAACTGCATCGATCGTCGATATGCGGTCTCCGTCTCGGAACCCGTTTGGCCCTGCATCTCGAGAGCGACCCCGAGGGCATCATAGGCGAGAGCGCTATTCGCATCGAGCTTGATCGCCTGACGGGCAAGTGCTTCGGCCTCGGCGTAGCGTTCTGAGATATTTGGAGCCATTAATGGACGCGTAAGTACAAAGCTAAGCGCCGTCAGAAGCTCAACAAAGTTCTTTTCTAAAGCGACTGCAGAGCGAAACGCCTTTTCCGCATTCTCCCAACGCTGTTGATCAGAATAGAGATTCCCCATTCCGACGAACGCCCGGGCGTCTCTCGGGTCGAGTTTTTGTGCAGCTAAGTAGGCCGCCTCTGCGGCAGCGTAATTGCGGTCGTCGCGAGCCGAGTTTCCTTGGTCGATAAGTTCTTCATAGCGTTCCATCTCTAGGGCTGAACGCTGTACGACAACTTTGGGTGCCGTGCGTACGGGAGCAACGTCGCGAGCCGTGATGGTCGGCACGGAGCTATCCGCTTTCGGCGTCTTAACGGCCGGACGCTTTACGACTTTTGGCTTTGTAACTTTCTTCTTCGACTCGGCAGGCTTGCGAGCTGTGGGTCTTTTTGTAGGTTTCTGTTTAGGCTTTGCCGACGGGTTCTTTGATGTGCTCTTATTGCCACCAAAGAGCTTGTTGCTGCTGCCAAGGTCTTGTCCGATGGCGTTCAGCGAACCAACTAATGCTAAGGAGAGTAGAAAGACGCCATTTCTTAGCTTTAAACTAAACATAACCGATCACCTGTTGGCACTAGCCGGGCTTTACCAACCTAAATCCGAGATTCTTTTCTTTACGGTCCGGACTAACATCAACTCTAAATGCCGATGTTATCGGGATCTCATTTGGGTCCTCGTACGCAGAACCGCCGCGAATGACGATCCTCTTTCCTGGGGGTTTAACGATATCAACATCGCTCCCCGGATACGCCGAGATCTCACTGCTTGTCCACTCCCATACATTTCCTATCAGATCAAGAACGCCGGCATCCGTTTTTCCGGCAGGTTTCGAGCCAACATCGCTCGGTTCACTACTCGGAACGGCCATGACGACGTTCGAAAGTTCAAACTTATCACCCCATGGAAATAGAGTGGATCTCGAGCCGTTTCTTGCCGCAAACTCCCATTCTTGCTCCGTTGGCAATCGATAAGTAACGCCGTCGCGCTTGGATCGCCATTCTGCAAAAGCGATCGCGTCATCCATCGAAACAAACGAAACCGGCTTGGTTTCAGTGCCCGCGACCGGTTGATTGTTTGACCAATTCTTCGGTGCAGGATGTCCGGTTGCGGCGACGAACATCAGGTACTCAGCATTTGTGACCTCCGTCTTATCGATCCAAAATGGTTCTACTGTGACCGAATGGGCTGGTATTTGATTAACCTCATTCTTTTTTGAAACATCACTACGACCCATTTTGAACGTCCCGCCCGGCAACTGGATCATTTCGGCCTTCATAGACGCAACCGGCGACGTTGTCGTCTTTGGCGTCGGCGATGCATTGGCATTGTTTGAAAGGCCTGAGCCTCCGCCAAACACGCCAAACATATACGCAGCGACAATTCCAATTACTCCGACCACTAAAAGGCCTAATACAGCTCCGATTCCCAAAATAAGTCCGGCGATGCCCTTTTTCTTGGGCTCCTGCTGAAACGTGGCTGATGGCGAAGCAATTGTTTCCTGCATCGAAAGCGGCGTTACAGGATGCTGTGACATCTGCGCCTGAGTATTTGCAGGTGACAAAGTTTGAAACGTCGGCTTCGGAATAGCGTTCGGGTCTGTCGGTACTTGCGCTCTAAGCTCTGCCACAACTTCAACAGGCTTGCCGTCGCAAACGACGTCGCCGGTCCAATCCTGAAATCCGTTGTGGCTTACTCGTAAATGATGGTTTCCGCTCTGGATGCCCTCAAGGAGCAAAATGCCTGAATCAGATGTATTACCAACCGAGACGTTATCGACATAGACATTTGCACGCGGAGGACGTGTCAGAACATTGAGAGTCGATACAGGCAAAGATGTCATCGACGGCATCTGCGACGTGTGTATCGAAGGATCGACGCCGTGGCGAAATTCGGCAACCATTTGTTCAACGGTCGGCGTTCGCTTTTCGGGATCTTTTACGAGGGTGTGCTGAATCGCGAGTTCGATGTCGCGCGATACATTGAGCCCCATGTCGGCGAGCGTTGGAGCAGGGTCGCTGACGTGCTTCTTCATGATCGCCGGTATCGACGAACCCTTGAAGGGAACATCGCCTGCCATCATTTGAAAAAGCATGACACCGAGACTGTAAATATCGGCACGAGTGTCAGGGTCTTCGTCCGCCCATTGTTCCGGAGCCATATAATATGGCGAGCCCATCAGGCCCGTTGTTTGTGCCTGAATGAACGAGCCGAGCACTTCGCCCGATTTGATCTTTGCCAGTCCAAAATCGAGTATCTTTACGGCTTGGGACATGCTCGGCTTGTCATTGCAGATCATGACATTGAGCGGTTTGAGGTCGCGATGGACGATGCCTTGATGATGAGCAGCACCGACGCCCGCGCAAATGGCAGTGATCAGATCGAGAGCTCGTTCCGGCGGCAAACGCTTTTCGCGAGCGAGCAGATCGTGGAGCGATTCGCCCTCAACGTGTTCCATTACGAGAAACGGTAAAGTGCCGTTTATAACGCCGTAATCCGTAACGCTAACTACATTCTGGTGACGAATGGCCGCCGCAGCGAGAGCCTCCTGGCGAAATCGTGTGACGAGCTGCGGATCGTTTCCGACGAGGTCAGGCAGAATGATCTTGATCGCGTGGAGCGTCTTAAGATAGGCGTGACGAGCCTTGTAAACGACGCCCATGCCGCCCTGGCCGATCCGCATTTCGATGTGATATTTGCCTTCGAGTACGGGATCGCCTTCGATCGTATGTGAAGTTGGCAGGCCGTCCGCCGGACAATTTGTCACGGCGTCCGGATAGCAAGCTTTACATTGCTGACACTCTCTCATCTAAAAAATCGCAAAACGTATTACAAACCAATAGCTTACCACGAAACAATAATACGTTCGTAGCGTCCAACAGGCAAGATTTTCACCTT
This sequence comes from Blastocatellia bacterium, assembly GCA_016789145.1. Classification (GTDB taxonomy): domain Bacteria; phylum Acidobacteriota; class Blastocatellia; order Pyrinomonadales; family Pyrinomonadaceae; genus OLB17. The sequence continues at coordinate 20,221 of JAEUQI010000008.1, read as the reverse complement.
CGAATTAGCCCTTTGCGACAATATTCACCAGCCGGCCGGGAACGACGATCACTTTTATTACCTCTTTGCCCGCAGTGTGTTCGATCACTTTTTCATCTGCAAATGCTAACGATTCTAGCTCTGCATTTGTTGCATCCGGAGATGCAAGCACGAGGCCGCGAAGTTTACCGTTGACCTGTACGGCGATCTGGATCTCGTCCGCCTTGGCGAATTCTTCGATGAACTCAGGGAATCGAGCGTTGTTTGCGACAATTCCGTTCTCGTTACCGACCAGCACCGAATAAAGCTCCTCCGCAACGTGAGGCGAGAGTGGCGTAAGCATCAATACGAGAGCGTTCAAAGCCTCAGCGACAGCAGCTTTCGTCGCATCGTCGGCGTTCTGCGGTTCGCCAACGTCGCCGATCGCGTTCGAAAGTTCCATCAAGGCGGCGACAGGCGTATTAAACTGCAGCTCCTCAAAACAATCGGAAACGCGCTTGATCGTTTGATGTGTTTTCTGGCGAAGCTTTCTTGCGGTCGTGCTATCTTCTGAACTGCCGACTGCTGCTGTCGACTGCCACTTGTAAACTTGCCTCCAAACTCGCTGCAAAAACCTGACAGCCCCTTCAATTCCTGCTTCATTCCAAACGAGTTCGTTCTCGATCGGTGCGGCGAACATCACGAACAACCGCGAGGCATCGGCACCGTAGATCTCAACCATTTCGTCCGGATCGACGCCGTTGCCCTTCGATTTGGACATGCGCTCGATGGCGTACTTGAGTGGCTTGCCGTCTGCTGATACAGCGCCTGTTATCTTGCCTTTAGCATCGCGGTCGACACTGACAGCGTCCGGCCTATGATAGACACGCTTGCCGGTTTCGTCGTCGAAAAACGTCTCGCCGACGACCATGCCTTGAGTGAGCAGGCGCTTGAATGGCTCGTTGAAATTGATCAGTCCCAGATCTCGCATCACTTTCGTCCAAAAACGAGCGTAGATAAGGTGCATCACAGCATGGTCGTCCCCACCGATATATTGATCGACTGGAGCCCAACTATTTGCAAGGCTCGAATCAAACGGTGCATCAGAATTCTGCGGATCTGTATAGCGGAAGTAGTACCAAGACGAATCGACAAACGTGTCCATTGTGTCGGTCTCGCGTTTCGCTTTTCCACCGCAATTCGGACAATTCGTTTCGTAAAATTCCGGAACCTTAGCAAGCGGTGATTCGCCCGTGCCGGTTATCGGCGCGTTCTCGGGCAACCGAACAGGCAAATTCTCATATTTCTCAGGAACCACGCCGCACGATTCGCAATAGATCATCGGTATCGGCGAACCCCAAAATCGCTGACGCGAAATGCCCCAATCGCGAAGACGATACGTCGTCGCTCCTTCGCCAAAGCCATGCTTTTGGGCGAATTCGGTCATTTCTTTTTTCGCTGCCTCGCTAGTTTTGCCGTTCCAATAGTCCGAATGAACAAGCACACCGTACTCGGTCAACGGAACTTCGAGAGCCATCGCCTGCATCGTGTGATGAGCATGTTCCATATGAGGTTCAGAGATGACCTGGCGGATCGGTAAACTAAATTTCTTTGCGAATTCAAAATCGCGTTCGTCGTGCGCTGGCACGGACATCACCGCTCCGGTGCCGTAGTCCATCATCACGTAGTTGCCGACCCAAACAGGCAATTCCTCGTGGCTGAACGGATTTGTAGCCTTCAAACCAGTGTCGATGCCGTCTTTCTCGACCTCTTCGTCACGTTCTTTTGGTTTGAGATTCTCCGCAATTATCGCGTCGATCTTTGCAATAACGTCGGGCGAGAAACTATCGCGGTTCGCAGAAATGATCGGATGTTCCGCAGCAACGACGACGGCATTCGCACCGTAGATCGTGTCGATGCGAGTGGTGAAAACTCGGACACCTTCGGTACCGCATTTGAAATCAACGAAAGCACCTTCGCTACGCCCGATCCAATCGCTCTGGCGTTTGAGCACGCTCGCAGGCCAACCATCTTCGATCGCGGCCATGTCGTCGAGTAACTGAGCGGTGTAAGCGGTCGTTTTGAAGAACCACTGTTCGAGATCTTTCTTAGTGACCGGATTGCCGCAACGCCAACAAAGGCCGCCGCTGGCTTGTTCGTTCGATAGTGTCGCTTGATCTGTTTCGCACCAATTGACCTGCGTTTTTTTCTTGTACGCGAGGCCTTTCTCGTACATCTTCAAAAAGAACCACTGGTCCCATTTATAGTATTCAGGACGATGAGCGTACATCTGCCGCCGCCAATCGTAGCTTAGGCCCATGCGTTCGAGTTGGCCTCGCATTGTGACGATATTCTCCTCAGTCCATTCGCGAGGATTGACGCCGCGTTTGACCGCGGCGTCTTCGGCTGGCTGGCCAAACGAGTCCCAACCGATAGGATGCAGCACGTTGAAACCTTTCAAACGCTTGTACCACGCCAGTGCATCGCCCGCGGAATAGTTGCGGACATGCCCCATGTGTAGGTTGCCCGAAGGGTACGGTAGCATCTCAAGCGCGTAAAATTTGGGCTTGTCGTCCGACAGTTCCGCATGAAACGCTCCGCTCTCAGCCCATTTCTGCTGCCATTTCTGCTCTATCTTTTTTGCAAAATATTTCTCGTCCATTTCTTTTCTATTCAAGGTCAAATGTCGGTAAGACATCAATAAAAGTAAGTAGTTTAGCGAATAACGTGTTCGCTATCTACTAAGTGTGCTGTTTAGTTAAATTTACGTGAGTGGACGCCGCGTCGCGCAAGATACGCGAGCGGCTAAATAAGGGCGAGGTTGGATCGACCAAAGAACATATTCCGCAGTTTACGAAATTCACCGCTCGAAGTCTATATTTTTTCTTGGCGTGAGCGATCGATCGGTGATAATATTGCAGAACCTCGTGGGTACGAATTGCGAGGTAAAGCGAACTTGATGCTAACAAACAAACATCCGCAGATGGTCGAAAGAGAATCTTAGGCAAAAGCCTAATGGCCGTCTGCCCCTAAAATCAGGAGGCACCACGATGGCCAGCAACACACACGGCAACCTGTCCCGTACGCATTCATTACCGCAAAATTCACGCGACATTCAGACGTCCAATGCCTCTAGACGAACGATCACTACAACTCAAAACTTTGACGACGTCATCGCGTCATTAGCGAACATGACCGAAAACAGACGAGCGCGGCAGGTTCTCGAATGGGAATCACTGCGACGCCGCACGTTCCGGTCATGGGCTTAAACAACGGTATTTTGTAGTTCCGGCAGTCTAAATTTCGGCTGCCATGTGCCATAAATGCGACAAAGTCATAGTAATGCGACCCATTCTTGCCGTTTAGGCAGAGAGGTATTAGGATAGAACTACGGGAAGATATGAACTCAGTAGGCACCCAACAATCCGAAAAACCGCTTCTAACGGATCAGTTTCTGGCGGTCCGTAAGTACACCGAATCGCTATGCGAGCCGCTCGAGATCGAAGATTACATTCCCCAACCGATAGTCGATGTCTCGCCCGCTCGATGGAACATTGCTCACACTACATGGTTTTTCGAAGAGATGATATTGTCGAAGTTTGTAAAAGGTTACGAGCGGTTCGATCCTGATTTCGCCTATCTGTTTAACAGCTACTACAACACCATCGGCGAACGAACGCCGCGTGATGATCGCGGAGCAATGAGCCGGCCTTCGGTTGCAAAGGTGTTCGAATACCGAAAATACGTTGACGAAGCGATCATTCGGCTGTTAAGCGACACAGATGACCGTCAGCTTGCCGATCTGGTGATCCTCGGTATAAACCACGAACAGCAGCACCAGGAACTATTGCTGACCGATCTGAAATACACGTTCAGCTTAAATCCGACCGATCCCGTTTATCGAGAGAACTACTTTCCGGAGGAGACTGCCGATACCGTTGACAGCGAGTTCATTCGTTTTGACGAAGGTATTTACGAGATAGGCCACCAAGGCGACGGATTTTGTTTTGACAATGAACTCGCCCGACACAAGGTTTACCTTCCTGAATTCTCGATCTCATCGCGACTCATAACAAACGGCGAGTTTATCGATTTCATCGAATCGGGAGGCTATCGCGACCATAGATTGTGGCATGCCGATGGTTGGGATTGGGTGCATCAGAACGGCGTGACTTCACCATTATATTGGCGATTTGACCAAGGCGAATGGTCGCAGTTCACACTCGGTGGACGCCGTCCAATACTGCCGGACGCACCGGTCTGCCACGTCTCTTATTACGAAGCCGCTGCGTTTGCTGAGTGGAAAGGAAATCGTCTGCCAACTGAATTCGAGTGGGAATCCGCGAGTGCCGATCTTGGTTGGGGCAAACGCTGGGAATGGACCAATTCCGCGTATTTGCCATATCCCGGATTTAGCAAGGCCGCGGGTGCTGTCGGCGAATATAACGGTAAGTTTATGATCAACCAAATGGTTCTTCGAGGAGCATCGGTTGTGACACCAGACGGGCACAGTCGTCCGACATACAGAAACTTTTTTCAGCCACATCTACGATGGCAGTTCACGGGAATCCGTTTGGCTCGCTGATCAAAATTATGCATACCTCACGCTCACTAGAATTCGACCAATTCGCCGCTGACGTCCTCGACGGATTGTCCTCAACGCCAAAAGCTCTTTCGTCGAAGTATTTCTATGATGACGAAGGCTCGCGGCTATTTCAGAAGATAATGAAGCTGCCGGAGTATTATTTGACCGAATGCGAATTCGAGATCTTTCGTGGGCAGGCAGATGCGATATTCCGCTTGTTTGACGTCGAAGGCGGTTTTGATCTTGTGGAGCTAGGGGCGGGAGACGGAACCAAGACTGCGGTTCTGATCAAACACTTTCTCGGGCAAAATGCTGACATTGCCTATTCGCCGATCGATATATCAAGCGAAGCGGTCGGGGAACTGACCGCAAAATTCAATGCTGAGTTCCCATTTCTGAAGATGTCCGCACGCCAAGGCGATTATTTTGAGGTTTTGCAGGATCTATGTGATGCCGACGATCGCCGTAAGGTGATACTGTTTCTTGGTTCGAATATAGGGAATTTCGACCATGAAAGCTCGGTCGCATTCTTTAAGGAGATCCACGCCGCGATGAATCCGAATGATCGTCTCTTCGTCGGCTTTGATCTGCAAAAAGACCCGCACGTGATAGCTGCTGCATACGACGACGCGGCGGGTGTTACCGCCAGATTCAATCTCAACCTGTTGACTCGCATTAACCGTGAACTAGGAGGCAATTTCGACATTGCTAAGTTCGTTCACTACGCCAATTACCGACCGGTCGAGGGCTCAGCTCGCTCATTCCTGATGAGCCGTGAACGACAGACCGTTCGGATCAGATCGCTCGATCGTGACTTTGATTTTGATGCGTGGGAAGCTATCTTTATGGAGATATCGCAAAAATACTCGCTTCGAATGATCGAAGATCTTGCCGCCGAGAGCGGCTTTGAGATTGTCGAGAATTTTTATGATCCGCGAAAGTACTACTGCGATTCGCTTTGGGCTCCGAAATAGTGAACTTCAATATTCTCAAATACGAAACGCTCGGCTCGACCAATACCGAAGCGGCCGAACAAGCACGTCGCGGTGCCGACGAAGGAGTCTGCGTGCTAGCCTATGAGCAAACGGCAGGCCGCGGACGTCATGGCCGTGAGTGGCATTCTGAGGCTGGTTCCGGCCTTTACTTAAGTATCATCGTGCGACCAAATATCGCGTCGCAATTTCTGCCATTGATCACTCATGCAGCCGGGGTTGCGGTACACGACGCTTTGGACGGATTTGGCGTTGAAGCCGATATTAAATGGGTCAATGACATTCTTGTTGGCGATGATAAGATCTCGGGAATTCTTGCAGAGACGGTCGAAACCGACAAAGGATTGGTGGTTATCGTTGGCATCGGCATCAATCTTACGAGCTCGAGTTTTCCTGAGGAGCTTGCCGACATCGCGACCTCGATCGAGGTCGAAACGGGAGCTAAGCCAACACCGGACGAGGCTGCCGAAGCCGTAACGCGTTATTTCGCATACTTTTACGAGATACTGCACGGCGAAGACGGCCCGCGACAGATAATAGATAATTGGCGTTCGCGATCAACCTATCATTCCGGCAAACGAGTTCGCGTTACCGCAAATGATGACATTTTCGAAGGAACGACGGACGGCTTGGAATCAAATGGTGCATTGCGTGTTAAACTCTCGAACGGAGAAGTTAAGATCGTGCAGGCAGGTGACGTGACTCGGTTACGCTCGCACGAAAGGCAATGAAAAGGCGTTTAGCAGAGATACATCCGGCGGTTTACAAAACACGCATATGGCAGAAACGGTTGTTTAGACAGCTCGCCGATGTCTCGGCGCGAACCGAATTTGCATCAGAACTCGCTATCAACGAATTAAAATATTCCTGCAAAAAACACCAGTCACTACTTCGACGACGCCTAGGCAATTCCGATCCGGAACTTCAAGAGAATAAGGTCGCGAACCTCAAGATAGCGTGTCCGACGATCGACGGTTTGTTGATCAAGCCCGGCGAGACGTTCTCATTTTGGAATCGGCTAGGCGAGGCTACAGCCGAGAAGGGATATGTCGAGGGAATGCAATTGTCGCAGGGCGAGGTCGTTCGCGGCGTCGGCGGCGGGCTTTGTCAGCTTGCAAATCTCCTGTATTGGATGGCATTGCACACTCCGTTGGAGGTCGTCGAACGCCATCATCACAGTTTCGATCCGTTCCCGGATGAGAACCGCACTCTGCCTTTTGGGTCAGGAGCCGGAGTTTTTTACAACTACATCGACCTTAGGTTCTTCAATCCGACGGACATCACATTTCAGATCCGTGTATTTGTGACGGAACAACACTTGAAGGGAGCGATATTGTCGAGCGAAGAGACCCCGTTCGCGTATCACATCGTAGAACGCGGGCATCGATTCATACCCGACGGCGACAAGATCTTTCGCGAGAATGAGATCTGGCGCGAGCTTATAGATCGACGAACAGGAAATCGTGTCGGCGAAGAATTGGTTGTTCGCAACCACGCCGAGATCAAGTACGAATTGAATTTATCGGCTCAAGAGTGTAGTTTGTAGTATCGCGAGATTTTTGTATGAACGAAGAGATGAGTCTGGAGCCTGATTTTGACCTCGAAGAATTTTTTGAAGAGATAGACTCCGAGGATGATGCGTCGCTCGAGTTTGAGGCGTTCGATGAGGTCAACGAAGACGTCGAGATCCGCACGGTCGTAATGCAGAAGAACGAGATGATCGCTCTATTATGCATCAAAACAGCCCCGATCGGAGCCGCGATCTGCCGTGTCGATCCGCGCGAAGCTCATCCCGCGATCCAGATCTACGACGACGCAAATGCCGCCGTCGAATGGTTTACCAAGAGCCTCAAAACAAGCCGCATTAACGGTTGGAACATCGTCCACGACGGCCTTCCGCTGCAAGGCTAACGCTCATGCTGCTCGCCGTTGACATCGGTAACACGAACACAAAGTTCGCGGTGTTTGACGGCGACGATTTAATTTATAGAACCTCGATTCCTACACCACGCGGCCAAGCGGCCGATGATATCGCTAACTTTCTAACGGTGAATTTCGACCAGAAATTCAAATCGGCGATCGTGTGCTCAGTCGTGCCCGAACTGAACCAGACCGTGTCCTCAGCGATCGGATCGACATTCGAAGTCGATTGTAGAATTGTTACGAATAGCGATGACTTCGGTATCGAGATCCGTTACGAGCCGTTAGAGGACGCTGGAACTGATCGCTTGGTCAACGTGTTTTCCGCAGTCGAAAAATATGGAGCGCCCGTTATTGTATGCAGTTTCGGAACGGCGACGACGATCGATGCGGTCGATGGTGAAAGAGTTTTGCTCGGCGGCGTGATCGCTCCGGGGCTTCACACTCTCTCAAAAGCTTTGCATCTTACCACCTCGCGATTGCCTGAGGTTTCGATCGAGTTTCCTGATAGGACAATTCAAAACACGACGGTCGAATGTCTCCGATCGGGCATCGTGATCGGCTATGTCGAGATGGTCGATGGACTAATTCATCGAATTAGTAGCGAACTCGGTGTTGACTCCAAACTTGTCGTCACCGGCGGCAATGCATCGCTGGTCGCTGAACATTCTGCATATAAAATGACCGTCGAAACAGACTTGCTGGTCGACGGTCTTGCAAATCTCTCAATTAGGTAATTAACGAAACGTCGCCAGGAATTTCGGTTCCCGACGTGCATTTGTCATCTGCTCGAATGCATATGCGGCCTTGATCAGAGTGCCTTCGGACCAGGCTCTGCCAAAGAACGACACGCCGATCGGCAATTCTCGAAACAGTCCTGCAGGCACCGTGATATTTGGATAACCGGCAACGGCCGCGAGCGACGAACTGCCGACATAGCCGCTGCCGCAATCGCCATTGACGGTGTCGATCATCCAAGTTGGTGCGTTTGATGGGCCGATGATGGCGTCGAGTTTGTTTTCGTTCATCGCCTGATCTATGCCTTCGTCGCGGCTATATCTTCGGCAAGTTTCGAGTGCGTCTTTGTATTCTTTTGAATTCAGATCACCGAGCTTTGCCGAATCTTCCATGATCGTCTGGCCGAAATAGGGGAGTTCCTTCGCTGCATTATCACGATTGAATTTTATGAGATCGTCGAGCGTCTTGTGGCGCGAATTGCGTCCGCGAAGATATTTCTCGAGACCGTCCTTGAACTCGTATTTCAAAACCAAAAACTCAGCGTCGCCAAATTTCCGCAAATTGGGAAACTTCACATCGACGAGCACGGCACCTGCCTTTTTCAGCGTCTCAAGTGCGGAATCGAGAACTGTGTCAACATCTTTCCTTCGTCCCCAATAATCGCGAGCCACGCCAATACGCATGCCAACGAGGCCGTCTTTCTTGAGGAAATTTGTGTAATCGACACGCTCGCGTTTGTGCATCGTGACCGTGTCTTCACTGTCGGCGGCGTCGATGACATTCAGTACCGCCGCAACATCCGCGACCGTTCGGCACATCGGACCGGCAGTGTCTTGAGTTGCGGAGATCGGAATAATGCCACTTCGCGATGCGAGGCCGACCGTAGGCTTCAATCCAACGATTCCGCAAATCGATGCTGGGCAAACTATCGAGCCGTCGGTCTCAGTTCCTATACCGATCGTCGCAAGGCCTGCGGCAATTGCTGCTCCTGTGCCCGAAGATGAACCGCACGGATTTCGGTCTAGAATGTATGGATTTCTAGTCTGTCCGCCGCGGCCTGACCAGCCGCTGATCGAATCATTATCTCGAAAATTCGCCCATTCGCTGAGGTTTGTTTTGGCGAGAACAACGGCTCCTGCTTCGCGAAGACGTTTTACGATAAACGCATCTTTCTTCGGCGTCGGGTCGTCTGCCAAGGCGAGACTACCGGCCGTTGTTTTCATCTTGTCAGCCGTGTCGATGTTGTCTTTCAGCACAACAGGAATGCCATGCAGCGGCCCGCGGACTTTGCCGGACTTTCGTTCGCGGTCCATTTCTGCAGCGATCGAGCGAGCATCTGGATTGAGCTCGATGATCGAATCTATCTGTTTATCGACGGTTGCTATTCGCTTGAGATAGAAATCAACAAGCTGCACCGAAGTCATATCTTTCGATGCCATCGCGGATTGCAAACCGGCGACCGTCGCGTTTTGCGCAGCAATTACGCGGCTTTCAGCGAATGTGCCACGCGTTAATGCAAAGGTTCCAAATGCGGCCAGGCCTGCATCTCTAATAAATTCACGTCGTTTCATTTATTGTCTCCCGCCGCGAGTGCGGCCTTGTTTTCGACCTCGTAGTAATAAGAATCAAGTTCTGCTCGCTGCCGTTGATCAAAAATATTCGATCGAAGAACGCCCATTTTGTTGAGCCTGTAGCTGATCGATGTTGCGACAACACCAAGTCCATAGCGTACGCTTCGGCTGAAATTTATCGATGACGATTCAGCCGCATAGCGTGTCGGACACGAGACTTCGCCGATCGAAAAGCCAAAATACACTGCCTGTGCAAGCATCTGATTGTCGAATACGAAATCATCCGAATTCGCATCGAGCGGTAGCGATTCGAGCACCTCGCGACTGAACGCACGAAAGCCTGTGTGATATTCCGACAGCTTTGAACTCATCAAAATATTCTGGGCCAGCGTAAGAAATCGATTAGAAATAAACTTGTAGATCGGCATGCCGCCGGCGATCGCTCCGGAGCCGAGAATTCGCGAGCCAATGACGATGTCATATGTTCCGTAGGCGATCATCGACGCCATTGCGGTGATGAGTTTTGGCGAATATTGATAGTCGGGATGTACCATCACGACGATGTCAGCTCCGCGTCGCAATGCCTCGGCGTAGCACGTTTTTTGGTTACGTCCGTAGCCGAAATTCTGGTTATGTCGAAATGTGATCAGTCCGAGATCAGAAGAGCGTTCCGAAGTAAGGTCGGAACTCGCATCATCGACGACGATGATCTCGTCAACGACCTCGCGCGGAACCTCGGCGACAGTTTTAGCCAAAGTTTCGGCAGCGTTGTACGCAGGCATTACGACTATGATCTTTTTTCCGTCGATCATCTAAGGTCAAATTCGTATCTGAAACCACGATTGTAGCAGATTTCCCACGCCATTTCGTTTATACTTACGGGCAATGAACGACCGCAATGCCGAGATAGCGCCGAGAAAGATCATCTCGACACTTCGGCGCTACAATCTACTTCCCGCGATCGTTTTCCTGCAAACCAGACGAAAATGTGACGAAGCCGCCCTGGATCTCGCAAACGACAAAACTCAGCCGTTCGACGCAGAGAAGATCGACAAACGTCGTGCGATCTACGACGAAATGGCAGACGAATTTCCCGAGATCACGACGCACAAACACCGAAAGCTGATCGTGGATGCAGGTGTCGGTGCCCATCACGCAGGACACATTCCGGCGTGGAAACTGCTCGTCGAAAAGATGATGGCGGCGGGCCTGCTCGATGCGATATTTGCGACCTCGACCGTTGCAGCGGGCGTCGATTTTCCGGCGCGAACCGTCGTGATCAGCAATGCTGACGCTCGTGGAAACGATGGCTGGCGATCGCTGACGGCGAGCGAATTACAGCAAATGACGGGCCGTGCGGGCCGTCGTGGACGCGATAATGTTGGATTTGCTGTGCTTGTTCCGAGTCCTTATCAAAATATTCGGAAGGTCGCTGAACTACTGAAATCAAAGCCTGATGCTCTGACAAGCAAGTTTCGAGCGACCTACACGAGTTTGCTCAACTTGCTCGATGCTTATGGCGAACTCGCTCAGGTTCGCGAGATGGCGGAGAAAAGCTTTGCGTTCTACCATCGCCCGGCTCCCGGCGACAAGCGTGACCTCGCGGGCGGTATCTGGGACGATTTCGAACGCCGTGCGCAGGTTCTAGATCATTACGGCTACATCGATCTCGCAAACGAATCGGTCACCGCGGACGGAAAATGGCTCGCGGATCTGCGTATCGACAGACCGCTGCTCGTCGGCGAAGCCATCCGCGAAGGCGTGTTTAATGAGGCAAGCGTTGCCGAGTTTGCCGGAATGATCGCATCTATCGCTTCGGACGCCGACCGCAACTATGGTGAAATTCGCACGTCACGATCGCTCGCCGATAGACTCAACTCGCTCGAATCGATCATTGGCAAAGTGACGACCGTTGAATGGCGATGCGGCGTGCCGCCGATCGAGGATATGAACGATTCCGCCGCCGCCGCCGCCGAACGATGGGCTCAGGGCATGGAATGGGAACTGTTGGTCTCGCGAACCAAAGCAGAGCCGGGCGACCTGATGCGCCTAATGGCACGCACGGGCGAAGCTCTTCGCCAGATAGCCGAGGTGCGCGGTGCTAACAGATCGATAACAGCTATCGCTTCTGCGGCCTCGGATGTACTTCTTCGTGAACCTATTCGTTAGAGACGGACGAAATGTAGATCAGGTTTAGTTTCAAGACCGCGTTTGCTAGAATCTATCTGTCGGGGCTTTTTATTATGCAAGTTTTGCTCGCAAATGAATACGGATTTTGTTTCGGTGTCGAACGCGCAGTCGAGATGGTCGAAGAGGCCGTCGGCGAGGGTGCCAAAGTGCGGGCTCTCGGTCCGCTTATCCACAACGAACAAGAGATGCAGCGACTGGCTCACGAGGGCGTCACGACGATAAATTTGCCGTCTGAGATCGATCCGAGCGAGACTGCGGTCATTCGAGCTCACGGCGTTACGCCGGAGGTTCAGCGGGAACTAGAGGCCAAGGCGAAAAACGTCGTTGATGCTACGTGTCCGTTCGTTACACGTGTCCAGAAACTTGCTGCCCGAGCCGCTGACAAAGATCGACACGTAATCGTGGTTGGAAGCCCGGAACATCCCGAGATGATCGGAGTCAAAGGCTATGCCCCCGAACACGCGTTCATTATCAAGGACGAGTCTGAGGTCGCGTCGCTGCCGAGACTTCGGAATCCCCTTGTTGTATCCCAGACGACAATCAAGGCAAAAACATTCTTCGACACTGCCGAAGCCATCAAATCCAAGACCGATGACGAGGTCGAGATCATTAACACGATCTGCTCGGCAACCCGCGATCGTCAAGATGCCGCCCGTGCCCTAGCAACGATGGTCGATGCGTTTTACGTTATCGGCGGACGGCATTCGTCAAATAGCGTGAAGCTGCTTGCCGTTTGTAAAGAGAGTTGCGAAAAGAGCTTTCTGATCGAGACAGAAGAAGAGATCGATGCTGACGACCTGATCGGCGTTGAAAAGGTCGGCGTCACCGCCGGAGCATCTACGCCGAATTGGCTGATCGATAAAGTAGTAAAGCGGCTCGAAGATATCGGCCGCTCCTTCGAACTTATTCTAAAGCCGTAACCTATTGAATAGTCAGAATCGTTTCCGGCGAATCGGAAGATATCGGCAATGCCCTGGAGAATTTTGTTCCGAGATGTTCTTTAAGGGTTTCGAACGCCATCGGCTTTGCAAGGTAATATCCTTGTCCTGCTTCACACTTAAGGGCACGCAATCGCTCAAGTTGCCCGACCGTTTCAATACCTTCTGCAATAACTCGTAAACCAAGATTTGTCGCAAGGTCGATGATCGCTTCAACGATCTTGTCGTTGCTGCCGTCGTCATCGACGATCGAAACGAACGACCGATCGATCTTCAATGTCGAGATCGGAAGTTTCATTAGGTAACTCAGATTTGAGTAGCCGGTCCCGAAATCATCTATGTGAATATCAACGCCAAGACCGCGTAGTTTATTGAGCATATCAACTGCCCGTTCAGGATATTCGAAGAATACAGATTCCGTGATCTCAAGCTTCAGGTTTTTTGCAGAAAATGCCGTCTCATCCAAGATGCCGCAGATCGATTCTACAAGGCCGGGCTGAGCAAATTGACGACATGAAAGGTTTACTCCGACGCCGTAGTTTCCATCGGGCCGGCGACGATCATTAAGCGATCCGATCTCGACGCAAACCTTACGCAGGATCTGTTCACAAACGCGGTCGATCACGCCGATCTCTTCAGCAAGAGGAATGAATTTTCCGGGTGATATGGGGCCTAATGTCGGATGGTTCCAGCGTGCAAGTGCCTCGATGTACTCGACATCCATCGTCGTCAGGTTGTAGATCGGCTGATACTGGACGGTAAACTCGTTGCGTTCGACAGCGCGGCGAAGGTCAGTTTCTAGTCTGAGAACTTCGCGTGCAGCTCTGTGCATTTCCTCATCAAAGATGGCGTGGCGAGCTTTTCCGGCACGTTTTGCCTGGTACATAGCCGTATCGGCATCTCGCATCATATCTTGGGCGGTAAGATGGTTCTCCGATGCATGCAGGATACCGATACTCGCCGAGCTATAGACCTCGTGGCCGCTCAATTCGAATGGTATGCCGAATTTCTGTTGAATTCTCTCCGCAATTCGAGTTACTTCGCGCTCATCGTACGTGCCTTCGACAAGGATAGTGAATTCATCGCCGCCGAGACGTGCGACCAGATCTGAGGGACGCAAACCTTCACGAAGCCGTTCAGAAATGCTCTTTAACAGCTGATCGCCGATCAGATGCCCAAGACTGTCATTGACGATCTTAAATCGGTCGAGGTCAATGAATAGGACGCTTACGCGATAGTTCTTAGTTGAATGTGCTTTTTCAAGTGCTGAGGACAAGCGCGACATGAACAATGACCGATTTGGTAATCCTGTTAGAGCGTCGTGTGTCGCATCATGTTCTAGTTTTTCTTGGGCTATCTTTTTGTCGGTAATATCTTGTATCTGAAAGATCAGATTCGGCTGTCCCGAATCGGTGTCGCTAGCGGCTGAGACACTCCAAGATGTCCATACTGTCCGACCGGTCTTATGGACATAGCGTTGCTCCATCTGACAGTTCTGGATCTTTCCGGCCAATAGTTCGTGGACCTTGACGAGCGTTAGCCCGAGGTCTTCGGGCAGTGTAATGGACTGAAAATCCATTTCAAGAAAATCTGCCTCGGTGTAACCAAGGATCTCGGTCAACGCATGGTTGACCTTGAGCCATTTTCCTGAAGATGTCAGCAGGCCAATACCGATCGGAGCATAGTCAAAGGCACTGCGGAATCGGCCTTCGGATTCCTGCAACGCTTCCGACTTTTCCTCGAGGATCTTTGCGTATTGCTCGGCCTGTTCGGCTTGCTGCATCGATATCTCGACGTTCTTCATGTACATACGGTACGTCATGAAGACAAAGAAGCAGACAGGAAATGTCGCAACGACGATGCCGAATCCCATCACGGCCGTCAATTGAACCAACATTCCGGCACTGACGGCACCAATAAAGTAGGTAAAGAATGACCAAATGTACTTGCTCTTCCACGTCTCCCAAACCGGGGTCGAGTCACGAAGAGAACCGTAGATCGATGCGAGCGAAGTGTTAACAAGAAAATGCGTGAGAGCGCTGATCGAAAGGACGATCACGAAACTCTGCAGATAACCGGGCGATCCGTGCAATTGCTCTAATGTATAAAATCCAGTCAGTTTCAGCGCCAGGACGACGACAGAAAGTGATATCGCATGAGTCGCTGCGTTGAAGAAAACCGTGATCTTTTTGTTGCAAACTCGCCACGAAGTTACGAACGCCTCCGCGACGGCAAGAACAACGGCGACCTCACCGCCATAAAGCAACAGAGCGACGAATATGAACGTCTCCGATGCCGATATGAATGATTTGAACCGCGGCACTTGGATAGTGATCCGCGAACCCATCGCCACGGTTAAGGCGGACAGGATCAGTATCTGGATGTCGAGGCTCTCGATCGGCAGATTTAGCAATGCTGCGCCCAAACACACTGCCCCCAATAAGAGTACGGCAGTCATGTAGCCAATTGTGAGCCTAGAGAATTGCATCCGTCGAATACCGTCTGCGATCTAATCGCGTGGTTAGCAGGCGTATGAGTTAAGCGAGAGGGAATTGTTCGATCTGGCCTAAACAACAGGTCCGGCGGCTTTGGCAGCCAAGGCGAGAGGGAGGTCGTACGAATACGACCTCCCTAATTATGAATGATTTAACACTGTTTGTCTATTGTTTTCTTTAGTTAAACAAAAAGTGTTACGCATTCGTCCGTTCGCTTGAAGCCGGCCTTTGCAAAGCTGCGGTGTGCAGATTCGAATTCTACGTTGCTCAGCAAGCAGACATTCGAGACACGTTCGAGCAGGTCGAGCGTGACATTTGCGAGACATCGAGGTCCGATGCCTTTTCCGCGAAGCTTTTCGCTGACATAGACGCCTTCGAGATAGGCACATTCTGCCGTCTCGGCGATCACGTCCGCTTTGAACACGAGCTCATCGCCGTCGAATACGACATAGATGCGGCCCTGTTCAATTCGGCGTGCTACACGCTTAAGGAATCCTTCGCGATCGCGAACCATCGGATCCACGCCGGATTCGATGAACGCGACTTCTGCTTGTGCCTCAGCTATCGGCAGCACTTCGCTCGGGTCGGCCATTCGCAAGCCTTCGACCTTTGCCGGGACTGCGAACGGGAATGAGGTTTCAAAAAGCGCTTCTCTACAGGTCAGCCTTGGTGCGGCACCGTCGGTCGCGTAGTTCCAGAATCGTTCGGCGACATCACCACTCGACATTACGAGGTGGATATTTGTTTCCGAGGTTCTGGCCTTTAGCGCGAGGCCGATCAATGCTGCTTCGGTTCGGGCTTCGACAAGTGTCGAATGACCGATCAGAGCTATACCTTCAAGTTCGCCTTTGTAGTTACGGAAACCGAAGAATTTGCCTCGATTCAGATCGCTTTCCAGGCCGTTGTCATTGATAAAGCTTGTCATTACGACGGTGTGAACCGGTCGCAGTGCCAAGAAGCTCAATGCTTCGGCTTTGTCTGAATTTGTCAGGGCACAGACTCCGGCAAGTGACGCAGCGGTCGGCATTATCGCCGGCAGCGTCAGGCTTGTTTGAGTATGTGTGATCTGGCTTAGCATTTCGTTTCTCCTTAGTTCTGTATATTTATGATCTATACGCTGATGACTACTGCATTGCTGGAGTATCATCACCAAGAAGAACGCTGTCGCCGATCAAAACACCATCGCCGATCAATACGCCATCACCAACTAACACACCGTCGCCGACGAGAACACCGTCACCGACAAGCACACCGTCTGCAACGAGCACGCCGTCGCCGACAAGCACGCCGTCACCGACGAGCACACCGTCGCCAACGAGCACACCGTACGTCAGGTATGTTGTGCCGGTGCCAAGTGCACCACCGTTGCTGGTGGTCACGATGCGGCCGACATTCAAGCCCGTCGTAAAGTAAGTGCCTGTGTTCAGCGTAAAGTTTCCATCGGCAAAGTTGATACCTGTGCCGATCAGATTCTCACGCTTGTAAACGGTCTGGAACTGCGAGATCAGGTTCGAACCTGTAACGGTGTTGTATTTGCCGGTTACAAGCTGTGCCCACGGGAACGTGTGGCCGCCAACGGTAGTCGAAGGTGTCGGCATTGTCCAGCCGGTCGGAACCATCGTCGTGCCCTTAGCGAGTGTGTTGAAATCAACATCTGTACGGAGCGAACGTGCAAGACGCACAGCACCTTCCATATTTAGCTGGCCTGCGCCCTGCTCAAAGCTATTGGCACCGGCGATCGGCTGTGCAGTGTACTGCATGATCGTACGGACCATCTGCGGCGTCAGGTTCGGATTGACCTGAAGCAGAAGTGCAGCGGCACCTGCAACTACCGGAGCCGACATCGAGGTGCCGCTCATGTACATATTCTTGTCGCTGTCAGCTGCAAGAACCTCTCCAACCAAATTCAGTGCCGCGTTTGCGGTTGCCATCACATTGCCCGGAGAACGATACGATATAAGACGGTTGCCCGGAGCTACGATATCCGGCTTGATCAGATTGTCATAAACAGGCGTGCCTGTGGACGTGCGATAGAAACTGCGTGTTGGACCTCGCGAGCTGTACGACGCGATGATGTCGTCGTTGCGATTATTCGTACCCAACGAGTTGGTTGCACCAACAGTGATCGCGTGCGGGCTGTTGCCGGGGCTGTGGATCTGGCCGTACATTTTCTGCCCTTGAGCATTTTTGCCAAGGTTACCTGCTGCTGCGATGACAACAACGCCTGCTTCAGCAAGCTGCTTGATCTTGATACAAACAGGATCGTTCGTCCAAGTGTCATAGGCCGTCGTGCCGAGGCTTAAGTTAACGACGCGGATATTGTGCGTCGCACGATTGTCGATGATCCATTGCAGGCCATTTAGCAACCACGATGTGTTGCCAATGCCCTGATTGTTTAGAACCTTGACACTGATGATCTTCGAATTTACTGCAACGCCGCGATAGGCACCGCCATTTGCATTTGAGCTACCGGACGCAAGGCCGGCAACGTGCGTTCCGTGACCGTAAACGTCAGCGGTGTCAGATAGGTTTGAGTTCGTAAAGTTAACGCTTGCAACGACTCGCGATGAACCGCCATTTTTGAATCCGTTATGATTCGCGAATAGACCTGAATCAACGATCGCAACGCCGATATTTGTGCCATCCAGCGTGTAAGCTGCGCGGCCGTTGAGAGCAGCCTGTGCACGCATCAATGTCGTGCCGGTCGTGTCTTCCACGTGGCCGTGGCTACGCATTGGGCGGTCAGGTGAAACGTAGTTGATCAGACCGCTGGTCGAAAGTTCCTTAAGTGCAGAAAGTGAAATGTTGACAACGAGCGTATCGGTTCCGCCGATACGATCTTTCACTTTTGCACTGCCGTCTGCCAGCATCGCACGAAGTGCGCCGCTGTCGGCATCTTTTGCCTGCAGGATAACGTCAACACGAGTGTTGCCCGACGGATCCTGAGCCATCATGTCACGGAGGTCCGGCGAGACATTGTCGCCGCGATATCCGCCGTCACGCATCGTCTGGCCGTTGCCGGCAACCGTTTCCGCCTTCCTCTCGGAAACAAGTATGCCGGCAAAGTACGGCGAGACATCGGCATCACGCTCGATCTTTTCAGCAAAGTTCGAAGCATTTGATGTACCGACGAAAAGCAGCTTGCCGTCAGCGATGCTCGAAAGCAGACGCTGCGATGCTGCCGAAGCACCGACGAGATCGCTGACACCGTCAGCGGAGAGGATCACTCGTCCGTTTGCCGCGATGGCTTCGTCGACGATCGCATTCATGATCGCTGCAACCTCGGTCTCCGAGCGCGAATTCGAAAACAGATTTGCAGCATCGATGCGGATGATCGACTTGCCCGTGAGTTCTGCAGGAGCAGATCCTTTAGCAATACGAAGAGCGGCCTGTTCGACAACGATCGCTTGTACGTTCGGGTCGTCCGAAACGACGACCGGCTGACGAACACCACCTTCGGCTAACACGTTGAGAAGACGAATTACTTCGTTCTCAAGGCTTAGGTCCTCACGCAGTCTGCCTTCACGGCCCAGCTTCGTAAGGTCGGTAGTGAATTTCGCCATTGCCGACGTGTTCGCTACGACATTGATGTTGTCGTTGCGATATGCACCCACGGCAAGGGCGTTTGAAAATGAGAACGATGCCACGATCGCGATTGCAGCGACCTTACGCATCAGCTCATTTGTATAACCCTTAATGTTCATGATCCTCAAGCTCCTTTTCTAGGACATCAAATAGTTCGCGCTATTCACGCTGCCATTCTTTATACAAGGCACGTGCCACAGGGCTAATCGTTGATATTATTGAGGTTAGGGGATTGACCGATTTTACATGAGATAGCGAATCGGTCAACCTGATTCGGTCAATCGGTCAGAATGAATGAATTTCTCGGACCGCACGCGTCTCGCGTGCTCTTCCTGCCCGCAGGGCATCCGGAAATTAGCCTTGGGCGTTAGCCCTAGGAGAACAGCGTTTCAAGCATCCGCTCCTCGCAGAGGAGCCGCACCCTTTTCATCATCTGCGGCGACATTTGACTGGTGCATCTTGAGCATAGACAGTAAGGAAGGCGAGCAACGCTCCCGATCTTCTTCTTAACAGAACTCACCGTCTAACCGAAGAGCGGGGGCGATTGCCCCCTTCCTTACTGTCTTTGACCAACGGCCGACGGTTCTATTTGAACGCCTACTTCACCGTAAATCGCCTGATCGCGGCCGCTAGTTCTGCCTGAAGCTGCGTTTTCTGCGCATTAAGCGTTTTCCGCTGCTTACCGATATCTTCGATACGCGTTTCCTGATCATTCGCCTTTGCAATGTAGCGGGCGATGAGGACCTTTGCCTCAGGCGTTTTCGAAAGTGCCTCGATGTTCTCGCGGATTCGTTTTTGATCATCCTCTATTTGCCTGACCTCTTGATCGAACGATTGTAGCGTTCCGTCGATCTGAGCTATCTGCGAGCGAATATCGATGATCTTCTCTAGCTGCTCGCGAGTTTCGGTATTGATGTAACCCTTGCTAAAGAAAAGCTGTAGGTCGTTTCGATTGAGCGTCGTCAGTTGGAACGATTCGGTCGTTGGCTGACGCATCTTGATCGTGAGTTTCTTGTCTTCAAGACCTGCGAGTTCGACGCGGAAGCGATAGTATCGCTGAGTAGAGTAATCAGGTTTCGGCGAATCTTCGGTCAATTCCCAGCCGTCACGCAAAGGATATTCGACGTAGAGCACCTTTGGCCTGTCCGTTTGATTCGACACTTCGTAGGTTCGCTCGTCGGTTCGGAAATACTGCACTTGTAGCACGCCATCAACGATCTTTAGTACCTTTGCGGGTTCGGTATTGCCT
>JAEUQI010000089.1 GCA_016789145.1 Blastocatellia bacterium | reverse complement strand
TGTCGGATTAGTGTCGATCGTCGTGTTTGGAGCATTAGTGTCGATAATGCTATTTTCACCGCCACTCCATGCAGCGTTAAAATCCGTCACGCCAACCAACGGCCCAAGCGTGTTAGTAGCATCGTTGACGCAAGGTGCTCCCGAACATTCGTTCGTTATCACGCCGCCAACATTTTTATAAATTCGATAGTCAGTCTCAATTCCATTTACGTCCGCTGCGTCTGCCGCGTATGTAAACGAAACATCAGCCGTTAGGTCACCGGTTTCGGTTAGGATCCAATGCCGCGACAAACTCTTGTTCGTTTCAAGTCCGATCATCGAAACATCAACCGCTCTTGCCATGAGGCTCGAAGGATTGGTTCCCAAAGCAGTTACATTGGCCACGACGGGCGAGAACGCATTTTGGCCGACAAAGTAAGTGTAGGTACCGATCGCTGTGTAGCTGCGTTCAAGGTTGCCGTCGATAAATCCGTTAGTTCGAGCGGCTGTACCATTATTGATGATCTTCGATGCACCGGTAAGTGTCACCCCGTTCGTAAGCGTCATTACTCCGGTAACTGTAAGGTTGCCTCCCGACAATCCTAGCGTTCCGCCAACAGCATTGTCGTCATGCGTGAAGGTCAAAATCGTTCGTGATGGAGGAATTTCAAAGCCCGTCACGCGATTAAGCGTGGTCGTTCGCAGATAAAGCAGAATGTGGCCGCCAGAGCCAATATTAAAGTTAGGCGAAACATCAAATGTTCCCGCGTTAGTTGGCGTTGTGGAGTTTCCGGTCTGAATAACCGTCGCTGAAGCAAGACCGTCACCAAACGTGATGTTGTTGCTACCGACAAATCCGCCACTAAAGAAATTGACTCGATTGATAAAGATCGGTGAGTTGATCGTTGTGTTATTTCCTGTCGGACTATTGGCACTTATACCGACGCCAGCAAATGGAACAGCTGCCGTACCGAATATACCAGCACCGCCATAGGTCATTGGACCGCTTGCGGCAAAATCGAATCTCGAGCTTGTGCCTGTTCCTTGAATGGCGATGATGCCGTTATTAACGACAGTCGCACCGCGATGGAAGATAGCTCCACCTGCAGTTCCGCTACCGACATTCATGGTCTTGTTAGCAGGAATATTTAGGCTCGGTGTAGAACCCGTCACTCGGAAGTTCTGAGCTGCGGCTCCTGTGCCAACGTTGAGAACGGTCGTAACTGGGTTCGTGACAAAAGTGACCGTTGCCGACGTGCTCACACTATAATCCAGTGGAGTGGCAGCACCGCTAGGTGTTACAAGGGTAATGTTGCCGCCCGACATGTTAAATGTATTCGTCGTTGAAGTGAGTCCAAAGCAAGCTGTCGTAGCGGTATTTCCGACGGTACAAACATTAACATCTCCGCCCGATTGATTGTACGTAACTGTACTTGTTGTTTGCAGGCGACCAGCCGTGTTGAGCGTTCCGCCTTCAATTGTGAATACAGCCCCGGTTCCTCCACCTAATGAGTTGCCGGTTGCAGTTCCAACATTGTAAATGCCGCTCGAAATACGTAGTAGTCCGCTATTCGTTGGTGAGCCATTCTGGCCAGCAACGGTAAAGTTAGGATTGTTTAACCACAATCCTCCAGCAGCAGGAATCGTGTACGCCGCGGTCGTAAAGACGCGGTTGGTAGCAGTAAAGGCACCTGAGATCTTGAACGTACCGCTCGTAAGGGTCAAGAAACCCGCGGAGTCAGTGCTCACACCTTGAACCGTAAAATTTGTGGCCGAAAGTTCTACTGTATTTGCAAGAGCGCCTTTGTTCACCGTGATCGCCCGAACATCGGTAACAGCACCCGTACCACCAAATGTGACATTTGGCACCGGAGCAACAAAGGAAAGGGCCGCAGCAGAAGTATTTGAATTGTTACTGAGATCTAGCGTTCCGTTGTTAGTAACATTTCCGCCGACGGAAAGATTGTGCGTTGTAACTGCGCCAGCCGCAGGCGATTGCAATGTGCCTCCACTGTCGATCGTAACGTTAAAGGCCACAGCAGCCGCAGTATCGATCTCTACGGTGCATCCTGACCCGATCGTTACGTTGTCGGCTGCGGTCGGAACACTTCCGTCCGTCCATGTTGCCGTGCTGCTCCAGTTTCCGCCAGCCCCGGCACAGGTGTCATTTCCGGCAGCAACTGTTGCTTGACTTCCCGAAGCCGGAACACTGCTCGGTCCTTGAGGTGCTGCAAAAACTCGGTAAAAATAGTTTTGTCCCGGTATAAGGCCCGTATCATTAAACGAAACCGCATCTGCGGCTGTTGTTGAGACCACGGTAAAGTTCATACCGTCGGTTGAACGTTGCACTTCGAAACCACTTTCGTTGGAAGAGTTATCCGTCCAGTTCAAGGTCATCGAGGTCTGAGTGACAGCCGTGAAATTCAAAGCTGTTGCGTTTGCAGGCTGGGTGTACGTAAATATGTAGCTTTTACCCGCAGCGATGCCGCCCAGGTTCGTGTTGTTAGCCGCAACGTATGAAACTGTGTCATCGGCGAGGGTAACCGATGCAAAATTCGTCGCAACTCCAGACTGAATTCCGACCGAAGCACCAGCATCGGTTGCCGTCGAAGGAAGAACGTCAGCTCCGTACACAAATTGAATTGTTCCGGGGGTCGTTACGCCATCAGACTCAAAAAGCCATAACTGAAAAACACCGTTTGCGGTGCCCGAACCGCACGATCCTTCACGAGGAATCTCCATGTTGAACCATTCAACAACTAGCTTTCGGTTTGGAGCGGTACCGACAACCTTGGATCGCACCTGGCCCGTTGGGCCGACACAGATATCTTCCCAATACGGAGCGATCTTAGGAGCCTCAGTTGTGGTTGCAAGGCTGTTTGTAAAGTTCAAGCCGGCTACGACTGCACCAAGCCTAACCAATCCATTTCCATTCGCGCCAAAGGTCGTATATCGTACGCCGTCGAGCCAAAAATCAAAACCTATATTCTGCAGAGTGGAGTTGCCATCATCCGTGCTTGGTCCGATCAACAGTGTCGTGCCAGCGGACATGTCTTCAAGGGCAACGCCGGTAGCGGTGCTGAAAACATATGTACTCGCCGTAATAAGCTGGCCACCAACCTGAGGTAATTCCTCTTTGTCAGATTCAAGCGGATTCATTCCGACCTTGAGTCCGCCGGCCTTGACGCCTTCGTCGGATGGATCAACGACGGTCGCATCGACCGGGTCGATCAGGCTCTGAGCGTTTGCCGTTGGGAATGACACGAACAGAACAAATAGCAAAGAGAAAACTAGGAACCTCGAAAACATGGACTTACTCGACATTATTTACACTCCTTTGTTGGTAATGTTAGACAGCCTGCGCAGTGATTTGCGAGAGTAGCTGACGAAACAACAGCCAAAACGTAATTTTCAGAAACGGAATGTCTAGCACGTTACTACGGTTTGCGTGCGAATGCAAATGCAAAAGCCGGGAACTGCACTGGCAATTCTCGGCCTTTAACTAAAGTTTTGGTTGTGCGAGATCCTACTTGGAACTATCGGCCACCGGCGATCATTATCTTTGCGTTGGCAGCGTCGAGGGCTTCGCGGTAGGTTTCGGTGTCTTCGATCGCGGACGATGCAACCGAAGCGAGTGCCTTTTCGGCAGCTTCGCGTTCGGCCTTGGCTTCATCGAGATTTATGTCAGCGGCAGCGGCCGCGGTGGTTGCTAGTACCGAGACGTTGCTGCCGTTTACCTCAACAAACCCTCCGCTAATTGCGAGTTTCTCCGACGTGCCTTTAGCAGAGTACGAGAGAATTCCCGGCTTTAGTGCCGAGATAAGCGGTGCGTGGCCCGGCAAGATGCCGGCTTCGCCCGATGCCGTCGGCACCGAGACCGAATCGACCTCAGCGTCAACGACCTTTCGTTCTGGAGTTACTATTTCTAGCTTTAACATAGATCAAAAATGAGAAATGAAAACTGAGAACGGAAAACCTAGTATGATCAGTTTTCCGTTCTCAATTTTACTTTTGTTACGCCGCCGCAGCCATTTTCTTGGCTTTTTCGCGAGCCTGTTCGATCGTGCCGACCATGTAGAACGACTGCTCAGGCATGTCGTCGCAGTTGCCTTCGAGGATCTCTTTGAAGCCCTTGATGGTGTCTTCGATCTTGACGTATTCGCCTTTGAGACCCGTGAACTGCTCGCCGACGAAGAACGGCTGCGAGAAGAAACGCTGGATCTTACGAGCTCGAGCAACGGTCAATTTGTCATCTTCAGACAACTCGTCGAGACCAAGAATTGCGATGATATCCTGCAGATCTTTGTAACGTTGGAGGATCTTCTTGACAGCCTGAGCCGTGTTGTAGTGATCTTCGCCAACGATCTGCGGATCGAGAATACGCGAGTTCGACGCGAGTGGATCCACAGCAGGATAGATGCCAAGCTCCACGATCTGTCGCGAAAGAGCCGTAACAGCATCGAGGTGGGCAAACGTCGTCGCAGGTGCCGGATCGGTGTAGTCGTCAGCCGGAACGTAAACAGCCTGGATCGACGTGATAGCACCGGTCTTGGTCGAAGTGATGCGTTCCTGCATCTCGCCCATTTCCGAGGCCAGCGTCGGCTGATATCCCACGGCCGAAGGCATACGCCCGAGAAGTGCAGACACTTCGGAACCTGCCTGCGTAAATCGGAAAATGTTATCGACGAAGAACAGCACGTCGTTTCCTTGGTCACGGAAATATTCAGCAACCGTCAGCCCCGACAGAGCAACGCGAAGACGGGCTCCCGGAGGCTCGGTCATCTGACCATAAACGAGTGACACTTTCGAGCCGGTGATCTCGTTCATATCGACCTTTGAAAGATCGAATTCGCCGGTCTCTTCCATGTGCTTGTTGAAAGCGTCGCCGTATTTGATAACCTTCGACTCGACCATTTCGCGAAGAAGGTCGTTTCCTTCACGCGTGCGTTCACCAACGCCAGCGAACACCGAGAAACCGTCCGAACCGATCGCCACGTTGTTGATCAGCTCCATGATGAGAACTGTTTTACCAACGCCGGCACCGCCAAATAGGCCAATCTTTCCGCCGCGAAGGAACGGCTGCACGAGGTCAATGACCTTGATGCCCGTTTCGAACATCTCGAGCTGTGTCGATTGTTCATCAAACGACGGTGCGTGTCTGTGGATCGACGATGTGTGCTCCGAACTGACAGGTCCGAGTTCGTCAACAGGATCGCCGATCACGTTCATGACGCGGCCGAGCGTTGCTCCGCCAACCGGGACCATGATCGGGCCGCCGAGGTCGATGACCTTCATTCCGCGGACCATACCGTCGGTCGGCAACATCGAAACAGCACGCACGCGGCCTTCGCCGAGATGCTGTTGAACTTCAGCGATAACGTCGATCTTCTCGCCGTCAAAACCATCGCTCGTGATACGAAGCGCTTGATAGATAGGCGGCAGATAATTGTTTGAAAATTCTACGTCAACGACCGGACCGATGATCTGAACTACTTTTCCGACCTGTCCGTTTTCTTCGTTAGCCATTATTTATTAATTTGCTCCTCAATCGGGTAAAATACCGTGATATTTACAAAGGAGTAAGAATATCACATCGCCATTTATCCAGCCAAACGCACTCAAGGTATTCGCCATAAATAAACCGTATGCTCGATGCCTGCCGGCGTCGTTACACGTTTCTTTACCTCAGGTTTCCAATCGCCCATGTCGTGATTGTGCGAAACGATCCGGGTTCCCGACTTCAATTTCATTAGCTGCGGTTTCAACTGGACGTTTAGTTTTGGCGAGAGATATAACATAACTACCGTCGCGTCGCTGAAATCGTACTTGAATATATCTGCCTCGACGAATTTCACTTTGTCCTCTACCTTTTGATCGATGGCGTTCTTATTCGCCATTCGAACGAGAACAGGATCGATGTCTATTCCGACGCCTTTTGTTCCGAATCGCATCGCCGCCGTTATCGGAATTCGCCCGTCTCCAGAGCCAAGGTCATAGAGGATGTCATCGCCCGTCACATTCGCAACCGCAAGCATCTCATCGACGATCGACTGATGCGTCGCAAGATACGGAGCTCCGGTTGTCTCTGTCAGCACCGGAACTTCTTCATTCGTGTTCGTCTGCGTGCCCGAACTGCGCATGATTTCGCGGTTCATACAGCCGAGCGACGCAACGGCCATGATCATGCATGCAGATAATATATATGTCTTCACTTGTTAAACTTTAGCAACAAATCGCGGTTTATGTGTTTGATTTTGAGCATTTGTTGTAATATTCAAATATAGCCACCTCGCTTCTTTTATATATGGAGAGACTTCGCAATTGAAAAAGCTCGAATTACCTTCCCAAGGCCTAAATACGCTGTTTGGCGTCCAAGACCAGAACATCAAATATCTCGAATCGCTACTCGATGTGAACATCGGTGCCCGCGGCAATGAACTGCTCATCGACGGCGACGAACGCGACATAGCGACGGTGCAGCAGGTTTTGAGCGATTTCAGTGATCTGTTCGCCGACGGCAACAGCTTTACGGACAAAGAACTGCGCGACGCGTTCAAGCAGATCGCCGAAGACCGTGCGTATTCGCTAAAGGACTATTTTCTCAAAGCCCGATTTAATCCTTCGGGCAAAAAATCGCTTGCGCCTAAGACCGCCAATCAACGTAAGTATCTCGACGCGATCGCGGCGAACGATCTCGTTTTCGGCATCGGCGTTGCAGGCACCGGGAAGAGCTATCTAGCCGTCGCAATGGCGATCGACGCTTTGTTCAAGAAACAGGTCAGCCGAATTATTTTGACCAGACCTGCGGTTGAAGCAGGCGAACGCTTGGGCTTTTTGCCGGGCGATCTTCAGGAGAAGGTCGATCCGTACCTGCGGCCGCTGTACGACGCACTGTTCGATCTCGTCGATGGCGAAAAAGTAACGAAGATGCTAGAGAAACGCATCATCGAGATCGCTCCGCTGGCGTTCATGCGCGGCAGAACTCTATCTGATGCGTTCATCATTCTCGACGAAGCCCAAAACACCACGAGCGAGCAGATGAAGATGTTCCTCACGCGTATCGGCTTCGGTTCCAAGGCCGTCGTCACCGGTGACAAAACCCAAATAGATCTGCCACGCGGCCAGAAAAGCGGCCTCAAAGAAGCCGAACGCGTCCTCGCCGATCTCGAAGGCATCGACTTTGTCTATTTTTCCGAAAAAGACGTCGTCCGTCATAAACTCGTGCAGATGATCGTCAAAGCTTACGAAGAACACTCGACCGATGGAGACGCCTAACATTGTCAATTGTCCCCGGGCTGCTCGTTAATTGTTAGAACTATCGGTTCCCAATTAACAGGTGACCAATTAACAATTTTCAATGCGGACCAGATGATTGATGTAGTCAACCTACAACGCAAGATCAAGCTTGACCTCGATCCAATTCGTACGTTCGTGGCAGAACTTCCGGATTTTGTCGAAGAAAGTGCTAACGGTGCGTTCTCCGTCGCATTCATCTCCGACGACCGAATGCGAAAGCTGAACCATTCGTTTCGCGGTGTTGATAGGACTACGGATGTGCTTTCTTTTAGTATGAGTGATGCGTTTACGCATGATCCTACGAGCGACTTTCCCGCGGAGATCACGCCTGAAGGCGTAACTCATACCGCTCTCGGCGACATCGTCGTCTCCGCCGAGCAGGCCGCGAAACAGGCCGCTGAGAACGGCCTCTCGCTCGAGGCCGAGATCAAACAGCTCATTCTCCATGGCTTGCTGCATCTCTGCGGCTACGACCACGAAACCGACAACGGCGAAATGAATGCTCGCGAACTCGAGTTAAGAGAGTTGCTCGGGATAGCGTAACGACCTCCAAAATCTGTCGCTTGATCCTCGTGCCTAGATTCGATCTGTTTCGAAACGATCGACTAATGTTTGCTAACAAACGGAGTTTGCTTTGAAACAAACGACGAATGTTCGTTAACAAACGGCCCTTGTTATGAAACAAACTACGAATTTTCGCTAACAAACGGCGTTTGCTCCTAAACAAATAGCGAATATTTGCCAACAAACGACCTTTGCTCTGAAACAATCATCGGTAGTACGTGAACAATTGAAACGATCTTCGTCCCTAGGCCTCCTCATATCGACGATATTGACGTTTTGTGGAGCCATAGCGTGCCTCGCCGACAGGTCGGCCCCAATATGTTACAGAGCCTAATTTAGTGGTTGACTTTGGAAAATAAAGGGTTATACTCGCAGGACAACTTTTCAAACAATTGAACCCACGCGTTTTAATTCCCGAAAAGCATTCGGGCGCTTACGTGTGACTTTTCTGCAATAAGAAAAAGCCGGCTCCCGTGCCGCACCCACTTATGTATAATCCAACTCGCTCGATCCGTATAATCTTTGCTCTAGCTTTGATCTCGTTTGTTAGTTTTGCCAGCTATGCGGGACGGAATACTCCGATCACGTCGTTTTCAGCAATTAGCGAATACGTCGGTTGGTCACAAAATTATGGGTTGTTGCCATTAGAACCAGCTCCGCTTCTTCCACCATCGGGGGGCTATACGAGAAGTAGCTTCACGGGAACATATACGCCAATTACGGTTGGTGGTGGTGCGACTCAGATCGTCGGTGGTACTACGCCGACGACTTTTTCGTTGAATTCTGGGACCAGCGATATCGACGATGGCACCGCGATGATACCGCTGCCTTTCAATTTCAGTTTTGCTTCGACTTCCTACACTGGCGGATCCAACTTTATCGGAATAAATACCAACGGAATGGCCTATCTTTCGACGACAGGTACAAACGGTTCGAAATTGACTAGTAGTAACGCATTAGCAAATGTTCAATTATTCACCTCTACCGCCCCGAACTCGACGCTGGCACCATATTGGGACGATCTAAATTTGGCAACTGTAAACGGTGTCACTGGAACGGTTTTGTATCAGACGACCGGTTCACCGGGAAGCCGTGTTCTAACAGTTCAATGGGGCAATTATCCGTCATATTTCAATGGTAGTGCTAGGGCACTCAATTTTCAGCTCAAGATCTATGAAGGAACGAACGTCATTGAGTTTTGGTATGGAAGTGTAGCAGACGGAACTGTTGTTGGAGGCAACACAAGTGAATCGGCTTCGATAGGGATCGAGGATGGAACCGGTGGTAATGATAGATATATTGATGCATTGACAGGTTCGAGCCTCACGAATCAGTCAATTATGAATTCCGGCAGATTTCCGAAATACAACTTCCGATTCACGCCGGGAGCCCCGACGCCAATCGCCGCTGGTACATATAGCGTCGGAGTGGGACAGACGTATCCAAACCTTTCAGAAGCTGTAGCAGACCTGAATCATCGCGGCGTTTCGGGTGCAGTTACCCTTGACCTCGTCGACGCGATCTACGACGCTACACCGGCAAACGGCAATAACATTTTCCCGATAATATTAGGTCCAATTAGCGGTGCATCTTCCACAAATACTGTAACGGTAATTAAATCAGGTGCTCCGGCGAGTATTAACAGCAATATACATTCTCCGATAACCGGTACCAATGGAACGATAGGTACGCAGGACAATTCAGCAATAGTAACGAATACTCAAGAGCCGATCATTGGAGTTGTCGGATCGGACTACCTTACGCTGAGAAATCTTTCGTTTACAACTATTGCCGGGACAGGTGGTGCCGATGTTGCTTTAGGGGTCTTTAATTCGTCTGCGACGGATGGAGCGACGAACAACACTTTTCGTGATCTTTCCTTTGCTCTGTCGCGGACAAACACGAATAGCCGGGCTATTCTTCAGGCAGTGCCGAGTACGCCAACCTCGTCACTTGGAACGAACTCGTTCAATAAGTATTACAATCTAGCCGTAGAAAATGTTTATGCTGGAATTCAATTGAACGGGTCGGCAACGAATGTGGACACAGGAAATGAGATCGGCGTTACCGGATCAGTGCTTTTCAATACGATCGGTGGCATATCTGCGAACGACATTGGGAACGGAACGATCCAAACTTGGGGTATTCGAACGCTTAATCAAAGTTCCGCCAAGATCTTTTCAAATGAGATCCGCAACGTTAGCGCTAATGGGCCCCTAACGGACGGGATTTTGGTCGATACTTTTCAGGGAAATAGTGAGGTCTATGGTAATCGTGTTTTCAACATTCGCGGAACGAGCACTTCCTCTACAACGGGAATAGCGGGAATTCGAGCGACGCATTCAACAAGTGGAACTCACAACATAAAAATATACAACAACTTCGTACATTCAATAACTTCGGCGTACACGGGATCAGTGTCGGCCACTCGTCAGATAAAAGGGATCTCTGCTGCGGGGACAGGCGGAAGTACAGCGCAATCGTATGACATCGACTTCAATACGGTTCGCATTGACGGTTCTGGGTCTCCCAATATTTCAAGTGTCTGTTTTGAAAATGCGACCACCAGCGGCCCGATCTATCGAGTACGGAATAATATTTTTGCCAATGTCACTGGTGCTCAGACCGGCGTCGCCAGACATACGACTTGGCGAACGCCCGCCGGAAGCTCAATTGGTAACACCGGCTCGATTTCGAATTATAATGACCTCTACATTGCAAACCCAGCAAACGGACCAGTCGGAATTGCGAACGCTACGGACCATGCCCTTTTGTCAAATTGGCAGACCGCCGTTAGCCAAGATGCGAATTCGCAATCGGTAGATCCGATATTTGTATCTTCAACCGATCTTCATATCCAGTCATCGTCTCCGATCGAAGGTGATGGTTTGAGTATCGCCGGAATCACGACCGATATCGACGGTGATGCGCGTGGTGCTGCCCCCGATATTGGTGCAGATGAGATCACGGTATCTGGGTCGGGAACCGTTCAATTCAGTTCAGCAACTTACGATGCTGCCGAAGGTGATAATGCGACGATCACCGTTACAAGAGTTGGTGGTGTAACAGGTGATATTTCAGTGAACTTTGCAACGAGTAACGGCACCGCAACAGCCGGTACTTGCGGTACGCACGATTACGTTTCAGCTGGCGGCACACTAAGTTGGTTGGATGGTGAAAGTGGTTCGAAGACATTCAATGTACAACTATGCGTTGATCCGCCGGTTGAGATTACGGAGACCGTCAACCTAGCGCTTTCGGACCCGGTTGGTGCGACCATCGGATCGCAGGCGACGGCGACTTTGAACATAGCTGACAATCCTCCCGGAACCATTCAGTTCAGCTCCGCGACTTACGCCGGTGATGAAGGAACTTCAGTCGTCGTCGTGGCTACTCGAACCGGAGGCACTGGCGGTGCGGTGTCGGTCGATTACGCGACGATTAACGGCACAGCATTGTCAGGTGTTTGCGGCAGCGGAGGCGATTATGTCACAGCGAGCGGGACTCTTAATTGGGCTAACGGCGATAGCGCCAATAAGACATTCATGGTCCAGACCTGCTCCGATTTTCTCTATTCCGAAGGCTCGGAAACTTTGGATCTTGGATTGTCAAACGTCACAGGTAGTGCGTCGATTGGAACGGCTTCTGCGGTTTTGACGATCAATGATCTAGGTACTTCTTTCTGCAATAACGCAGATATCTCTATTCCAAGCTCCGGTCCTGCATCGGTCTATCCGTCAAGTATCAATGCGAGTTCAATTCCTGGATTGGTAAACAGTGTAAAGGTCAGGCTAACTACGATTCAACATTCATGGTCTAGCGATGTTCGCGTTTTACTGGTCAGTCCTTCAGGCGAGAAAATGGTCGTAATGGCCGGTGTCGGCGGTAATGCCGGATTTGATACTCCGGCGACGATCACGATTAGCGATACTGGTATTGCGACCATGCCTCTCGGCAACACTGCGATTCCGACCGGCACCTACAAACCTACCGGAAGCGGCGGCACGTATCCGTCTCCGGCACCAGCTGGGCCATATCCAAGTAGTCCGGCAACATTAAATGAAACATTCGCAAATGCAGATCCAAACGGAGATTGGAGCCTGTTTATAGTTGATGCTGAATCAGGTGATTCAGGTTCGGTATCAGGGGGATGGTGCGTCGAGTTGACAACCGTACCGGATCATACACTTTCCGTTGTTTCGACAACAGGCGGCACGATTTCGGTTCCTTCAGGCGGCACCAAGTCGGTCGGCGAAGGTCTCTCCACTCCGATCACAGCAGTTGCAGATCCTGGCTATACCTTTACCGGTTGGACCTTGACGTCAGGAACCGGTACGACGATTACGGATCCGAGTCTTCTCGGCACAACGGTTGTAATGGGGACGACGGACTCGATCGTTCAGGCGAACTTTGTTCCGAATCAGTATACCGTGACCTTTGACGGCAACAACTCTGACGGCGGAACGATGTCGCCGCAGGTCGCGAACGCGGCAACGAATCTTACAACGAACAATTTTACCCGAATCGGTTACACATTTGCAGGATGGGGAACTGCGCCCGGCGGGCCGGTTGTCTATGCTGACGGAGCTTCGTATCCGTTTACGGCGGACGTGACGCTTTATGCTCAGTGGACGCTCAATAATTACACACTGACAGTTAACAACGACGGCAACGGAACGACTTTCCCTGCAGGCCCCGGCACCGTTCCGCACGGAGCGGCGGCACCGCTGTCAGCGAACCCCGCGTCCGGGTATTCTTTTGTTAACTGGACGGTCACGGCCGGAACGGGAGTCTTATTCAGCAACGCTAACTCCCCAACCTCGACCGTCACCCTAACCGACGGCAACGCCACCATACAGGCGAACTTCGCGATCAACACGTACACGCTGATCTACAATTCCGGGGCAGGCGGAACGATCTTGGGCACAACGCCCCAGACCGTCAACCACGGAGCCAGCGGTTCGGCGGTTACGGCGGTGCCGAATTCGGGTTTTGCGTTCGTAAATTGGAGCGACTCTTCTACGGCAAACCCAAGGACCGATACAAATGTAACCGGCCCGATCACGGTAACGGCGAACTTTGTCGCCACTTATACCTTGAGCGTAGCGACCGTTGGTTCGGGTTCGGTCGTGAAGGATCCGGATCAGCCTACATATGTTGACGGCACTGAGGTCGAGCTTACTGCAATTCCGAGTGTCGGTTGGACATTTAACGGCTGGAGCGGCGATACAGAGGGTGCGGACCCGGATATCGTTCCACTCGTGATAATCACCGGTGAGAGCAACTCAGGCGGCTATGCGGTCAATGCGGATGCAACCCCGACCGAGCTTTCTGCGCGGCCGGGCGTACAGATATTGAATAACAATACGCTGCTTTTCGAAGATCTCGATATCGGCACCAATAACCTTATCGGGCATGCGGGCCTTTCCGAAAATGCTACGCACGGGTTCGAACTTGGGCTTGCCAATAGTGTGGCCGCCAGTGAATGGCCAAACTCGCCTGTCTACTTGGTCAAAGCCGGCCAGG
>JAEUQI010000088.1 GCA_016789145.1 Blastocatellia bacterium | reverse complement strand
CGCGAGATAATTGATAGAAAGTCTTGGGACGCGCACGGCACAAGCCCGCACGGAGTCTTCGGAGTAAGGGCGTTACTTACAATCAAACCAGCACGGTAGCCGCCGATACTCCAGACTTCCGTGTTACGCCGTTCTGGCACAGAGTACGTGCCAGTGTTGCCAAAGACGGCAACCGACTAACGCTCGGGCTTGTGCAAAAATGGCCGTGGGTTTGGGGGCTTGCGGCCTTTTTGCTTGTGTCGGGATCCTTAGAACTTCAATCGAAACCGCCGCATTATTGACACACCCCCGAAACCAATCGTAAAGTACTCGCATCAGACAACCGCCGTCGCAATATGTTCAACTCCACAAAGAATCGCGATATCTTAGGCCTTACGCCGTTGACTCTCGCGTTTTCAATTATCTGTTTTGTTGCGTTTGCCGGATCGGATGGCATGGCTCAGTCCCAGCGATTCGGAACATCCTACAGCATATCGACGGACAAGGGACGAAAGATTTTTGTCATGATCTCACCAAACGCCAATGAAGACGAGAGAATTCAAGACGTGAAAATTCGCGAGCATGCCAGATCTCTGCGGAATAAGTATCCAAAGAGTGGTCTTTATCTGGTGGGTAAGTCTGAGAAATCACTCTGGTCGATTGACTGGTATTCTGGAAAAGTGTGGCTATCGAACGATGGTTCTTACTTGATATCTAGTAACGGCATTTCAAACCTGAACGACAAGAACGAAATTCGGCTTGATTCGCAGGTCTTAAGTTTCTATTTTGAAGGTAAGGAAAGCCGGATCTATAGATTTAGTGATCTCGTTAAGAATTCTTCGAAACTGCCAGGAGCCCCTCGCTTTGTGTTTTGGGCTTGTCGGGGTACTTTTGATGAAATCAATGACCGCTTTACTGTTGTAACTTTTGATTTTCAGGAACATGTTTTTGAGAGTGATGGTCAGTTAGTTTCGACAACGGGTTTGTCTAAGATCCCGTGCAATTCACCGTTCGATATTCAATTCGAATGATCCATAAGGCCTAACTTGTTGAGAATCAATGCCGAACCAACAAAACTGCGAGTGTTTGTTGATCGTCAGCAAAAGAGGAAAGGCCATGAGTTTGGGGCTTGCGGTGTTTTTGTTTTTGCTGGGAGCTTTATATCTCCGAACGGAACCGCCGCATTATTGACACGCCCTCGAAACCAATCGTAAATCAAAGGACCAACCCCATCATCAGCCCAAAGCCGCTGATGCCACCCCTCCTTTGTAAGGAAGGGAGCTTTGAAGTATTCTCAAGGCATAGAGATCACGAACAAGGAGTAATTATGGAAAGAAAGACGGCAGAGGAATATCCGCAGGAGTTGTTGGATCTGTTTCATGAGTATCAGCATGGCGATATGGATCGGCGGTCGTTTATGCGGAGTTTGGGCAAGTATGCGGTCGGCGGGCTGACGGCGGCGGCGATATTTGAGAGTTTGACGCCGAATTTTGCTTGGGCACAGACGGTAAAGCCTGACGACAAAGAGATCACGGTCGGCTACGAGACCGTCGATTCGCCAAATGGTAACGGCAAAATTAAGGGCTATTTGGCAAAGCCTGCAAAGGGCAAGAAGTTCCCTGCTATCCTCGTCATCCACGAAAATCGCGGCCTTAATCCATATATCGAAGACGTCACTCGCCGCCTCGCCAAGGCCGGCTACATGGCGTTCGCTCCCGACGGCCTGACATCGGTCGGCGGCTATCCGGGCGATGAGCAAAAAGGCGTCGCTCTGTTTCGCACCGTTGACGGCAAGAAAATGACCGAGGATTTCGTATCGGCAGCGATGTGGCTGCGAAATCGTCCGGACAGTAAGAAACGTCTCGGAGCCGTTGGCTTCTGCTTCGGCGGCGGTATGGTAAATCAGCTTGCGGTACGGCTTGGCAAGGATCTCAAGGCCGGAGTTCCCTTCTACGGTCGCCAAGCCGGCGTCGCCGACGTGCCGAAGATCACCGCTCCACTAATGTTCCATTACGCGAGCAACGACCAGGGCGTCAACGCCGGGATCGCCGCTTACGAAAAGGCTCTGACCGACAATAAAAAGAAATTCGTGAGCTATATGTACGAAGGCAAGCAGCACGGTTTTCACAACGACACCACGCCGCGTTACGATGCCGAAGCCGCAAAACTCGCGTGGGAACGCACGCTGCAGCACTTCGACAAATACGTGAAGTAAGTAAGAGGATTTCCCACGAAATACACGAAAAACACTAAAAGAAGAACATTCCATTTAGTGCTTTTCGTGTATTTCGTGGGCAAATATTCTTAGGTCCGCATACGTGAGATTAGATAGCCGCCGATGAGGGTCATTATGATCAGCGGTGCCCACGCGGCCGCGATCGGATCCAGCTGGCCCGATTCGCCAAATTGTGAGAAAACGCTGATCGAACCTATCAGCAAGAGCCAGCCGGCGACAGCAAACGCGATGTGCGAAATATTCCCTTTTCCGCTGAGGGACAGCGTCAGCGGAGCCGCGAACAATGCGATAACGAGCGGCAGCAGCAGGATCGTTAGTCTCTTTTGCAACGAAACACCAAGCATGTTCTTTTCCGATTCGGCGTCGGTCGCATTGATCTGGCGCCGAAGCTCCGTGAGCGTCAGGTGCGAGGGCTTCCCTATCGCTTCCTCGAAAGGATCGGCTGATTCGGCAAATTCGAAATCACCACTCATGGCGGTTTCACCGTTCGCAACGGTAAACATCTCGGTCTTTCCCGCAAGACGAACCTTGCCTTTCTCAAATCGGGCGAATTCCGAGCGGTACACGGTTTGCAGACGCAGCCCTGTTGTATCGAATTCGTAAATAAGAAGATCCGTTGGGCAGAGAGAACAAGGAGCAGCTTGCGTTTCGTTATCAGACGCAGATGCGTTGGCATTCTGAGCAAGCAGCGTCGAAGACGCGATCAACGCCTGCGCAGTACCAGGCCCGGCGACCGCAACAAAATTCTGATTCACGCCGTCTCCTTGGTCACCCGCATCGAGCCCGCGATCCGGTACGGCACCCGACGCCTCGCCCCTTCCCTCAATTTGCGGGACTGCGTATGACGTTTCGTTATCAGACGCAGCGAATTGTCGTGACGAATGGTTCGCCTGCTCGGCAAGATCGGGCCTATATTGCGTGTCGTTATCAGACGCAGAGCCGAGCGTTCGCGACGGTCGGACCGCTGCTCCGGCTCCGACCTTGAATGAATAGATGCGGCCATTCCCGGCAGCCCAAGCTCGCCCTTTGCCTGCAGTAGCGCTGCCGCCGCTTCGGATCTGAGCCCTGAGCGAATCCTGAAGTTTGTTCGTCGATGGAGCAATTCCCTCTTGGACGGCAAAACTGACGATACCGACGGCGAGGGCGAACAGCAGACACGGCACCAACGCTCGATAAGCGCTCTGCCCGGCGGCCGCCCAAGTGACGAATTCGTGCTGGCGTGATTTGGTCACAAGCGTAGCCACGACCGCGATCAGAACCGCGGTCGGAGCGATCTGAAGGAAAATATATGGAAGCAAGAAGAAAAGATATTTCACCAACAAACCAACGCCATCAGCCGAATTCCCTGCGAATTTCCATAGGTCAAATGCCGTGAATACAATGAACAAAGCACTCACGAATACGACTGACAAGGCGAAAAATCGCGACAGTTGGATCACGATGTCGAGGTCGCGAATCCCGGTCGTAAGACCTATAAATCGATTGCGAGTTTGTCCTTTTTTGCCGTCCCTTCCGAGGCGGTTGAACAGACCGGCGAAATTGAAAAGGTCCGCACCGATCGGCGTAAATCTCGATGTGAGCCAAAACCAGACCGACATTGCTAAAGCACCGATCGTAGGTACCAGCCCCGTAAGAGCAGCCGGAAAGCGGCCCGTGCGGGCAAGCTGCTCGGCGCCGAATGAGATCAAATAGTAGCCAACGAGTGTCGCGAGTGCGAGCATGATCCCGGTGCCGCGGCCGCCGCGGCTGAATCGAATTGCGATCGAAAATCCGAGAATACTGAATATCAACGGAGCCAGCGAGAGCGACAAACGGCGTTGGAACAGCAACTCAGCCTCGATACGTTCTTTGCCCTCGAGCGTTGCCGTAACTTGCGACAGTTCCTGTAATCCGAGCTCTTCGGGCACACGTTCCGACTTTGCCAGGCGGTCGATCAGCTCGTTTCGACGCGTGTTCGTAGCGAGACGAATGTCGCCGATCGATTCGGAAACCAGACGCTCAGCAGGCGTCGCCGGCAAGGTCACGACCTTCGCATCGGACAGCACCAATTCGGTAGCTTCGTCCGTGAAATCAAGCCGCCCTCTCGCCGAAGTGATGATGCTGGCTACGCCTTTGTCGGCGGTTTCGCGAAAGACGTAGACGTTCTTCCATTCGCCTGCTTCACGGTCGCCTTCGGCAACGTAGATCGTGTAGCCGTTGACCTCAGAATTGAAGGTGCCGGGCTCGATCGGCGATTCGAGCTTTTTGATAGCGGCCTGAAGCACGACACTTCGCACCAACGAAGCTGCGAACGGCACGCCTTTTAGGTTCACGAAGAATGCGAATGCAGACAAGGCAAGCCCGAAAACAACGATGGGAACCGCAAGTTGCAAACTGCCGATGCCGGCCGCCCGAATGGCAACCAATTCGCTATCGGTACGCATTTTCGAGATGCCGATGATCGTCGCGACGAGCGCCGCCATCGGGCATGTGAACGAGATGACGTTGGGGATCAGGGCGACCGCGAGCTGCCAAACAAAGCCCGCGGGCACGTTGAGGTCAAAGAAAATGTCTGAGAATTTACCGGCTTGCTGAACAAACAGGATCGCCGAGAGCAGCACCCACGCGAAAAGAAAGTACGGCAATATCGTACTCAGCAGATATCTGGAAATAAGCCAGCCGATGCGCCTCATCCCGTGAAAGCTCCTGCGTCGAGCGACATCTCAAGCGGCACCGGCCGGCCGATAGCACGTTCGATTATGCGTTTGAATATCGAAGATAATTCGCGAAGCTCTGTCGGATCGCCCGCATACTTCGCTGCAAAATCCGCAGGCGTCGTCCTTTGTGTTGCGGAATATGCGGCGAATGCAGATGCACTTAGTTCTCTTGCATTGGGCAGATGCAGACAGTTCGCACAAACGAGATGCAGGTCGGAAATGTAGCCAAGCTGCACTCCGGCATCCAACGCACGACCGCAGTTGCCGCAGGATTTCCAATCGGGCATAAAGCCCGACAGCCGAAGCAGCCAAGCCTCGAAGTAGACGCCGATCGCCTCGAGCGAAGCGTCCTTGTCAGACGCCGTTTCGATGCAGGAACGGACCATTCTGTAGAGCGTCTCATTCGGGTCGTGTGGTTGAGAAAAGATGATGAGAAGCTCGGAGAGATAGGCGAATCGCTGCAGGAATTCGGGCCGGCTTGCGATGTCGAAACTCGCTCGCCTCAGATCAGCGGATTGTATCGAGACCAATTCGACGGCGTCTTTCTGAAAGTAGCTGACCGACGATTCTGAGAAAGGTTCGATTGAACTGCCGAACTTACTTTTCAGACGCTTCGCTCCCTTGGCAACGCCGCGGACCAGGCCGTGATCGCGTGTGAAAAACACGACGATACGATCAGCCTCCGAGAGTCCGTAACTTTTCAGGATGATGCAATCGGATTCGATGACCGGCATCTTTTTACCAAGGAATAAAGTAGAGCACCCACGCGAGAACAAGGCTGACGACGACGAATTGCAGGAAAGATTTGACGCCGTAAATGACGCGTTCTTTCATCGAGCCGTCAAAAAAGACCGCGAACGCGACGGACACCAACAATGCAAAGCCTAGCAAATAAAGGAAATGTGTCATTTCTTTCTACCAACTCCAAGATCGGCAGCGTCGAGGGCAGCCAGAAAGTTGATTAGACCAGCGACTTCGAGAAAGCGGCCGCCGTACTCAAAAGTCGCAAGAGCGGCGATGTCTTTCGCGGGCGTCGCGGCAATAATATAACTGATCACGCCGCCAAGCCCGTTGCCCATTCGAGCGAAAACGTTGAGCCAATAAAGCAGAAATCCGTCTTTCGCATCAAAGCCCGGATAATACGCTCCGCCGCTGACGATGGCGATAATGAACATCGCCCAAACGACGCCGGCGATGATCAGGCCGCGGGCAATCTTGCCTTGCAGCAGATGCCCGACGCCCGGCAATATCCAGCCAATGATCCCAAGAATATACGGATTATTCATAAAACTTCCGCCGGAACGCAGGCTGCTAGCCTGCTCTTCCGCCACACGCGGCTACAAACTCTTCGAACAGCTTTCCCGACAAATTATCAGTTCCCCACGAAAGCTCCGGATGCCACTGCACGCCTACGACAAAACGCCCTTTTCGCGTATCTTCGATGCATTCGATGATGCCATCGGTCGCCCACGCCGTCGCACGCAAATTTTTGCCCACCTTTTTTACGGCTTGATGGTGGTGCGAGTTCACGCTAACTTTATCAATTCCCTTGGCCAGACGCGACAGCAAACTTCCCTTTTCGACCTTCAAAGCGTGCGAATTATGGGCTCGCGGCACGCCTTGTTGATGCTTAACGTGGTTCTTCACTTGCGACGCGATGTCCTGTATCAGCGAACCGCCACGAGCGACGTTCAAAGCCTGCATTCCGTAACAGATCGCGAACAGCGGAATACTTCGCTTCTCGACCTCCGCCAACACCAAACGGTCGGTCTCGTCCTTTTCAGGAACCACATGACCAAGCTGCGGATGCGGCTGTTCGCCAAAATACGCAGGATCAACGTCCGAATCGCTTCCAGGCAGCAGAATTCCGTCGAGATCGGCGACGACTTCGACGATATAATCGGCCTTTGGGATCAGATTGATCAGCACCGGCACGCCGCCAAACGCCTCGACGCCCTCGCAATAGTCGCGGCCAAGATAAAATCGCCCCGTCTCAAGCTCCAACCTAGTTGTAACACCGATCCGCGGCCGTCTCGCCATAAGTCGCCATTATCGCAATTTGTTGATTTGAAAGCAATTTAACCGCAGATTGCGCGGATGACGCAGATCCTATTAATTAGATTTCTGATCCTGCCTTTATCCGCGTTATCTGCGTCATCAGCGGTTAACTAACTCGTCCTTCTATCATCTCTGTGGCAAAATCTCTTTATGAAGATACGATCAACAACAGTTCTCCTCGTAAAACGTGACGGCA
Organism: Blastocatellia bacterium; assembly: GCA_016789145.1. Lineage (GTDB taxonomy): Bacteria > Acidobacteriota > Blastocatellia > Pyrinomonadales > Pyrinomonadaceae > OLB17. Next base: position 6,239 of record JAEUQI010000088.1, on the reverse strand, counting down.
AGACGGCGATGGCGGCGGATGGGCAGGCGACGCTCGGCGACACCGTTATCAAAGGCACCGTAAAGAAGATCCGCCGAATTCACGGCGGCAAGATCCTCGCAGGATTTGCAGGCTCGACGGCCGATGCATTTGCCCTGCTCGGCAGGTTCGAGCAGAAACTCGAGCAGCACCAAGGCCAACTCGAACGTGCGGCGTTCGAGCTCAGCAAAGACTGGCGGCTCGACAAATACCTACGCAATCTCGAAGCCCTGCTCATCGTTGCCTCCGCAGAAGACGCCTTCCTCATCTCCGGCAAAGGCGACGTCATCGCCTCCGACGACGGCCTCCTCTCCGTCGGCAGCGGCTCCATGTACGCCCTAGCCGCCTCCCGCGCGCTCCTAAAACACACCGACCTAACCGCCCACGAGATCGCCCAAGAATCCCTAAACATCGCCGCCGACATCTGTATTTATACGAATAGCAATATTATTGTCGAGGAGATATAACGGAGCGCCGACACTCTTGTCGGCATGAGCGTCGCTTCGACGCGAACAATCGTTTCGGCATCAGTCACGCCGGAGGAACCGGCGGTGCCGACAAGAGTGTCGGCTCTCCAATCGTCGAGGAAATTTAGTCAGAACCACTTCCGGTAGCGGGTGGTTGAATTATCATTAGATATGGTCGAACGAGAACTAATCGCTGAGCGAACCATCTATGCCGTTGACAAGGACTCGCGCGGCTTTGAAATTCGGCTGATGTTGGGAAAGCCCTATCAGGTGGAATCGGAATATGAAATCTGGGCGTGCCCTGTTGCGTTGCAAGGACTCCACAGGCCTTTCCCGGACATGCACGGCATAGATTCTTGGCAGGCTTTGATGCTAGCCAAAACGGCGATTAGGCGGTTCCTAGAATACTTCATTGAAGATGGTGGAAGACTGTTCTTCGAAGAAAACGGGAACGAGATATCGCCCGCTGAATTATTTGATGAAACTCCGCCCGAAATACCTGAAGCCATTGGCTCGCTTTCAGATGAACAGCAAGCACGCGTGGATCAGCTGACATCCGAAGAACTGAACCTAATTGATGATTCGCTAATGGCAGACGCGTCGGTTCATTGGCGAAAGAGCGCTCGCGTAGTCGGAACTGCGATGGCTATGAATCGCGATACGATTCCCAACGTTCCGGATATCTTCTATGCCCAACGGTCACAAAAACTTGTCGAAAAGGGATTACTTTCCGCACAAGGAAACCTAAACTATATGCGTTTCAGCGAAGTGAAGTTACCGGATTGATGCATCAGGCAGTTAAAAATATCCCCGCCGATGAGATCTAACCTATAAAGACCGTATGAGTAATGGACTCAATGTGGCGTTGAGGAAGAATCCAGCTGAATGGTCGCCCAAAAATGGCGACCGTTACTTGGATATCGCGTTCGCCGACGACGAATGGGGTTCGTTCTTTTACAAGACACTTTGTGCGGCTAACCCAGAGCAGCTAGATGGAGAATTAAGAGAAGATTTCTGGAAACGCCGTGAAATCGAATTTCATAATTCCCTGTCAGAATATCTTTTGTTAAGACGAATTAATGAGTTTTATCAAGACGCTTTCTTTTCCGTTGACGAGATGGATCAGCTCATCGAAGAACTATACCGAGCCGCAAAACTACAAAGCGACGGCAATTCGGACGCTTTCCTTTCCGGAATGCTCGAAGCGTGCAAAGAGGCAAAGGCAAGCAACACGGGAATTTGGTTAGCGAGCAGCTAGACCCCTATTTTAAGGCACACACTAATGAAAAGGTTGTTTGTATCGGTAATTCTCGGCATCCTGTTCCCGATCGTGTACACGATTATCGCCGGAACGCTTACCGATGTCTTTCCGGGGCGTTTCTCACAAGAAATGTTCGTCTTCGATAAACCAATGCCGGGACCGATACTCGCTCCGACATTGTTCCCTTTCTATTTTGAATCCTGGCTCGCGTCGAACCGCTACTTCGGCTGGAGCGGCCGTCTCGATACATTTTGGTATAGGACGACGTTACTTATGATCCCGTTCGCACTTTATTCCGCCATCGCTTACGGCCTGCTGCGACTGATCGGCTATCCGAAAGCAAAAACGGTCGCCGGCATCCAAGAACCGCCGCCACCGCCTGCTTCTGAGGATATCTAATCGAGGCACCTGCTCTCTTCTCGCCGAGCGGAAATGCTATGCTTTTCCGTCAGCGTCATCAAAACTCTGGCGGCTACGCCGCAAAAGCAGTGCGGTCGCGGCTTGCCCGACCGTCGAACTCCCCCAGATGATCGCCCTTATTCCGGCTACGCCGGAATAAGGGCTGGTGTGGTGGGAGTCCCTGACCGGTCGGGCACAGCCACGACCGCACTGCGATCAGGGCAAAGCCCATACGTCGCGAAGCGACGGTTCATTGTAGCCGTGGGTGACAACCCACGGTCGGGTCGCGAATCCGTTTCCGTCGCGGTAGCGACGAATCAGGCATTCACCAACCGCGTTCAATCGTCGCTGACGCGACAACGTTCCTAACACATACCGCATTCCGTGGGTTTTCACCCACGGCTACAATGAACGACCGCGATGCGGTCACGATAATCGCACCAAATTGCGAGATCTTTCAAAAAACCTATTGCATTCTAATTCCTGTCGTGCTACTATGTGTCATTGGTGCGACAGTGTAAGACATTGTCTTACATTTTTTTCGCAGTCGGTGGAACGACGCCATAAGTCGTGTGTACACATATATTTAACCGTTCCACAAGGGCTTGGAACGTTATGGAACGGAGTATCATAGCAAAATGCTGTAAGTCACCTATTCACAACGCTTTACGGCATTCACACACGGCGTTACGTTCCACACTTAAGAATTATGAGAAAAACGATAACTATCTCCGTCAGCGAGGAAATGCACGAGCTAATTCGCAAAGGAATGCGGGCAAGCTTCTCAGACAGCGTCAGCGAATACATACGATTCCTAGTCCGCCGCGACCAGTCGTATCAGTCCATCAGGAAGCAACAAAAGCGATTTGAGATGCCAAAACCGGCAAACGAATTGATGCAGATGTAGCTGGATAGAATTGAGATCTTTGAAAACTAAAACGGCTCAGAAGCACTCAAGAGCGACACCGATCCTCGCTCATTGTCTTTTTTCAGTCGAATTCGCTATTCTGACTACTTACCTATGGCTATCTATTTGGGCGGTGAGACCGTTGCTGCAAAACCTAGTTTGGATGATCTGACGCCGCGGGAGATCGTGGCGGAGCTGGATAAGTACGTGGTCGGGCAGACGGCGGCGAAAAAGGCGGTGGCGGTGGCTTTGCGGAACCGAATTCGGCGGCAAAAGCTCGCACCTGAGATGGCGGCGGACGTTTTGCCGAAGAATATCCTGATGATCGGCTCGACCGGCGTCGGCAAGACCGAGATCGCACGCAGGCTCGCACGGCTCGCAAATTCCCCTTTTATCAAGATCGAGGCCTCGAAATTCACCGAGGTCGGCTACATGGGCCGCGATGTCGAATCGATGATCCGCGAACTCGCCGACGTCGCCGTCGATATGGCAAAACAGGCCGCTTTTGAGGACGTAAAGCCAAAAGCCGAGCGAAACGTCGAGGAACGGTTGCTGGACATCCTACTGCCGCGTTATGGCGGCGGCTACGACGAAAATGGCGACGCCCAGAGCGAATCTTCGTACGAGAGAACACGCGAAAAGCTGCGTGAACAGCTTCAGCGTGGCGACCTCGACGATCGCCTGATCGATTTTGACACTCAGGAACGCCCAAATGCGTCCATCGATTTCATCGGCGGCCAAGGAATGGAAGAAATGGGCGTGAATATGAAGGACATGCTCGGCAATCTGTTCCCGACCAAGACCGTGTCCAAGAAAATGGCCCTCGGCGAGGCCCGCGAGTACATTCTCCGCGACGAACAGGAATCGCTCATCGACGCCGACAATCTGACGCGAACTGCCATCGACAGAGCTCAACAGTCCGGCATCATCTTCCTCGACGAAATAGACAAGATCGCCGGCCGAGAATCCGGCGGTCAAGGCCCCGCAGTCTCCCGCGAAGGCGTCCAACGCGACCTATTGCCGATCGTCGAAGGCACGAACGTCAACACAAAATACGGCATGGTCTCGACCGAACACATCCTGTTCATCGCCGCCGGAGCCTTTCACGTTGCCAAACCTTCGGATCTTATCCCGGAATTGCAGGGCAGATTCCCAATTAGAGTCGAACTCGAGGCCCTGACATTCGACGACCTGAAACGCATCTTGGTTCAGCCAAAAAACTCGCTGATCAAGCAATATCAAGCCCTACTAGGCACCGAAGGCATCAAGCTCGAATTTACCGACGACGCGATCGACAAGTTAGCTGAAATGACCGAGCAATTGAACCGATCGACCGAAAACATCGGCGCAAGAAGGCTGCATACGTTAGTTGAGAAATTACTTGAAGAGATCAGCTTCGAAGGCAGTGAATTAAAGGACAAAACCCAACGCATCGACGCCGAGTACGTCAGCGAAAAACTAAGCGGATTGATCGAGGATCAGGATCTCAGGCAGTACATTTTGTAGGATTTATAACGCAGAGATAGCGAAGTTCGCAGAGAAAGAACCAAGGTGATAATGAAGATCGAAAATATAACTTTTTGTAAAAATCCCGATTATCACTTATCAGCGAGATTTGATAGTTTCCGCCGTTTTTCTGCGTCCTCTGCGTTCTCTGCGTTAAGTTTTCTTTTCCTATTATCCGTGATACTGGGAACCTCCGCCTGCGGCAAACGAAAGCCGCCGGTGCCGCCGAAAGAGCGTGTTTTGCAGAAAGTCGAGGTCGTTGGCTATCAACGTGGCAACAAAGTGATACTGTCGTGGAAAATGCCCGCTCGAAACGCTGATAAAGGAAGCTCTTTACACATCGACCGCGCAGACATCTATCGTCTAGCAGAACCGCTGAATTCTCCGCAATCACTGACCGAAGAGGAATTCTCGAACCGAGCGAACATCATCGCCGCATACAAGATCAACGACGACGATTTTGGCCTCAAAACATTGCAATACAGCGACCAACTCCAATTCGCCGGCCAAGCCGTCAGGCTACGCTACGCGATCAGATTGGTAAACGCTTCGGGCCAGAAAGCGGGATACTCGAACTTCCTATTGATCGAACCGGCGGCAAGAGTCGCCAACGCTCCGTCGAAATTAACGACTTCACTTTCTCAAGACGCAGTTTCACTAAAATGGTCAGAGCCATCTGCAAACATAGACGGCACGACGCCTGCAAGTATATTAGGCTACAACATTTACCGTTCGCCATCTGAGAAAGAACCTGCACGCCAGTTGAACAATTCGCCGGTAACCAATCCGGAATTTGCAGACGAGAGTTTTGAATTCGGTAAGAAATACTTCTACTTTGTACGAACAGTCTCGGTCGGTTCACAGGCAGAACCTGTCGAAAGTTCCGAATCCGAAATAGTTTCGCTCGAAACGGTCGACAAATTCCCACCGTCGGCGCCAACCGCGATCACACTCGGAGTTGGCCAGAATATGATCTCGATATTCTTCGCCGTAAACCCCGAAACCGACATCGCCGGATACAGCATCTACCGCTCGACAAACGAAACTCTAGATAAAGCAAAATGGCAGCTCTTAACGCCTGAATTGTTGAAAACAAACACTTTCCAAGACAAAACAGTCGAGTCGGGCAAGACCTATTTCTACTACATCACCGCGACCGATAAATACAAGAACGTCAGCGAACCGTCCGACGTAGTCTCGGAGGAATTACCATGAACTTTCCCGTTCCATCAAAGATCGTCTGCGTCGGCCGCAACTACGCCGAACATGCGAAAGAACTCGGCAACGCCGTACCAACCGAACCGTTGCTATTCTTGAAAGCACCGTCTTCGTTGAACGTAGATGGCGGTCCAATTGTGATTCCGAGTCAGTCGCAGCAGGTTGAGCATGAGGCTGAGCTTGCTATCATTATATCTAAGCAATGTAGAGACTTAGGTGATGATGTTAATGTAAAGGATTACATTCAAGGATATACGTGTTTGAATGACGTGACGGCTCGCGACATTCAGCGCCATGACGTTCAGTTCACTCGCGGGAAATCATTTGATACCTTTTGCCCGGTTGGACCGATTATCGTCGAGAACCTTGACACAACCGACCTCGAGGTAATTTGCCGCGTAAATGGCGAGGTTAAGCAGCGTGGACGCACTTCGCAAATGGTCTTCTCTGTAGATTTTCTGAT
>JAEUQI010000087.1 GCA_016789145.1 Blastocatellia bacterium | reverse complement strand
GTTGGTAGGCTCGTCGAGCAATAGAATGTCGGGCTTTTGCAGCAGCAATCGGCAAAGTGCGACACGACGTTTCTCACCACCGCTCAAATTCTTGATGATCGTGTTAGGTGGCGGACACCGCAACGCGTCCATTGCCATCTCAAGCCGCGAATCGAGATCCCAAGCATCCGCGTGGTCGAGTTTTTCCTGCACCTGACCCTGGCGTTCGATGAGGGCGTTCATCTCATCGTCGTCCATCGGCTCAGCAAATTTGGCATTGATCTCTTCGTATTCTTTGAGAAGATCGACTGTCGATTGCACAGCTTCTTCAACGATCTGCTGCACGGTTTTGGTCTCTTCGAGCTTTGGTTCCTGCTCAAGATAACCGACCGAATATCCCTTAGAAAAGACGACCTCGCCGTTAAAATCCGTGTCAGTTCCCGCGATAATGCGAAGCAGCGACGATTTACCGGCTCCATTCAACCCAAGCACGCCGATCTTAGCACCGTAAAAAAATGAAAGATAAATGTCCTTAAGGACGGGTTTCTTGTCGTAAAATTTTGATACTTTGACCATCGAAAAGATGATCTTGTTTGGTTCTGCCATAAAGAGAAGATATTAACGCAGAGACCGCCGTGTTCGCAGAAGTGAAAATCAGATTTCGAAACTCTGCGTTCTTGGCGGTCTCTGCGTTTGAATAATTAGTTGATAAGTACGCGCCTAGTCGTCGCTTTCTCGATTCGTCGCTGATCTACGTCGAACCCAATTCCCGGCGCTTCGGGTGCAGTGATCGTTCCATCATTGGAGACCTCTACTGCGGGTTCTATTATGTCTTCGTGCCAATATCTTTTCGAAGCGGAGACGTCGCCGGGCATTGTATAGCCTGCCAAAGTCGAGATGGCGATGTTGTGGGCGCGGCCGATGCCGGATTCGAGCATGCCGCCGCACCAGACGGGCATTCCGGATTCGCGGCAGATCTGTTCGACCATTTTCGATTGCGAGTGGCCGCCGACGCGGCCGTTTTTTAGGTTAATGATCTGGCCGGACTTTAGCTCGATGGCTTTGCGGGCGTCTTCCGGTGATTTGATCGGTTCGTCGAGACAAACGGGCGTTTTGATCTGAGCTTGCAACTTTGCATGATCGATGATGTCGTCGTGCGGCAATGGTTGTTCGAGCATCATGAGGCCAAATTCGTCGAGCGACTTAAGCTTCTCGATATCGTCTAGCGTGTAAGCAGAATTCGCGTCGCCCATCAGCAGGATATCGCCAAATTCGGCTCGCACTGCCTTGAGCACGTCGTAATCCCAGCTCGGGCTGATCTTGATCTTGATGCGTTTGTAACCAGCCTCGACCTCGACTCGGATCTTGTCCAGAAGCTGCGGAATGTTGTCTTGAATACCTATCGACACGCCGCATTCGATAGTTTGATTAACGCCGCCGAGATGCCGCCACAATGGCACGCCGAGCTTTTTTGCCTCGAGGTCCCAACACGCTGTCTCGATGCCGGCCTTTGCCATTCGATGGCCGCGAGCCCATTTCATAAGGCTCCAAACATTAGCCGCCGACTCAACTTCTTGGCCAACAACCATCGGAGCAAGTATCTTCTCCGCAGTGACCCAAGCAGAATCGGTCCATTCGTCGGAATATCCGGGCGACTCGCCACAGGTGATCTCGCCCCAGCCTTCGGCGCCATCGGCGTCCACGACACGCACCAGAATTATGCGGCGTTCGTAAGTCCGGCCAAAGCTAGTCTCAAAAAAGTGGACGAGCGGCAGGTTGATCTCAATGAGTTCGATTGAGTTGATCTTCATAAGGTATGAGTTACGCCTTTAGGCGTGAAAGCGTCGCGGATAGCGAAACGTTGAGTATACCGAACCCAAGATCTCGCGTAAACGCGTAACTCACACTCTAATCCACGACCTCAAACTGAACGAACTGTGCGGCCATCTGCTGTTTTGCTTTTGCGAGTTTGTCGGTGACGACGATCTGCAGCACATAATCGCCGGGCGTAAGTTTCTGGCCAATTGCGAGTGCTCCAGCGGCCTTTATGCCTTTGGCGGAAGACTGTCCGCTCGCGTCGACTGGCTGTTCGGTGCCTTCGTAAAAAAGTTTACCGTCGCGAAAGATTCGAACTTTGGCCTTTAGGTCCTGAGCGGTCGTCCCTTTTGCATTGTAGATCTCGTAGCCGTATCGCAAAACGCTGTCTCGGCGAACTCGTCGCAAAGCAGTATCGCTCATCGCATCAGAACGAACCGAAATCCCTGTCGGAGCATTCATATCACGCCACTCCTGCGCTGAAATGTTGTCAACGACGAGGCTCGAAAGTGTCAGCCGTCCTTTCTTGATATTCGGAACCTCGACAAACTGACTGGCGCTGCCGAGCGTTCCGCTTTTTACGTCTCGAATCGCAACGCGAAACTGAAACGGCCCCGGCTTTTTAACCGGAAATACAAAATGATAGACAAAGCCTTCGCTTTGAATTCGCCTAAGCGTTTCGCCTTTGGCATTGAGTGTGTAGGTCTTACCAAGCGTATCGACGGGTAGCCCGTTGTCGCCAAAACTCATTGCGAGCACGTCAAACACTGCTGTCTTCGATCCGTCAGGTTGGTCTTCGAATTTCAGATCACTTGCGTCAACGTGGAGCAACGAACGAACATAAGTCGAATTTTTCTCATCAATGGCAAACAAAGCGTTAAGCCGCAGATCGATACCGTTCACTGCAAATGGCGAGATGAGAGCCGTTTCGAGCTGAGCGACAGGCGTCATCGTCGTGTTGAAAACGGTCTTTACGGCGTTTGCCGTATTAAAGAATCCGCTACGATAGCGAACTACCGCGTCTTTCCTCGATACCTTTACTTCAAGCTTGTTGAACTTACGTTTCGCCGGATCGAACGTATCGTCGTCAGGCTCGTAGCCGATAAGGTAATAACTCTGATCGTTAAATATTTTAGCCACGCCGCCGATCAGATCGTTGTTGTTCTTGATCGCGAATCCGCCAGTTTCGTCAGCTAGAAAACTCAAACCTTCTTGCGTGTTATATAACTGTGCACGACGAGCAGACGACTGGGCATTCATCGCCTCAGGACTAGTATTGCTGATCGAATCCGCAGCAGTGAAACCTGCGGTCTGCAGCCCGCGAGCATCTACTGTGTAAAAAACCACTGACGCACGATTAGCCTCGTCGATCAGGGCCCGCAGAAAATCTAGAACCTGCGAAGTTTCCTGTTGGCCGTTCTCGTTCGTTTCGAATATCGAAAAACCATCCGAATACATGATCACCGACTTACGGCCCGGCAGAACTGCCATTCCGGTGACGATGTAACGCAACGCACCGAGTGTTCCGGTAACAAAACCTTGAGTGCGAAAATCGTCGAGAACCTTGGCACCGTCTCGGGTTTGCGGGCCGTCTTCGCCGCCCGGATCGGGCGTTTCTTCTTCTTGGCCGGCCAGCGTCGATTCGATCGGAGCGAACGCCGAGATGCCGCCGGAACCAAGTGGATTCCATTTCACGCGTTCGATCGCGGCGTAGAGTATTCGCTTGTCTGAAGTAAACTGCTGCAAAGCACCGATGCCCGCACCTGTGCGCACGATCGCGACAAGGTCGCCTTCTTGCATCTGGTCATCGACAAATTTCTTGAGGCTGCGGCGTGTTTGATAGGCGCTTTCAAATGATAGCGAGAGGTCGTCAACGACCAAGGCGATCGTACGCCGAACATTCTCCGGCCGCGTCAACGAAGGCGGCAACGGCGGAGCGTTCTTATCAACAGGTGTATTCGCTACGGTCTCTCGAACCGACGACACAAACCGAAATCCGCTAATGTCCTGCTTCTTACCGTTCTCGTAGATCTCGATCTCGTCACGGCGAATATCGGTGATCGGCTTGCCCTTTGGATTCGTGACAGAAACATCAAGCTGGATCAGATTCGTCGAAATACGGACAATTTCGTCATTAGGAGTCGGAGTCGGTTTCGCTACGGGCGTTTGTGCGGATGAGCTTAACGCTGGAAGCAATACCGACAGAATGATGACCGGAAAATTCTTCATTATACTCGGCCGCCTAATCAACTATTTCGAATTGCAGAAATTGTGTCGCTGAACGCCGTTGATCAGTTTCGCCCTCGACCGCGACCACCAATTGCATGATGTAATCTCCGGGCGGCAATGTGGATCCAAGCTGAAGCACGCCTCTGATCGTCGCGTTCCCTTCGGCGTCGACCTCTGCCGACGTCAATGCGGCAGGCGAACTCTCATATACCGATCTACCGTCGCGGTATAGCTTTACATAGCGAACAAGCGGCTTTTTCACACGTGCGGCATTATAGGCCGTCGCAGCCCATCGAAGCACCGTTCCACTCTTGAACTGCCGCAAAGTGGTCGCGATCAACGGATCGGTTTCCTTTTTGACCTCTTCGTATGCAGCTACATTCGCAAGTACCTTCGCCCATTGCACCGCCGACATCGCTTCAACGACGACCCCCGAAATAACGACGCGGTCTTTTTTTACGTTCGGAACCTCGAGAAACTGGTTTGCCGAGCCGACCTTCATCGTGTCGATATCGATAAGGGCAACGCGAACCTGATAGCCGCCGGGTTTTTTGACCGGAAAAGAGAATTGGTAAACGAAACCTTCCTTTGAGATCCGCTTAAACTCTGCCTCTGGCACAGTCATGGTGTATCGCTTCTGAGTTTGATCCACCACGACACCGCCGTCTCCGAAACTATACGCCGCGAGTTCAAAGGTTGTCGCATAGGAACCGTTTGCAGCTGGCTTGAACGAAAGCTCGCCCGCGTCAATGTGCAAAAAGCCCCGGACATATGTGTCGCGCTTGCTGTCCGCACCGTACATTGCATTCAGCCGCAACGAAACTTCATTTGCCGCAAACGGTGATGTTAGTGCATTGAGCATCTTCTGCGCAGGCGTAGCCGTCGTTCTCTTCATCGCTTCGTCGGCGATGCCAAAAAATCCACTTCGGAAACGCACATTTGCTCCAGGTCGCGAAACTTTCACATCTAGCTTGTTGTAACGCCGCGTCTTGGGGTCGAAAGTGTCGTCGGCGGGCTCGTACCCGACTAGATAATAGCTTTGATCATTCAATGCCCGACCAATGCCCTTTGAAATACCATTGGTGTTCAAGATTGCAAGGCCGCCGGTTTCCCGAGCAATGAACGAAAGCCCCTCCTGCGTATCAAACAGCTCGTTGCGACGTTCTTCGAGACGTTGCGAAACTTGATTGTCGTCCAGATATAAAGTGTCATCCTGTGCCATGAGGCCCGGGTATTCCAGACCTCTGGTATCGATCGTATAGAAAACGACCGACGAGCGATTTGCATATTCGACAAGACGCCGTACCAGATCACGTGTTCGTGATTCCGACGGACGGCCGTTCTTGTCTCGATCAAAGATCCTCATACCATCCGAGAGCAAGATCACGGACTTTCTGCCCGGTAGCTCACTCATGCCGCGGATAACGTAATTTAGTGCACCCAGCGTTCCGGTTGCGAAAATATTCTCCCGAAACTCTTGGTTCTCGCGCTGAAATTGCCTTTCGCCCTCCGCCCGTTCTGATTCCATCTGCTCGGCGATCGAACCGCTGATAGGATTAAAGACATTTAATTTACCGGCGCCCGACAAATTGAATTTGATCTTTTCCGCCGCGGCTAACAGTTGTCGCCGGTCGGTCGTGAACTGCTGTAGAGCCCCAACGCCGGCACCCGTACGAATGATCGCGACAAGGTCACCTTCCTGCACCTGTTCACGAACGAACTTAAGTACCGCATCCTTTGCAAAATACGAACTCGCAAATGAGAGGGTTAGATCATCGACGACCAATGCGATCGTACGTCGGATCTTCTCAGGTCGCGGCTCGCCGCCCGGCAATATGACAGTGTTCTTCGTCGGTGCCGTAACCGTTTCGGTCCGGATGTTCGAGACGAACGAAAAATTCGATAGATTCTGCCGTTTTCCATTTTCGTAGACCTCGATCTCGTCTCGCCTAAGGTCTTTGATCGGCTCACCCTTTTTATTAGTGACAGAGACATCGATCTGGATCAGATTGGTCGAAATACGCACAACATCCTCGGGCGTGGGCGTGGGCGTCGGCGTTTGCGCAATTACGGCTGAAACACTGAATAGAACCAGAAGGAAAGGGAGCGATCTTTTCATACTACGACCTCAAAATACTGCAGAGCTTAGACTTTTGATATGATACAACGGCATTGGGTCTAAAAAAACTCGCCAAATTTCTTTGTACTTTACGCATCGAACGTATTAGAAGTTATGATCCTGAAGAACATCACACTCGCGGCATTGCTCGGAATACTTACGATCTGCTGTTCCGCCCAACAGACTGAGGAGCAAGCTCTAAAATCTCTTCGTGACATCACCTCGACCGGCAAATTGCCCGCCGAAAATATTGTCGCCGACATCGCTAAACGGTTCGACGGCAAACGAACCGGTGCGTTGGCGAGACTATTGCAGGCTCGGATCAGGTTTGATAACAAAGATTACGCCGGCGCTGCTGCACTGCTCGACAGCGATATTTTCAAGAACAAGACCAAGCTTGCCGATCACGCACTTTGGATGCGAGGCCAATCACTCGCCGCCGCAGGCCAGCACGGCGAGGCAATGGCGGCCTATCAGCGTTTAGTAAACGACTATCCCGATTCGATACGTCTTCGTGAGGCAAAACTCGCGTGGGCGTCGTCCGCAATCGTATCGGGACGAGCGGTCGAAGTGCCGCCGATGCTAATTGAACTAACCGAGAAGAAAGACGGTGACGCGTTGCTCGTGACCGCGAAAGCCTACGAAGCACAAGGCTCGCAAACGGAAGCGGTGAACTACTATCGCCGAGCATTCTTCTTTGGTGCAGGTAGTGCAGCAGCAAAAGAATCTGAGGCAAAACTGACATCACTCTCGCAGCCGCTGACGCCGCAAAATGCCGAAGAGATCACAGCGCGTGCTGACCGTTTGCTTAACCAAAAGAACTACAACGAAGCCGTTGCTGCTTATCTTCAGCTCGCAAATAGCTTCCCTGCATCACTGACGCCGCAGACTCGTTTACGGCGATTGACGGCATTGGCTCAAGCCGGACGAATGACTGAGGCTGTTGACGCGATGAACTCGCTGCCGACAGGTGCCGCCGAACGCGAAGAAGGTCAGCGTCAGCTCGTCCTCGGTTACGCCAAGGCCAAGCAATGGCCGGCCGCTCGTGCTGCTGCGGAGACGATGCGGGCGTCGTTCCCGAATGGCAAGCTTGTTGCAAAGACGTTCATAGACGCCGGTTTGATAGCTCGTGACGCAAAGATGCGAATGGAAGAGGCGTTCTATTTCAACACCGCTGTCGCTTCGTTCCCTAACGCTGTCGAGATCGCACAGGCACAGTTCGAGGCTTCGTGGGTTGCACATGAGAATGGAAATTTCGCTTTGTCGTCGCAAATGCTGACCGAACATCTGGCTCGTTATGCAGGCAAAGACACCGCAAATCGCGGCACGGCAGGATATTGGGCAGCACGCGATAGCGAACGCGCAGGCAAGATCGCCGAGGCGTGTGCTCTGTACGACGGCGTCGTCTATCGCTACAACGCCAACTGGTATGGCTACCTCGCGACCAGCCGTTTAGCGGCTATGAGGTCACAAGGCAAATGCCCGTCAACACAGGCTCCGAACGACCTTGTCGCTCGTGCCGTCGCCAATCTCAAGGTTGTCTCCGTCGCCGCCGAAACCGCAGGCCCGAACGAAAAACAACGCGTCGAAAAGAGCGACGAGCTATCGATAGTTGGCCTTTTCGATTGGTCGATCGCTGAGCTCAATGAAGCCAAGAAAACCGCCGCCAATAGCCCGAGCATCAACATGGCACTCGCGCGTCACCATCGTTGGAAAGGCGATAATACGGCGGCCTTTGTTGCTCTCAAGAACAGCTATCCTGATTACGCTCAAATGTTTCCGGAAGAAATGGGCCGCGAGGAATGGTCTATTTTCTATCCGCTCATTCACTGGATTGAGATTAAGTATTGGTCAGCCCAACGCGGCCTAGATATGTACAAGGTCGCCGGTGTTATTCGCCAAGAATCGGTCTTTATGCCGCGGGCGACCTCCCCGGCGAAAGCCTATGGCCTGATGCAGCTCATTATGCCGACGGCGATCTCGACGGCCCGTAAATACGGGGCTTCGGTGCCTTCGTCGCCCGAAATGCTGTTCGGCCCGACGCTCAATATCGAGCTCGGCACAGCATATATGAAAGACCAATTGGCGAAGTACGGCCGGATCGAATACATGGCCGTCGCCTACAATGCCGGCCCCGGCCGCGTCACCCAATGGCGTGCCTCGTTGCCCGCCGAGATCGACGAATTCGTCGAGGAGATCCCGTTCCGCGAAACCAAACAATACGTCCAAGGCGTCATCCGAAACACGGCCCAATACCGCCGCCTCTACGACGAAAATGGAAATTTCCGCCCCAATGTCGGCACCCGACCTCTGCGCGGCGAGATCGATTCGAAGCCCCGAGACCAGTTTCTAGCCGAAAATCCAGAAGTGATCGTTGACGACGCTGCAGAATAGGTTTTTTCGGGGAGAAGACCGCTCAAACGCCCATTTTTACTGACTTTTGGCTGCAAAATGGTCACGGCTACACCGCGGCGCGTCGTGGAATGACCACGGCTCCCGACGGCTCAGCGAGCCTCAAGCCCGGCGAAATTCACCTCGACACCACCCGACAAGCCAGACCAACCATGCCGAATCAAAGGCTACACACGGCTACAAAAAACCAACCGCCCACGCCCTAGCCGCGCTATAGCCGCGTTTATGGTCCCAACGACGCAACCAAGCCGCTTATGACTGAATGGCAGAAAGTAACCACGAACTTACGCAAAAAGACACGAACAAGAATCTTCTTGCTCGTGTCTTTTCTTGTCTCCTGTCTCCCGTCTATCTCACATAAGCATTCGGCAACGGCAGATCGCCTGCTGCTCCAAATTGCTGGATCAGCGTCCCCGCTGTCGAGCGTTGGATGTACCAAATGTTGTTCGACGAACGGAACACGCCTGCGTCATTACGGCCGTCGCCGTCGTAGTCGCCGGGGACAGGCGTGTCAGTCGAGATCCCAAACGGGAATCCGAAGAACGAATTGTCTTCGCTGCGAAGCACAAACCATTCACCGGTCGAAGGTCGCCAAAACGCCACATCTGCTTTTCCGTCGCCCGTGTAGTCGCCAACCACAGTCTTGTCCGTCGGCGACCCAAACTGATAAGCGACCGTCCCAGCCGAACTCCGCATCAACCACCATTGACCCAACGACGGACGATAGATCGCAATATCAGCCTTCCCATCACCATCATAATCAGCATTCACCGGCACATCACCATTCACACCAAACTGCTGAATAGTAGTCCCGTTGTCGCCCGAACGCTGAATGTACCAAGTAGTATCCGAACCGCGGAACACCGCAACATCAGCCATCCCATCCGCATCATAATCCCCCGGCACCGGCACATCACCACTAGCCCCGAACGGGAACCCATAAAACGTCAGATCTTCGCTCCGCAGCACATACCAAAACCCCGTACTCGGCCGCCAAAACGCCACATCTGTCTTCCCATCCCCAGTATAATCCGCCGCCACAACCCGATCAGTCGGAGCCCCGAACTGAACCGCAAAATTACTGCCATTCGAAGACCTCTGCAACCACCACTCCGATCCCGATGCACCAGTTGGCCTGAATATTCCAATGTCTGTCTTACGGTCGCCGTCGAAGTCAAAGATATTTCGAGGAGTTGGAATTGTCGGGAGCTTTGAAAATGCAAATATATCGGAAGCCGCACCGTTCAAATCATTTGATATCAAGTTACTTGCACTGCTGGGAAAGGCAACTATAAGCCCATTTGACGAGACGACACCGCTAATGGTTGGATCATTTCCCGTGGCAGTTCCGCTCTGATTCGCGCTAACGATGTCCGTCGAATTAGTCTGCATATCTCTAAGATAGAGATCAAAATTCGCATTTCCGTCACCTGATGCGAGATCGGACGCTGGCGTCACAAAGAGAACCCTCTGACCCGTGCCGGAAATTTGTGGTGTTCTGGAAAACAGATTGCCTCCGTTTGTTCCAGTAGAATTCACCGACACAAGTTTTGTAATGCCATTGGTCATATCGCGCCAGTAAATATCAGCCGAATTGTTTGTATCAGTCATCGTCGATATATTCGACGCAGTGCTTGCAAAAGCAATGTAACGGCCATCTGACGAGCCTGAACCGTCGACTGATTCCGCATTGCCGCTGCCAGTTCCCGCTAGATTAACCGAAACTAGCTCGGTCGTATTCGTTTGCAAGTCTCGCCGAAAAACGTCATTCGTGCTATTCGTGTCGTTAGAAACGATCGTATTCGATCCACTGGAAAAGACTACATATCGTCCATCATCCGAAACGGAACCGCCGCCGAAAACTCCAACTGCCTGCGTTCCAGCCTGATTCACCGCTATAGCAACTGTATTCTGTGTAATGATGTCGCGAACAAACAAATTTTCCCCGCTGGTCGGCAGCGATACGAGATCGCTGGCTGCACTTGGAAAGAGGACAATCCTACCATTCGGCGTCGAGCGGACAAATCGATTTATTGAAATGTTTCCGCTACGAGCATTACCCGTTGCCGTGCCGGCAGCGTTCACGCTGATAAGTTGTGTCGTATTGTTCTGCATATCTCGGACAAAGAGATCAGCAGTGTTTGCAGAATCGGCGTGACTTGTAACGCCTTGATCCGTTGTCTGAAACACAACATACCTGCCGTCCGCCGAAATTGAGATCGGCGTGCCATTGACAGGAGCTCCGACAGAACTTACGGAGGCCAGTCGAGTTTGATCTGTATCCAGGTCGCGGACGTAAACACCGCTGACCACAGGAACGGGCTGCGGATTTATCAGATTCGGCGCCGAGCTTTGGAAAGCGATGAACCGTCCGTTCTGCGATATATAAGGATCGGACGATCCGAAGAAACCCGAATCCGTACCAACCGAGTTCACACTTACAAGTCTGGTCACGTTTGTCTGGATATTTCGAACATAAACGTCGAGAGCACCATTGGTATCTGTGCCCGCCAAATTGGTGGCAAGTGATTGGAAGGCGATAACGTTGCCGTCGGCACTGACCGATGGCAAATTATACGAATCATTGTTAGCGCTGCCCGTGCCTGCTTGGTTGATCGACACGAAACTTAACGTGGCACCTAATCTCGGCTCATCGTTAACTATGGTCGCCGTTGCCTGATTATCGATCACGTTTGCGTTCACGACGTTCGATAAAGTAACCGAAAAGGTTTCATCGGTTTCGTAGGTCGTATCGCCAAGAACAGTAATGTTTATAGGAGCCCTCGTGACTCCGGGCTGAATCGTAAAACTACCCGAGGCGGCATTATAATCGCTGCCTGCCGTGGCAGTAATGTCTGCTGTGGCAAAATTCAACGTGATCGCGCGTTGAGTAGGCCGCGATAATCGAAGGTAGACTTGCATTACCGAGGTGCCGCTATTGCCTTCGAAAAACAGTGTGTCTGAAATTGAAAGGTCGGGCTGAGTCTCGGGGTCCAGAATTGTCAAAACCGACAACGAAGGGTTTCCGAGAGTTACGCCGGTCGGTTGGTCAAGAACTAGATTTACAGTTTCGTCCGGTTCATCGAGTTCGTCGCGGACAACAACGATCTGTACATTCTTAGAGGTTTCGTTAACAGCAAATTGAACTATCGTCGAATTCTCAGTGTAATCTAGGCCGGGCGTCGCCGTGCCAGCCTGAGTCCTGATTCGCACGGAAACTCCTCCTCCAACACCTCCGGTCCTAGTGATCGGAACGGTAATAACGCCGCTAGTTTCCGAGACCGAATATGATGCAGAGCTAAACTGAACCGAACCACCGACGTCATCATTCGTGATCGTGGCCGTAGCACGACCGTTGCTGATGGTTGCTTTGACCGGTTCGCTGATGTCAACAAGAAATGTTTCGTTAGGCTCAACGGTTTGGTCTCCGACTACGTTCACCGCAATGGCGCCGGTAGTCTGACCGACTGGCAATGAATAAACTCCCTCCGATTGGATGTAATCCTGATTGGCGATCGCAGTTCCGCCTCCGGTTCGGTAATACACCGAGATCGGCTTTTCGCTGATAGCAGAAACGCTGATCGGGATCTGAAATAGGGTATTGCCGGAATTACCTTCTGCGGCAGAAACGTTACCTATCGAAACGGATGGTGGGGCGTCATTGTCAACTATTTTGATCAGCGTCTGCCCGTCACCAAGCGACGCATTTGTCGCATCTGCCAAAAAGAAGCTCAAGTATTCATCAAATTCATCTATGAGATCACCGCGAATAGTTATAGGAATGGACTTTGACATCTCTCCCGGAGAGAATACAAGGTGGCCCGAAACCGGAGTGTAATCGCGTCGTCCTTGGATCGCTATAGGTTCCTCGCTCTGCGTTTCTTCGATCGCCGACTGGTCTAGAGCCGCCGGAATTCCGACGAACGGCGCAGTGTAATATCTAACACGAACCGGAACCGTGGGCGACGCGTTCAAGGTCACCGTTAGATTTACGACTACATCCGAGGCGTCGCCTTCCGTCACCTGTGTGTCGGCGTTCGTATTGATCTGCGGGAAAGTAGTCGCGGGAGCAGACAAACAAATATTCTTCAAAAGCGTTATTCGGCTTTGTCCCCAGTCCCCAGCAATGATGTCGATCTTACCGTCGACGTCGAAATCGAGTGCTGCGATACCCTTCGGATAATTTGCCGCCGCAGAATCATTGACTCGCAGAAAATCGCCTAGGCCGTTCCCGTAAAGAACGGTTACGCGAGTATCCGCCCCGCTGAAGCCAAGGTTATAACCGGAATTTGCAACTGCCAGATCCATATTCCCGTCGTCGTCAAAATCGCCCGACGTCATCTGGGCAGCACCTCGCCCTGCAAGAAATTCCCTGATCGGCCCAAATCCGCCTCCGACGCTGAGCATGACACCAACCTTTCCGGGATTACCCAAAGCACCCCCGATATTATCAGTCGATATAGCAAGGTCCGCGCGCCCGTCATTGTTAAAGTCGGCGGCCATCATGTAGTTGTTGCTCTGCCCGGCAGGGAATGCACCGATGTAATCCATTAGGAACTCAGACCTTCCGAGATACACCTGTACCGAGCCGCCGCTGAGGGCCGCAATATCCTGTAAGCCGTCTTGATTAAAGTCTCCGGTAGCCACGCTACGAGCCGTGCCCGGAAGGTCGGCAAGGAATTGTTGGGAGAAATCACCATTACCCAACCCCCTCATTATTTGCAGCCGATTAGTGAAACTTCCAGTGATATTGATCAGGTCCGGAAAACCGTCTCCGTTAATGTCGGAAAGCGCCGGACCGCGAAACGAGCGGTAATCCGGCAGGACTCGCTCGATCGGCGCCTGAAACGTTCCGTTCCCATTTCCAAACCTGATCCATGCCGTTCCATTGATATCGCCCGCATTTTGAATTACCGCGAAGATGTCTTTATTTCCGTCGTTATTGATATCCGAGGTCAACATGAACCTGGGCGTCTTGGTGACGGGGAAACTTATCGGCGAGATGAAACCGGTCGAACCGTCGCCGAAAGCTACCGTAATGCTAAGTGCATCATTGCCGATGGCTATGTCCTGTCTACCGTCTTCATTAAAATCCGCTAACGCTAGACTGTTGGGTTGGGTGTCCTCAGCTAAATTTTGCTGGCGCGGCCCAATTATCCCGACGCCGTCGTTAACGAGTACGGCAAATCTATCTGTCCCAATTCCGAAAGTACTTAGTCCAAGATCTCGAACACCATCGCCTGTAAAGTCACGATGAAACATTCGATATTGTGTCGGTACTCCTGAAACCCTCGTCGTGCCCTGAAAAGTACCGTTGTTATTCCCAAGACGAATAAGTAAAACGCCGCTTCGGTTGGCAGCAACGAAATCGAGTTTACTGTCCGAATTAATATCGGCCAGCATTGTGGATGGCAGATCGGCGCTCGTGTCGGAAATTTGAGGTTGGGCAGTAAACGCCCCGGTTCCAT
>JAEUQI010000086.1 GCA_016789145.1 Blastocatellia bacterium | reverse complement strand
ACCTCGGTAGCACCGGTGATCTCGGTTCGGATCTGCTCTCCGCCACCGTTCTTGATCTTGAACGGCCGAACGTGTGTGGACGATTGCGAATTCGGATTCGTCACGACGACTTGATAGTCACCGACGGCTTTTCCGTTCAGGTCGAAAAGCGCCTTGATGTTGGACGGGCCGCCATCGAGCGTTTTCATCGGGTAGAGTTCAGTGCCTCCGTTACCAACCAGCTTTACCGATGCACCGGGCTGGAATTTCGCGCCATCGATGCTTAAGAACGTATAGCCTTTGTTACCGGCTTGCTCCGGCGAGACCGTTCGTATTCCGAACGGCAAGATCTCGGCTTTGACGGACACCGTTTGTGGAGCCATTGACGTAGCCTTCTTCGCGTCGTCTCCTTTCTTCAGTTCGGCAGCAAACGATGAAGGAACATAGTCGCCGCGTGCCATCGTGTAGTAGGTTCCGGCGGTGGTGTTCTCAAACACATTCTCTTGGTCAGGAAATCCACGAAGAACTCCCTGACGCTCGAAGTTCGAACGCGAGACCATCGTTCCGTAACGAGAATAAAGCTCGTTCTGTGAACCGTCTTCACCATCCAGCGTGATGAGCATGGTCTCATCGGCCGGCGTATTGAGAATGCTGTAGTAACGCTCTTGGCCAGTGATGAGCGAGGTCATCAGCGCGGTTCCGAGCGTTAGGTTCGGGATACTAACGGTAGTTTGGCCGACCGATGAGGAGACGTTGTTCGTCTCGTTCGATTCTCGCACCGAGTTTCGCGCATCGGTACGAACGATCAGATAATATGTGCCAACCTCAACTGGTGGCACTGTCAGCTCTTTTGTCTCAGTGTAGGTCGCGAACGCACCTACGGTGCCGCTGCGGACATTTTGTCCGATCAGAACATCGCTGCTGTCCCAAGTGTTGTCGGCTGACAAATAGAGCGAATCCTGCCATACGCCGTTAACGACGTTTGCCGATGAATTCTGAACGGTCCACGTGATCGTTGCTGTCTCGCCAAGCGACATCGTTGGCGGCGGAGCGATGTTCGTGATGTTCAGTTCAGCCGGCGGCGGTAATTGAAGATCGACGGTTGTGGGAACGCTGGTGTTGTTCGTCTCAACGGATTCGACAACATTATTCCCACGGTCAGTCGCGACAAAGATCTTGTATTCGCCGGTCAATCCCGCAGGAATGGCGATCGATCTGGTTTCTGTGTAGTTGCCACCACCTGCAACGGCTCCGTTCCGAACTCTTGATTCGATAACGATGTCCGAGGTGTCTAATATGTTGTCACGAGAGAGGATCACGTGATCGATCCACGAGCTGCTCAGTGTCTGTAACGAACCGAGGTTTGATACGGTCCATGAAATATTCGTGAACTGGCCGGCATAGATGACGGGATCTGCCGTAACATTCGTGACCTGAAGATCCACCTGCGGTGCCGTGATGCTGATCGCGATCGGCGTCGATGCATTGTTATTTTCGTTGACGCCCTCAGAAATGTGGCCGCCGTTATCAGCATTTACGAACAGGAAATAATTCCCTGGAGTAATGTTCGGGATCACAACGTCAGCATTGCCGCCGTATGTCTGTCCCGACGCCAATTGCCCGCTGCGTATCGAACCGCCGATCGCGATGTCGCCGTATTCTAGAGTTGCATTTGATGACAGATAGACCGTGTCAGACCACGACGTTGAACTCGTCATCGCAGCAGAATTGTTGCCGCCGGTCCATGAAACATTGAATGTTTGGCCCAGCGACGCTGCCGATGGCGAATTTACGCCGCTGATCCTGAGGTCTGGCAGATCTTGCTGGACGTTGGTATTTCCACTGATCTCATTGTTCACCTCGAAGGAGCATTCGGGGACGCTATTGAATACGTCGGCTCGAACAACGATCTGGACATCGCCCTCGAGGAACAGCGGAACATAAACGATCCGATTCTGTGTGTATTCACCGTTGATCGCAAGACCTCCGCTCCGTTCAAAAATGCCCAAGTTTCTCACCTGACCGTTTTGGATCAGAAGGATCTGATCAGACCAACCGTTCTGCAGCGTGGCAGCCGTCCCGAAATTCTTCACAGTCCATGAGATCGGCATCGCGCCATTGATGACGACCGGCGGAATCGTGATATTCGTTACTTGCAGGTCAGGCGCAAAACTCGATATCTCGATCTGTTTTGCAGCACTGACATTGTTTGCCTCCGCATTGCCCTTTATGTCGTATTCAAAGATCTGATTTTGAGCATCGGTCACCGCGAACAAATAGTAGGTTCCATTCAAGCAGCCCGGCAATGTCGCGGTAATGCTGCGCCCGTATTGATTTCCGGCCGCTAAGCCATTCTGAACCGCGGAACCGATCGGCGTGTCGTTGATCGGATCGAATATCGCATCGCTCGAAAGATAGACTGTTTCCCACCACGCTCCGTTCGCATCGAACGCTCCTTGATTTCGGACCGTAAATTGAACCGTTATTTGTCTGCCTGCTAACTCATTCGACGGAGCCAATATCGGACTCAATACCGTTAGGTCAGGAGGCGTTCCGAGAACATTCATCGGCGAGCCTGGAGCCGTCGCATCGTAATCGGAGTTATTTCCATTCGAAGTGAATTCGTAGAGTTGGTCATACGCGTCGGCCTGAACGAAAACATAGTAATTGCCGAACGCGTCGCCGGGCAGCGTGACTGAATAGTCAGAGACCGTGTAGGTTCCATTCGGAGCCATCACGCCGGCCCGCTGCCGAGCCCCGATAAATCGGTCGTCGCCGCCGAGAACATTGTCCCGCGAAATGTAGATCGCATCGCTCCAAGTCGATTCGTTTGACGGCGTCGAGCCGTCGCCGTGGTTCGTGACCGTCCATGACAAGAGTATCGGTTGGCCGCCAATACCCGTTTCAGGCGCCTGCACATTGCTCACACGAACATCCGGAAGCGGCGGAATATTGACGGTTATCGGCCGCGTTGTTATGTTGTTGTTCTCATTTTCTTCGTTGACCAGCGAATCTTTGTCCGTTCGGATCAAGACATAATACGACCCGCTAGAACCGCGAGGGATTCTTACCGTTGCCGTCGCTAAATAGCTTTCGCCCGCATTCAGATAACTGATATTCGACAATGTGGCCAGCCTTGTGGCTCCGCTCAAGTTCGGATTTACGCTCAAATAAACGTCGTCCTGCCAATTAGCGGCGTTGGTCGGCCCGCTGCCGTTGTTCGTAACAGTCCATTGGACTTGGATCTGCTGGTCGAAGAATGCGGTCGCCGGTGCCGTGATATTGGTTACCTGAAGATCCGGACGCAGAAGTCTTCGCACTCGCAAGGGACTAAATGTCGTGTTGTTACTCTCATTCACGCCTTCGTCATTCTGCGTGAACGCATCGGTAACGACGTAAATGAAATAGTCTCCGGTCGCTGTGATCGCATTGGTCGGGATCGTGACGTTTTGCGTTCGGTTCACGGATTGGCCCGGCTCCAGCGTCTGATTCAGGGTGAAATAACCGAGAAATGTATCATTGCCGCTCACGACGTTATCGGTCGAAAAGTAAACGGCCTCAGTCATCGCTGACGCTGTCTTGTTTCCGGCGTTCTGTGTCGTCCAACTCACCGCAAACGACGTATCACTTTCGACCTCGGTCGGCGGCGTAACACTTGTTACCTGAACATCAGGCACACGATATTCCCAACGAGATGAAATTGAAGTGACATTGTTCGTCTCAGCCGGCCCGCCGGCGACGTCCTCAAATACCTGACTGGTCGAATCAACGCGAACATAGAACAATCCATCGCCCGACGGCCTAACAGGCGTCGTGCTGAAGAAGTACTGCTGACTATACGACCGAACTTCGCCGACGCCCATTATCGGGTCAAATCGTTGAGTCATCAGCAGGTCATCGGCGTTACCGATGGTCTGATCGAACGAATAGTAAACATCCTGCGTGAATGGCGTCAAAGTCGCGGCACTGCCCTGATTCTTCGCTTCCCAAGAGATCGTGAAAGTCGTTCGTGGTTCGACCTCGGTCGGGGCGACTATATTTTGAGCGATGATATCTGGCAAATTACGATTGACCGTGATCGGAATGCCGACATAGTTATCGTTCCAATTGCCGTTCCGCTCGTTTACGGTGCCCGAAATTCCGACGTAAACAAACAAATAGTAAGTACCATCGGTCGGTATCGCCGCCGCAGGGATATTGACTTGATTGAACGTAACGTCGCGGAACGCTCCCGGAGCGATCGACGCGCCATTCTCATAACTGCGGCCTACATCAATGTCGTTCGGGCTATTAAAGAGAACATCGTCGGTCGAAATATACAAGCGGTCCTCACGGTAGGTCGCAGTCGGAGCCTGTCCGTTGTTAGTGACACGCCACGATGCGGTGAAATTTTGTTGGATGCTGACCGTTGCCGGAGCGGTGAGGTTCGAAGCCGAAACGTCCGGCGCCGAAGGCGCGACCGTCACCGTCACACGCGAAGTCTCACTCCCCAAGGTCGCGATCACGTCGCCACTCGTGAACGTCGAGCCTAATGCCGTTGTGACCGGCAACTGAACGCTGTTGTTATACTCAGGAACAGTGATCGTCGGCGGGCCATTCACGACGGACGAATTCGGATATGTCAGATTAATGACCACGCCGCCCTCGGGGGCTGGATCGTCGAGGCGAATACTAATGTTGCCATTTCTACCACCGGCGACAGGATGCGGGTAATCGACCCACATTCCAAAGCTCGGATCTGCGTGCGGCTCGCAATTCGTGCCGATCACTCGCGAAGCAACTGCTGAGCCGCCAAATATCCAGCCGATCTCCGTCTCGCTCAGAGCCCTACCATAGAGCCGAACTTCGTCGATGCCGCCATTCGTCGTCAGTTGCGGAGGCGTGCATTCGTCGCCTTTGCCGATCGTGAACGGCTGCGTTCCGACGTTCATTGGCTGGGTTTCTTGATGGTTGATGGCAAGAGATCCATTGACATAAAGCCGGAAGTTCGTGCCTTCTTTTCTGAGCAGGAGATGATGCCACGAAAAACTGCTGATCTGTTGGCCCCAGGATACTCGAGAGCCGCCGCTTGCGTGACTGATATCGATAAACGGCCTATTATCGGTGTTAACACCTATGTAGAAATTAGACGAACTTTCCCCACAAGCACCCTTTCCGACAACATAATGTTCAGCCGATCCGAGCGGATTGAACCAAGCGGACAGCGTGTAGTCACCGGTCTGAACGTCCAGCGAATCATCGTCCGGAATGACAATGTAGCCGCCGTTGCCCGGCAAATAAAAACCAAGGCCGCTCTTGCCGGGATCGATCAATCCGGCACCATCCAAGAACTGACCGTGGTTCGTGCCGATCGAATCGTCGGCGTTCATTGCGCTGGCATTCCATTCCGAGATCAGTCCTGCAAGTGGCGTCGGCGTCGCGGTCGGTGTTGGAGTCGTGCCGCCGATCAATGTGCAATCAGGCTGCCATGCGAGATCAAAAATATTGTCGTTATTCTCAGCAGTTCGAACCACGAACGGCTCCTGCCCGAGAATTGCAACTTCAATACGATAAACGCTGGTGTCGATATCTTGAACGACATACGCGATCGCGGCGCTGTCCGGCGACCAAACGGCAAACTGCCGCTCCGGCGAGGTACCTTGCAGCGGATCGAACGAGTTTCCATCGGCATTTGCCGTACAAACATTGCTCCACTGAGACTGGAAGATTCCCTGACACGTCATCAGCAGCTTTGAGCCGTCAGGCGAATATTTTGGGCTCGAAAGATAGTAGCCGACATTATCGTCGTCGATTATCTTGGTTTCGGCGGTTCCGTTGAGGTTGATGGTGTAGATCTCGTCGTTCGCACCGAATACGATCTCTGTGCCGTCCGGCGACAGATCGAATCCGTCCGTTGACTCGTTACTTCCGATGTCAACGGCGTTAGTTCCGTCCGTGTTCATCGTCCAGATCTTCGATTCGTACAGAAAGACGATCTTCGTTCCGTCTTGCGAGTATTTCGCAATGCGAATGTCCTCAGAAAGATCGAGCGTTTGTGCGTTCGAGGTTCCGTCGGCATTCATCTGCCAGACATTGCCGTCTTTTGTATAAACGATCTTGGTCGAATCCGCTGAGAATGCGTAGGTACCAAAGTCCGAGATTTCGGCCAGGCGAACCTGATCGGAGCCGTCCGTATTCATTACGTAGAGGTAATGGACCCACGACGAAAAGTCGCCGTCTCGTCGGCTACGGAACAGTATCTTGTTGCCATCCGGCGAAAAGACAGGCCTTTCGTCGCTCAGATAGCTCAGGGTTCGCACGTCATTATTGCCGCCAATATCGGTGACGCTCTCAATATTCGGTTGAAAGTAGCTTCCGCGAGTATGGGCAAGGATGCCCGGCAGCGATGTGCCTTGGCCTGAGTTGATCTGACGTATATTCGGTTTCGACGTCTTTTTTGCCGGCTGTTTTGGCGTGCCGGAGGCAACGCTCGACACCTTTGCCAGAGCTGTTTCGAGCATCCCGAATTGCGAGGCTGCCAGGCCCGCACCGACAAACAAAACTGCCGCCAACATCACGACTAAATTTCTAACAAAACGCCTTCGCTCGATCTTTTCCATGACCAAATCTCCCTTTCAGAGCCGCAAAAATATCGGTATCTACCTAATAGGGCGAAGAATCCGGGCAAAAGCGCCCACGCCGTTTAATTTTTTTTCAAAACTTAGTGTCCGTGTATAATCTGTTGAGATCGAAAATATGAATGAACTCGACCGCGATAAAGTGAAAGCTTTGTTTGCAGACGCACTCGAACTCCCGAGTTCCGAGCGTCGCGCCTACGTCGAAACCAATAGTAACGGTGATGAGGTATTGGCCGACGAGGTCATCTCTCTCCTCGAAGCAGCAGATTCGACGCGAAATCTGATCGAGGACAACCGTATCGATGTTCGTTCACAGCTTTCGGACAAGGGCAACAGTTCCGTCGGTTCGCGCTTTGGGAATTACGAGATAATTCGCGAGATCGGGCACGGCGGTATGGGCACCGTATTTCTCGCTGAGCGAATTGACGGCGAATTCGAGCAAACGGTCGCTCTCAAGCTGGTCCGACAATCGATCGCAGATTCGGCGATCATCGAGCGTTTTCGTAGGGAACGCCAGATCCTCGCCAACCTTGGACATCCGAACATAGCAGCATTGTTGGACGGCGGAATTAGCGACAAGGGCGAGCCCTTTATCGCGATGGAATACGTCGAAGGCTTGCCGCTCAACGAATATGCCGAAACCAAGCAGCTAAGCGTGCCGGACAGGCTGCGGCTCTTTTTGAAAGTGTGTGCAGCCGTCGCGTTCGCTCATCGCAACCTCGTCGTTCACCGCGACATCAAGCCGTCGAATATTCTCGTCGGTGAAAATGGCGAGCCGAAACTGCTCGATTTTGGCCTCGCAAAAGCCTTTGATGACGGCACAAATAACACGCAGACGGCGGTTTTCGCGTTCACGCCTGCTTATGCTTCGCCAGAGCAGATCACCGGCAAGCCGATCAGTACATCGAGCGACATCTATTCGCTCGGCGTCGTTTTGTACGAACTGCTGACCGGTAGAAAGCCTCACGAATTGGAGAACAAGAGCTATGACGAGGTGCTCGAGACCATCAGCGTTCATCAGCCGACACCTCCGAGTTCTGTCGTTGAAAATGACGCCGTCCGCGATGATCGCTTACTTGTAAGAACGCTAAAGGGCGATATCGACAATATCGTCTTGATGGCACTTCGAAAAGAACCCGAACGACGCTATCGAACGGTCGAAGACCTCGCCGACGACATCGAACGCCATCTTGACGGCCGTCCCGTCGCCGCACGTCCCAATACGCTCGGCTATCTCGCCGGTAAGTTCCTCAGGCGCAATAAGTTAGCAGTAGCCTCGGCGGGGATCGTCCTGCTTTCGCTGATAACCGGACTCGCATTCGCACTGTGGCAGGCAAATGTTGCTCGCAACGAACGCGACAGAGCGGAAAAGCGATTTCAGGATGTTCGCCAACTTTCCAATTCTCTTTTGTTTGACATCTCACCAAAGATCGAACGGCTGCAGGGTTCGACCGAGGCTCGCGAGCTTTTGGTCGTAAAGGCTCTTGGTTATTTGGATAGTCTCGCCAGCGAAACGTCAGCCGACGCCCAGCTAAAGACCGAACTTGCTCGTGCCTACCGAAAGGTCGGCGACCTACAAGGCAATCCGTCGAAACCGAACCTCAGCGATTTTGCCGGGGCTATCGAAAGCTATACAAAGGCGATCTCGCTATTTGAACAGATGCCGGCGACTAGCGAGGTTCGCGTCGAGATCGCTTCTAGCTACCGAGAGCTGGCAGCGATCCGTTTTGCTCAGGGCGAGATAAAACAGTCGATCGCAGATTCCGAACATTCGATCGAGCTCTACAAGGCGTTATTGGTCGAAGATCCAAGTTCTATCACGATCGCTAAAGCGAATGCCGACGCAATGATCGACCACGGCCACACCTATGCGATCAATAATCAATATGCGATCGCGATACCTGTTTACAGGCAGGCGATCGCCGAGCTTGAGAAGATGGATCGCTCCGATCCTGAAGTTCTACGGATGTCAGCTCTTGCTATTGCGTACCTGAGCAATGCACTGTCGTGGGACGACAAACAAGCTGAGGCCGAGCTTGAAAATCAGAAAGCAATTACCTTAGCGGACGAATTGCAGGCAAAATACCCGAACGATTCGAACATTCAACGAACCGTCTACATCGTTTACACACAGGCAAGCAGCACGCACGAAGGCATCAAGAATGACATTTCCTTGACCAACGCTCGAAAGGCGCTTGACGTGGTTCGACGAAGCTCGTCACTCGACCCCGCGGACACTCAGTCTCGACAGGACCTAGCACGTGCTCTTTCTCGATACGGAAACATACTGGTTTTGATGAAACGCAACGACGAGGGCTTTGCGGCACTTCGAGAGGCAGAAAAGACTATTCTCGAATTGATCCAACGAGAGCCGCGAAATCGGGTCTATCAAGACGATCTTGGAACGCTTTATACGCGGCTCGGCGACGCTGAAAAGTTTGCCGCAAATTTGCCGGGAGCTTTGGTTGAATACAAACGGTCGGCCGAGGTTTTCAAGGCACTCGCGGCTTTCGATGAGAAAAACACCGTCGCCCAACGCGATTGGGCTCAAGCCGTGAAAAGCGTCGGCGTAACAGAATTGAAGCTCGGACAAAAGGAAGCGGCGAGGGCAAGCCTAACGCTCGCGACTCAGATCGTGGATAGGCTAAAACAACAAAATGCTCTCGGAAAATGGGACGAAAAGATATTCAACGAAATGTACCAACTATTGGAAACGATCAAGTAAACAAAAGAAAAAAGCACGGCAATAAACCGTGCTTTTTCAAAAGATGGTGATCCGACCTGGACTCGAACCAGGGACCCAATGGTTAAAAGCCATTTGCTCTACCGACTGAGCTATCGGACCACACGGCTTTTGTCAGTAGCCCGAGCGAGAAGCAGGGCTCGACTATCGCCGAATCCAATATCTTACATATCACGCCGCTAGTTGGCAAGCGTAAGGCTTTTGATTTTTTGTATCGGACGTCAATCCTACGTATTTTGCGATCGCCGATCTTATCGACAAATTTTTTTTCGTTTCACGAATAAAACTCTTGACACGACATGCAACACGTGATATTCTGTATCTTAGATGGCACTAGTGACGGCAGTTCTATCGGTACTTGCTCTTTGAAATCTATCTGCGGTTAACATCGAGGACGGTTGCGGCGGCCGTACAATTTGGTGTGATCACGTCAGTTTCAGGAAACGACGAATTCCCTTTCCATCCGAATATCTGCGCGGGCGTACTCAGAGTTCGGATCGGTCGGCACCTCAACGAAAGCATATTTTGTGTAGAGAGCGAGTGCGGGCTTGAGTTTGCGGTGAGACTCAAGAAACACCTTTCGAGCACGTTGTTGGGACGCAAAGTTGATGCAGGCTTCCATCAACAGATTTGAGATACCTCGTCCCTGAAACTCGGGCGAAACTGCCATTTTTGTGAGTTCGAAGATTCCCTCGCCGGACGGTATCATTGCAACTGCCCCAACTGCGATCTTGTTTTGGGACGCAACACTTTCTTGACCGATACCGTGGCCTTGGGACGCATCGGCGATCGCCATGAATATCTGCCCGCCCGGCTCGATGACATAGCGATGAGGCTCATCAAGTATTTCCCGATCGTGCTTTTCGACCGAGAAATATTTTTCGATCCACTCGTAGTTCAATCTCGCAAAATCACGAGCCCAGTGCTGTTCGAATTCTACGATCTCGATGTTCATTACGACGCTTGATATTTTGGGACGCAACTCCTTGCAGGCAAGACGCCTGCGGTCCGACCTAATGATCTGGGACGCAACTTTATGCAGGCGAGACGCCTGCGGTCCGGCTTCATGGTTTGGGACGCAACTTTGTGCAGGCGAGACGCCTGCGGTCCGGCTTCATGGTTTGGGACGCAACTTCTTGCAGGCAAGACGCCTGCGGTCCGGCTTCATAATTTGGGACGCAACTTCTTGGAGGCGAAACACCTGCGGTCCGACTTCATAATTTGGGACGCGCTTATCGGAACCAGCCTTCCATTACCGAATCTTTCAAAATGATCGTCTGGTCGCGTTCCGGTCCGGTTGAGATGAGGCCGATCTCGGTGCCGATCTGTTCGGACAGGAATTTGACGTACGTCTGAGCATTCGGCGGTAATTTATCGAATTCGGTCGTGCCGAGCGTGTCGGTCATCCAGCCGGGCAGGACCTCGTAGATCGGCTTGATCTGCCGAAGTTCGCTCGAAACTGCAGGAAACGTATCAACACGCTTGCCGCCGATCTCATAGCCGACGCAGATCTTGATCTCCTCAAGTGCATCGAGAACGTCGAGCTTGGTCAAAGCAACGCTATCGAAACCATTGAGTTCCGCAGCGTATCGCGTCGCGACAGCATCGAACCAACCGCAGCGTCTGGGACGCTTCGTCACCGAACCGTATTCGCGGCCGCGTTCGCGAATGAGATTGGCCATATCTTCTTCGGCCTCGACCATCTCGGTCGGGAACGGACCTTCGCCAACACGCGTCGCGTAAGTGCGAACAATGCCAAGCACGCCCGAGATATGATGCGGCGGAATTCCGGCACCGACCGAGGCACCGCCCGAAGTCGGATTTGACGACGTCACATACGGATAGGTGCCATGATCGACATCGAGCAATGTAGCTTGGGCACCTTCTAACAATATCTTTTTGTTGGACTTACGAGCTTCGGCAAGAAAATGCGACGTCTCACAAACGTACGGACGCAGACGCTCGACCAGCGGCTCGACCTCGGCGAGGATCTCGTCAGCACGCAGTGGCTGTTGCCCGAAAAGGACGATAATGCGATTGGCTTCCTCGAGGTTCCGCTCGATCCGAAGCTTGAGCAACTCAGGATTCATCGCATCGGCGACACGAATGCCGCGACGGCCGGCTTTGTCCTCGTACGCAGGGCCAATGCCGCGAAGCGTTGTCCCGATCTTTTCATTGCCCAAACGCTCTTCGGACGTGTGATCGAGTGCTCGGTGATACGGCATTATCAGATGAGCGCGTGAGGAAACTTTCAAGCGATCGGGCGATACCGAAATTCCCTTTTCCTGGATCTGATCGACCTCTTCGAAAAACGCCTTCGGGTCGATGACCATGCCATTGCCAAGCACGCAGGTCTTATCTTCATGAATGATGCCCGACGGCAAAAGCCTTAAAACAAAGGCTTTATCGCCAACATAAACGCTATGCCCGGCATTGTGCCCACCTTGATATCGCGAAACAATGTCAAACCGATCCGCGAGCAGATCCACAACCTTACCTTTACCTTCATCGCCCCATTGGGCACCAATAATTACGATAATCATAGAGTATGAGTTACGCCTTTAGGCGTGAAATGCGAACGGAAGATCACGCCTAAAGGCGTAACTCTTACTGCAAAGTCCATTCGTATAATTCGACATAGTTCCTCGCCGCGTTTTCCCAGCTATTGTCGATAGACATTCCATTTCGCTGGATCTTTGCCCAGGCGGCTTTGTCTTCGTAGGCGAAACGGGCTTCGTATATTTTTTCGAGCAGTTTGTCGGCTCGGTAAGGACCGAATTTGAAGCCATTTCCCGTCTCTGTTACTGCGTCCCAATTTTGGACCGTGTCATCGAGTCCGCCGGTCGCACGAACGATCGGAACCGTGCCGTAGCGTAACGAATACATCTGATTCAGCCCGCACGGCTCGAATTTCGACGGCATAAGGAACATATCTGCTCCGGCCTCGATAAGGTGCGCCAATTTTTCATTGTAACCGATATAGACGCCGACCCGCGAAGGTGCGTGATCGCGAAGGGCTTGCAGGAATTTCTCCGAATCTTTCTCGCCCGAGCCAAGCGCTATAAAGAAGCCGCCTGACGCGAGGATATCGCCGGCACCTTCTTTGATCAGCTCGACGCCTTTCTGGCCTGTCAATCGCGTCACGCTTGCATAGATCGGCCTATCGAGTTCGATCGGCAGGCTGAACTGTTCCAGCAATGCACGCTTGCATTCGCGTTTACCGGATAGATCGTCGATCGAAAAATGTGCGGGCAACTCGACGTCGGTCTCGGGATCCCACACCTCGTAATCGACGCCGTTTGTTATCCCGATCAAACGATTTGCTCGCTGCCGCGTGAGCCATTCGAGGCCATAGCCGTATTCGCTTGTCTGTATTTCTTGAGCATAGCGTCTTGAGACTGTCGAAAGCGTGTCCGAGACTTCGAGTCCGGCCTTCATCGCCGAAGCGTAACGGTCAAAGCTGAACGCATTTCTGGCGAACTTTGAGGTAAATCCCAACGCAGGCAGTTCGGACATGCTAAAGCCGCCTTGGTAAGCCATGTTGTGGATCGAGAAAACGGTCCGAGTTCCCTGCCAGTAAGGATCGTGCTGCCGTCGGGAGGCAAGTTCAACGGCGGCGAATCCGCAATGCCAATCGTTCAAATGCACGATCTGCGGAGCGTCGCCGACACGTTTGATCAGTTCAAGTGCGGCGTGGTTAAAGAATGCAAATCGCTCGTAATCTTCGGTATAACCATAGATCGAATCGCGATGAAACATCGACGGAGCGTCGATCAAGAAAGTCGGCGAACCGTTAGCTTCGCTGTAAAATGCCTTCGCGTGATAGGGCTGACCTCGCCAAGTCAGCCACAGATCATCGATCGCGGTTTCCCAGAGATATTCGCCCTTGGTCTGCCAGTAGCACGGCGTGATCAGCACGGCGTCATGGCCGATCTGCTTCAACGCCTTTGGCAAAGCCCCAGCGACGTCGCCAAGCCCACCGGTCTTGGAATACGGAACTGCCTCTGCCGAGATGATCGCTATTCGCAAATGATTAGTTTCCTAGTGAGCAATTGAATACCTGTAGATTTTATCAACTGGCACCTAGTTCGTCTATTTGCACGTTTCAAGAGGTTGACAACGCCTGTCATAAAGGCTTACAAATGGGTGTTCCTATTAGAATCGCTCAAGATCATATGTTTCACGAAGGCCAGCAGATCGGTCCATATCATCTGGTCAAACGTCTCGGTCGAGGCGGCTTTGGCGACGTTTGGTTGGCGGAAAAACGCTCGCAATTCTTGACCAAGCGCGTCGCGGTTAAACTGCCGCATGATGAACAGGTTGATTTCGACACGATCCAACGCGAAGCCGGTCTGTGGGAAGAAGCGAGCGGCCATCCGAATGTTCTGCCGATCATCGACGCTGAGGTTTACGACGGCCAAGTTGTGATCGTAAGCGAATACGCTGACGGCGGTTCGTTACACGACAAGCTCAATTCCGTCGGCAGTATCTCGACCAAGGAAGCGGTCGAACTGACAATGGGCATCTTAAGCGGTCTCGAATTTCTGCATTCAAAACGTATTATTCATCGCGACATTAAACCGCAGAACATCTTGCTACAAGGCGGGACACCGAGACTCGCGGATTTCGGCATCTCCCGAGCGATGGCGACAAGCGGCGTTAGCTCGACAGTGATCGGAACTGACGCATATATGTCACCCGAGGCGTTTGATGGCAAGCGCACCGTCGAAACAGACGTATGGTCGACAGGCGTCGTGCTTTATCAGATGCTGAACGGCACACTGCCCTTTCCGCAAACACATCCGACCGAAAGGATGTTCGCCGTTCTGACCAAAGAATTCGAGCCGTTGTTGACGGAGGTGCCGAGCGATCTAAAGAAAACAGTCGCGACGGCGTTGGCGAAACTGCCGGAGTACCGTTTCCGCTCGGCACACGCGATGCGTGAAGCCCTAAGTTGCGCCCGT
>JAEUQI010000085.1 GCA_016789145.1 Blastocatellia bacterium | reverse complement strand
AGCGAATCGGCGTATCGTTTGGCGGCTCGCAGAGTGACCGCGCGTTGTTTTGCGACCAGCACGACGTCGCGTTTCGCTTGGAAACTGCCGGGATTATTCTTGACCGATTCTTCGGCCATCGCGAGCGATGTGTCGTAGGACTTGAGGCTCGCGGCCATGTTGTCAGTTTCGCGATAGTAGCCCGCACGCTTGAGGTGAGCGATCTGCAGCGAGCGGCGTATTTTGACGTCGTTGGGATGCTTCTGAACCAGCCGCTCGAACATTTCGAGGCCTTGCTGTATCTTCTCGGAGCCGGTTTTCAGGTCTTCTTTGTAGCCGAAGCTGTCGCCTATATCGATATACAAATTCGCGTGTAAATAACCGACAAGAGCGTCGTCCGGAGCTTCTTTCTCTAGTTGCTCGACCAATGCGAGCGACCTGTCGAAGAACGCCGACGCTTTATCGACCTCTCCCTCGTAGAACGGCACAAAGCCGCTCGTTCGTAGCACTTTCGCCAACAGAGCACGAGGTGTGATGTCAGTTGGTTTCTGCTCGACGATCTTTTCGCGCAAGGCGACTGCTTCGGCGAGTTCGGCACCGGACTTTTCGTAGGCTCCGCCGTTGAGATTGATGTTTGCCGTAACCTCGAGATTGTTCGCAAGGTCGGACATCACGTCCGAGTTATTCGGCGACGCGGCAAGTTGTTCGCGGCGGATGACGAGAGCCTTTTCGTAGGACAAAAGGGCACCTTTAACATCGCCGATGTTCGGCATGTCTGGATTTCCCTGAACCTCGCCGACCTTTTCATAGGCCTTGGCGAGTTCGCTCTTTAGCTGGAGGTCGTTGCCGGTTTCTTGCGAAAGATTATCAAGATACTCTAGGGCACGCGTGACGAGCAGTTGCCGTGCGGGCATCGAGCCCGGCAGATTCTCGATCTTTGGATTGAACTCGAAAAGAAACGAATTCGCGAGAGCCCGAACGTCATTGAACCGCTTCTCTGCCCGCGATCGCTCCGCAGCCGCGACACGCGATTGCCACAGAGTCGCTGAAATTCCGCCTATCAAAACGAGAGCGATGAGCGAACCGGCGACGACAGAAAATTTGTTGCGTTTAACGAATTTCTCTGCTCGATATGAAAATGTATCGGGCCTCGCCGTGACAGGCAGACCGTCGAGATGGCGTTTGATGTCGGCCGCGAGATTCTCGGCGGACGAATAGCGGCGCTCGGGCTCTTTCTTGAGCGCCTTTAGGATAATGTTGTCGAGATCGCCGCGGATCAAAGCGGCGTTGACGTTCGAACGCGTCGTCTGGCCGCTGCGCTTTCCATTGGTGCTGTTCGCTCCGTTCGCGGTTTCTTCGCGCCAAACTTCGGACGCGAGCGGCGGATCGACCTCGGCGACAGCTTGATAGATCTCCTTGATATCGCCTTCTTTCGCTTCGAAAGGACGATGCCCACTGAGCAGCTCGTAAAGGATGACTCCGAGCGAATAGACGTCGGTCGCTGTCGTCACGCTCTCGTTTCGAAGCTGTTCGGGCGAGGCGTAGCTCGGCGTCATCACACCAAGTTTCGTCACCGTCGACGTGCTGTCGGCGTCGGACGAAAGCAACTTTGCAATGCCAAAATCGAGCAATTTCGTGTCGCCGTCGTCGGTGACCAGAATGTTCGACGGCTTGAGGTCGCGATGTACGACCAGATTCTGGTGGGCGAAATTCACCGTGGCACACACCGTGCGAAACAGCTCAAGCCTGGCATTCAGGTCGAGCGAATGCTGGTCGCAATATTCGTCGATCGGCTGTCCATCGACATATTCCATCGCGATGTACGGCACCTTGTCATCGGTCGTGCCGGCGTCGAGCAGGCGAGCGATGTGCGTATGTTCGAGACTGGCGAGGATCTCGCGTTCGTGCTGAAAACGTCGGCGAAGCGTCTCGGTATTCAGCTCGCGTTTCAGCATCTTGAGAGCCACACGCTGCGAAAACTTGCCGTCGATGCGTTCGGCCAGATAAACGGCTCCCATGCCGCCGTAGCCAAGCTCGCGAATGATGCGATAAGGGCCGATCTCCTGACCGGCGACGCCGTCGTCGATCATGTCTTTGGAGAATTCGATGGCCGGCGTACTGAGAAAGGCTTCGGAATCGGTCTCTACGCTCATAAGCGATTCGACCTCGGCACGTACATCGGGCGTTAGCGACATCGCGTCCAGAGCGCCGACGCGTTCGCTCGCCGGTATTTCAAGCAATTGTTCAAGTATCGCCTTGATCTCGGTCCAGTTGTTATTGGTCATGATCGAAAGTGTCTCTCTTATGCTTGAGAATGCGTGAAAACCGCGGCTCTACTGACATTTTTCTATTGATTCAATTCTCGATAGAGCCATAAACGCGCCGATTGCCATTCGCGGATCACGGTTCGCTCATTGATATCCAGTGCTTCGGCGATCTCGGCATTGGTCAATCCACCAAAAAATCGCATCTCCACGATCTGAGCCTGCCGCTTGTCCATCGCCGCGAGTTTGTCGAGCACCTCGTGGATCGCAAGTATCGAATCGGCGCGCTCGTCGACCGGAATGTCGATGTCGTCGGTCGAGAAATGGATCGCCCGATTGCCGCGTTTGTTCGTGGAATGTGTGCGGGCGTGATCGACCAATATCTGCCGCATCAGGTGCGATGTAATTCCAAAGAAATGCTTACGATCCCGCCACTGGACGCCCGTCGCATTGCCCATTTTCAGGAAAGCTTCGTGGACAAGCGCGGTCGGCTGCAGAGTATGATCAGGCCGTTCGCGAGACATCAGGGAGCGCGCGTGGCGCTTCAGATCGTCGTAGACGGCACCGAGGAGGCGCTCCCTGGCTTCTTCGTCGCCGCCCTGCCAGTCACCAAGTATCCGCGTGATCTCATGTTCGATCGCTTCGCTCATACGTCAGTTAAAAGTGTGAATTCGTAGGATATTCTAACTTGCTTTTTCAATTTGAGCGAGTTTGGCGATCACTTCTTTCGCAGGCTCATCTTGTGGCCGCTGAGGCGTTCGAGGACGGTGAGATATTTTCGCGGGAAGAGGCGTGAAATGAGGTTCATTGCCTTTGCGTCTTTGCCAATGAGGATGCGGACCTCGCCGGCGTTGATGCCGTCAAGGATGACATCGGCGGCGGTGTCGGGCTGGGTTTTGGCGACCTTGTCAAAGAACTTGGCGCCTTGGGCTTTCCATTCTTCGGGCGTGTTTTCGCCAAGGCGAGAGTTGCGGGCGATCTCGGTCAGTATGCCGCCGGGGTGAACGCACGAAACGTCGATGCCGCTGCCTGCAAGCTCATGCTTCAAACTTTCCGTGAATCCGCGAACGGCAAATTTCGATGAGCAGTAAGCAGACTGTTCCTCAGGAGCGATAAGGCCGAAAACGCTGGAGATGTTGATGATATGGCCGCTACCTTGCTCACGAAACTTTGCAAGAAACGCTTTGCAGCCATAAACGACGCCCCAATAATTGATGCCCATCAGCCATTCAATATCGGCGATCGAAAGCTGCTCGAACGTGCCCATCACGCCAACGCCGGCGTTGTTGACGATATGCGTGACTTTGCCATGCTCGGCGACCGTCTCGTCCGCGAACTGCTGAACCTGATCGAATTTCGAAACATCGACGACGTGAACGGAAACCTTGCCACCCGCCGCACTAACGATGTCAGCCGTCTCGTTCAACCCAACTTCGTTAACATCGGCAATAGCAACGCCCGCAACGCCACGTTCCGCCGCACGCTTTGCCAAACCACGCCCAATTCCCGACGCCGCACCTGTGATCGCTATGACTGAATCTCTATCTAAACGCATAAGAATAATTAACCGCAGATGGACGCGGATGTACGCAGATTTTTTTATTTATCTGTGTCTATCTGCGTCCATCTGCGGTTCATTTCCTGATTACCTGCCGACCATTTCCCGAGTTAGCGTTCACGTCGAAGACCTTGATCGTCACTGTGTATTCGCCCGCATTCGGCACGGCGATCTCAACGGTGAAGCGTTCGCGTGGGCCGTCGGCGATGCCGTCGTCGGCGTAAACAGGCCTCCATTCGCCGCCGTTGACGCTGTATTCGGCACGCGTGATTCGGCTGGCGGCATCGACGGCGTCGAAGCTGACGCGAGCCTTGTCGCCCGCGACGACAGGCGTTCCCGCGGCCGTCACGACCGGAGCAGTGTTGTCAATGTCGATCGGGTCGGTGACGCGTTCGCCTTGCAGAGCAAGCGTCACCGGATTCGACGGCGAATCTTTCGCCACGACGCGAAACACATAACGACCATCAGCCAACGACTGGCCATCGATCGCAACAAAGTTATCTACCAGATCGCCGCGAAGCAATTTCCACGATGACTCGGACACTTCGCGATAGTAAACGTCGTAAACAAGCTTGTCGCCGTTACGGTCTTCGGCGGTCCATTGCAGCGAAGTCGCTCCGCGTTGATAGAGCTTTCGCGGCGGAACAGCGGCATTTGGTAAACCAAAATCGATCGGGTCCATGCCCGCGAGTTCGATATTCGGATCGATCTGCTGCGGAGGATTTGCCGCGAGGCCGACGTTGGTCGGCAGGACATTCACGGCAGTGACTTCGGGTGCGAGATTGCGTGCGGCGAATGCGAGGGACAATTCGTTGAGCGACGAGCCAGCGGCAGAAAATGTGGCTTTCCACTGAACAAATCGTGCCTTAGGGCTGGCGATCTGGCTTCCCTTTTGATCGGCAACAGCTGTGCTCCATCCGCTCCAGGTTTCGTCGGGTTTCTCAGTATTCCCGCTGCGAGTCT
This sequence comes from Blastocatellia bacterium, assembly GCA_016789145.1. Taxonomy (GTDB): domain Bacteria; phylum Acidobacteriota; class Blastocatellia; order Pyrinomonadales; family Pyrinomonadaceae; genus OLB17. Next base: position 9,672 of record JAEUQI010000085.1, on the reverse strand, counting down.
GCACAGAAACATTCCCGCTCGACCGCCACCAAATGCGTCCCCAAGACGCCGTCGCCTTTGCGTCGAGAACCGGCGATTCGTATGTTCCGGTCGTTGCGTTTCCGCCAATTCGGAACACCGAGCCTTGGTTCGAGGAAGTAGCCAAAAGACTGCTTCCGGCATTTCGTATCGTCGAGATCTGACTCGCGTCGGTCTGAAGTGCTAAAGTCTCGCGACCATCGTTTCCAATGTTGTAAATGCGGCCCTTGTCCGAAGTTCCGACCAAAACGCCATTGCCGGTCTGATGAGCATAGATCGAAAATCCAATGACTGACGGCGACGCCCAAAGCAGATCATTGCCGCCATCGGCGTAGATCCTGTAAACCGCCGACTTCGCTTCCTTGAGGTCGTAACGGCTCTTGGCAGGCGTTTCGACGGCCGCAGTTTTCTCGAGCGTGATCGGCTTAGATTCCGCAGGCGTCGCGGCCTCGGCTGGCTTTGCCGCGACAGATTCGGCTAGTGCAAGTACGTAAATCGAACCATCCGGCCCGGCGGCGAGTTCGTGAATCTCGCGAAGCGGCGTATCGAGCACACCAAACGCCTTGCCGTCCGCACCGAATCGCAGGACAATGCCGTTAGAATCGGTTCCTGCATACAAGCTTCCGGACTTATCGACCGCAAGCGAAATAATATGCGTTTCGCTCGAATCGAACATCAGCGAAGCCTCAGCCGTCGCTCCTGCAGTTTTCACTTTATACAATTTTCCGCCGTCGCCAGTCGCAACGGCGATACCGTCGGCCAACACAGCCAATGCCCAGATGTACTTCTCTTTCGGCTCGAAATAAACGGTCGCCTTGCCGGTCGAATCGATTCGATAGACCTTGCCGTCGGGTGAGGTTGCGGCAAAGAGTTCACCGCCGCTGCCGATCGCGAGAGCAGAGACATTCATCTCCGCAAGATCGGTGAACTCGCTGCCAGAGCCGGCTACATTTACCTTAAATATCTTGCCATCGCCGCCGGTGCCTAAATAGACATTGCCGGCCGCATCGACAACGCTCGACCACACGAACTGCTGTCCGGTCTTATAAACTTCGCTAAACTGCGGAGCCAAGCTGATCGTCCCGTTCTGATCGATCGAAACGCCGCGAGCGTCGCCCTTTAGGACGTCAGCACGTGACGAAACCGTCCAGACCTGCGGGCCATTGGCAAATGCAGAACTAAATATGAAAAGTGAAAAGAATAGTGCGGCAGTTAAGGCGTTTCTCATGAATTCCGATTAGGATAGCAGAGAAACGCTGAAAAGAGACAGTAAGGAAGGTTGGTTTTACGCCCGCTCTTCCGTACCAAAAGCCGGGGCGATGCCCGCTTTTCTTACTGTTTTTGTTTATAAGGCTTATTCTCGGCCGCGAATGAAATCGACGGCGTCTTTCATTTCATCAGCATCGCCTGTTATCAGCCTCGCACTGCGTTCGCGCGTCAAATACGCCCAGAACCACGAGAACATCACCGACAGGCGATTGCGGAAACCGATCAGGAAAAATACGTGTAGAAATAGCCACATCAGCCACGCAATAAAGCCTTTGAACTGCATGCCCGCAGCCTTTGCGATCGCTTTGCTGCGACCGATCGTCGCCATAGTGCCTTTGTCCCAATAGGTGAATTTTTCTCGCGGTTTGCCTTTGAGCTCGGCGAGAATATTGTTCGCCGTCAACGTGCCCATCTGCATGGCTGCAGGCGAAACGCCGGGAACAGGCTCGCCATTTTCCTGCGTGAGCGATGCCATGTCGCCGATGACAAAGACGTTCGGATGATACTTGAGCGACAGGTCCGGTTCGACCAACACGCGTCCCGCATTGTCGGTTTCGACGCCGAGAGCCTTGCCCAAAGGCGACGCCGCGACGCCCGTTGCCCATAGAACGACGTCGCACTCGACCCATTCGTCACCGACCTTGACGCGGCCAGGGTCGATCTCGTTTACGAAACTATTTAGACGGACATCGACGCCTATCTGCTCAAGTTGACGCTTAGCGCTGTCAGCCAGTTCAGGCCCAAATGAACCGAGTACGCGGTCGGAGCCTTCGAACAGGATGACGTTCGTTTTTCGCGTATCTATCGCCTTAAAGTCGCCCGCGAGAGCCTGACGGGCAATGTCTGCGATAGCGCCTGCAAGCTCAACGCCCGTCGGTCCGCCGCCGACAACGACGAAGTTTAGCTGTCGTTGTTTCCCCGTGAGATAAGCATCGCGTTCGGCAAGTTCGAACGCCAGCAGCACACGACGGCGTATCTCGACAGCGTCTTCGAGCGTCTTGAGCCCAGGTGCGGAAGTCTCCCAATCGTCATGCCCAAAATACGCATGACGAGCTCCGGCCGCAACGATCAGATAGTCGTAACCTATTGTCGAACCATCATTTAGTGTCACGGTCTTAGCATCGTTATCGAACGAAACGGCCTCACCGAGGATCACCTCGGTGTTCTTTACCTTCGCCAAGATCCGCCGTATCGGTTGAGCGATCTCGCCCGGCGACAGCACCGCAGTCGCGACCTGATATAGCAGCGGCTGGAAAACGTGATGATTCTTACGGTCGAACAGCGTTACCTCGACAGGCTGATTCGCGAGCGTCTTTGCTGCCCACAATCCGCCAAATCCGCCGCCGATGATGATCACTTTAGGTTTGCCGCTCATAAAAACTTGCCTCCAACCGATAAGGCGAAACTACATTGTGAAAAGTATCACAATTAGAATACGGAATCGCGAAAATATTGTTCGAAAATATCAAGAACCAATAAACCGAGAATACAACGACCTCGCAACCGTTACGTCATCGGTTCCCTTCACTATCGCCCGGCCGTCGCGGAAAACCGTCATCTCGTGTTCGCCGGAGGTGAATCTTAGTAGGTACTCGTTCACGCTGACCGCAACCGAGAACTGCAAACGGCCGGCGAGGGACTCGAGGTCGAGTTTCGTAGTTTTTGGTGGTGCGATCTGGACGGCGTTGCGGCCGCAGAGGACGGCTGAGAACTCTTGTGTTTCGGAGTCGAGGAATTCGTAAATGTTCTGACCACAGCATTTACAGTCGGTGTTTGGTTCACCGAGCTTAATGCGTTGTCGGTCGTTCGCCCAGACATCGAATTGCATTAGGCTGTTGTGCAGCGAATCATAATCGCTGACGAGCAGCTTTAACGCCTCGGAAACTTGCGTCGCCGAGACCGTCGCGATGATCGGCATTATCACGCCTGCGGTGTCGCAAGTTGGCGACGAACCGGCGTCGGGCATCTCGTCGAAAATGCAGCGCAGACACGGCGTTATGCCCGGTCTGATCGTCATTGTCGTGCCGTAGCTCGAAACTGCGGCTCCGTAGATCCACGTTTTTCTGTGTTTGATACAAGCGTCGTTGACGAGATAACGCACCTGAAAATTGTCTGAGCCGTCGATCACGAGGTCGCAGCCGTCGATGAGCGATTCGATGTTCGAATTGTTGATGTCCGCGACGATCGCCTCGACTTCGATCTCGGAGTTGATCTCCCGAATTCTATTCTTCGCCGCGATCGCTTTTGGCAAACGTTCGTCGGCATCGCTTTCCCTAAACAAGGTCTGTCGCTGCAGATTCGTATATTCGACAAAATCCCGATCAACGATCCGCAACTTCCCAACGCCCGCCCTCGCCAACATCTCAGCATGGCTCGCCCCAAGCGCACCGCAACCAACCAACATTACTCGCGAAGCCAGCAGTTTCTCCTGCCCCTCACTCCCGATCTCACGAAACAAAATTTGTCGGCTGTAGCGTTCGTTCATTTCTAAAGTAGAATATCAGACAATCGAATTTGCTTTGAAGACAAAACAAGCGCTGAGGGAGTTTTGAAGTATGACGACTAATCTTATTGATAGATGGAAGGCAACTCCCAATCTCTTTCGTAAACTTTCTTCGCGAAATTGCGGTTCACCTGAGGCACTTTCTGATTTGCGAGGAATTCCGTACGGAAATCGAGATGTGCGGACAAGCATTCGCTCGCTCCAGTTATCTTATGTCGACCTAAGTTATGCGACATTTCAGAATTGTAATTTTTTTGACATGAAGTTTATTGGCTGCCATTTCGCTAAGGTAGATTTTACTAATTTACGTCAGTGGAACTGCAAATATTTAGATTGCACGTTTGAAAAGTCGGACTTTCGTAATGCGACAATGGGCGTTGCGACAACTTTTGAGGGAAGCACTTTTGCTTCTTGCAAACTTAAGGGAAAGCATTTTAGTTTTGGTTCCCAAAACCTCTTCAAAGAAACTCACTTTTCCAAATGCGAAATCGGTTCTGCTTGGATCGATTCGGTCAGATTCGAAAAATGCATACTCTCAAGTAAATTCAAAAACGTACGCTTCTCGGGATCGTTTGAAGCTTCGCTCGACCCAGATAAGAAGGAGTTCCCTGCAACGTTTTTGGAGTGCGATCTAAGCAAATCTGTTTTCGAGGATGTAGAAATAATGGATGGAGCCGTAATTTACGACACTGCTCTCCCCGATCAAAAGAGCGAACGGTTCAACAACGACCGACTCTGTTACCATTAAGCTATTCCAAAATAGAGATCTGAATGGCTGTGGAAATGAGTTACTTTAGGTTGCGGATGCGCTTCGACGTCACCCATTCGTCCCATTCTTTGCCGTAGCCGTCGTAGGTAATTAGGTGCGAGCCGCCGTTTAGGTTGAGCACCTTTGCGGGCCACCATTTGCCTTGCCATTCGACTTCGACCTTAGTGCCCTTGGCGAATTGGGTTGGTTTTGGGATGCGAATTCGGCTGTCGGGCACCCATTCGTCGTCTGATTCCTGGTAGCCATAATAGCGTATCTTCTGCTGGCCCGGCTTCGAATCTACGACAAATCCCTTGTACCACGCCTGCATGCTTTTGGCTTCGACACGTTCGCCAACTCTCGTGCCGGTTGCCTTTGCGGCGGGGCCGATCACGGTCTGGTCGTCAAAGTTTCCTGTGAACACGATCGTCGCCATCTGCTCCTCGCCAAACAGCATATCCTGCTCGCTATTTTTGCCGAGTTCGGCAAATGTCACGCTGCCGTCGCGGTCGAGATCGACGTACGGTTCGCCTTTGAACGCCGAGATGAGCGATTCGGTGAACGTCCAGTTCCCGGTCGAAACTTCGCTGGCGAGCGAAGATGTCAGCACGCCATACGACACCTTTCGCGGCTTCGCTTTCACAGCATCAGCCATAGCACCTGAATAGCAGTTATCGAGAGCGATTATGGCGTGCGAACCACGAAAATTTGCTTCGATCGCGTCCGGAACTGAGCCAAATTTCCAGCCTTTGTTCCGTTCGTTTACGTCGTATGTGATCAAATACGGCGTGCCATCGGCTTGGTCTTTATGGCCGTGGCCTTCGAAATAAACGAAGATCCAATCGCCGGGAGCGGGCTTTTTCAAAAACTCGGCGAATTGACGTTCGACAACTGCCGTCGTCGCTGCTTCGTCCTGTAAATACACGATCTGATTTGCCGGAACGCCGCGCTTCTTGAGCGTCTCACGCAACACGATGTCCTTACGGTTCGCCTGCGGAAACGGTGCCCAAGTCTCACTATCCTTCCATTCGACTAAACAGACCATGAAAACCCAAGTCCGTTTCGGCTCCCATTTCTTGTTCTGAGCGGCAGCGAGCGACGCGAAAAAGGTGGCGGCAATTATAAGGATCGAGAATCGCAAAGCTAGTGTTTTCATAGGCTTAAATGTCAAATAGGTTCGCCAGAAAGCCTTTGATGCCTTTTTCGTCATCTTCGGTTCGCATCAAACTGCCGCCAATTCGGCGATCCTGTAGAGCAATGTTTCGACGATCGAATATCAATTTGTCGCGCTCCGCATCCAACGCCATTTTCTCACGCTCGCGAGCCATCGACATGCCGCCTTTTTGGATGAACTCGATTATTCGCTGCAGCTCGCTCGCGTCGAACCAGACGCCGTGCTGTTTGCAGATGTCGATGATCACTCCGGAAGCTTTGGCAAAATTACTGCGATTCATCAGCTGCGAGCAATCAGGACATGGAACGTAGCTAACGGTCGCGAGCGGTTCGACGGTGCGATCTCGCTCGCCGATGAAGCCGAGAACGGCCGACTGCTCTTCTCCGCGAGAACAGAGATGTTCGAATGTCTCGACATCTGCCCACATGCCGTCGCAACGCTCACATTCGCGAAGCGTCGTTTCGCCGATCTTGAGCAGATCGAGACCGGTCTTGCATCGCGGGCAATTGCCGAGTTTTGTTACGTCGGTGACGGCCGTTTCAACGGCTCGTTTGCCGCAGTGGCCGCAGAATTTCGAGCCTTCGAACATCAGGCCCATGCACGCCGGGCACGCCATCGTCTTGAGCCGCGAACGGCAAAACTGGCATTGCGTCCGGTCGCTCTCGACCGCCGAACCACAGTTTGGGCAATTTAATGCTTCGATTTTCATCACGCTATTTTGCCATACGAGCGAGCAATTTTTCTCGCATCAGAATTTCCGGTCCCGGCCTGCCGGTCCAAATGTCGAGTTGCTTGGCGCCTTGGGCGATCAACATATCAAGACCGCCGATCGCGGGAATTCCTGCCTTCTTTGCGGCGGCGATCAACGGAGTATCTGTCATCTTTGTGACCAGATCGTAGACGAATTTCAGACCTTTAAGCTCGTCGGCATTGAACAACGAACCGTTCTCATTCGGGCCTTTCATGCCGAGCGGCGTTGTATCGACTAAGATGTCGAAGTTCGATCCCAAATTTGAAATTTCAGATCTGAGATCTGCGATCGTCGAAGATCGAACGCCAAATTCATCGGCAAACGCCTTCCCTTTCGCCGCATCGCGAGCAAATACGGTCACGTCTGCACCTTCTTGCTTCAAGGCGTAAACCACAGCTCTCGCTGCACCGCCGGCACCGAAGACGGCGACTCTTGCATCTCGGACATCGCCGAACTTCGCTTTCAGCGGCGTGATGAAACCGTGGGCGTCGGTGTTGTAGCCGGTTAATTTGCCTTCTTCGTCGATATGAACGGTATTGACGGCACCGATGGCTTTCGCGACCTCGTCGATGGCATCGAGGCACGGAATTATGGACTGTTTATGCGGCATTGTGACGGAGAATCCGCCGAAATTTAGCTCGACCTCGCGAGTTGCGGGTTTGACCATTCGCGTGATGAATTCGCAGATATTCTTGACGAGAAACGGAATGAACACTGCGTTCAGCCCAAGCTCAACAAACGCCGGATTGTGCATGTACGGCGACATCGACTGCGAGATCGGATCGCCGATGACGCCGAAAACCTTTGTGTCTTTGTCGAGTTCCTTTACACGATAAACATCGATCAGATCGTCCGCCGATACTTGTCCGGGAGCCGTTTCATTGCCTGGATCAAGCGAAGCATATGTTAGAAATGCTCCGTGAGCGAGTCCCAGAATTCGCGTCCACTTTCCGGCGTCGCCCATGGCGATCGGAATTACTTTTGGGCGTGCGATCGAGCCGTATCTAAGCGCAAACTTGAGCAAATTCCATACAGGAATAGCATTAACAGCATCATTTGCCGTAATCGCTATCTTTACAACTTGTGAGTCGATCTGAACAAACCGATCAAAAATCGCTTCGAGATTGTCTGGAGTTCCTTGAAAATCGTGAAACGAACTAATTCGAAGGTTCCAAAGCCATGACCAAGAATCGTCCAGAAATGTTTCGTCTTCGACATCACAATACTCTGTTTCGAATCCAGCGTTCCAAAAATCGCGGCGCTCATCCCAAGTCAGTTCACGGTAACCGCCTTGATCTCTTGGTCTAAATGTGGAGATCAAAGGTACTTTCGTTGAATCGATAATCGGATTAGACGGCCCACAACTTCCGATCTCTCTGGTATGTAAAGCTTCAAGTTCATCCGGCCGCAAACTATCAAACCGCACCTCGATAACATCCGCGAGAGCCTCGGCTTGTTTGATCTTGGCGATCATTTCGTCGGCGGTTTCGGCGGCGACGGAGATGCATATTTTACCGTTGTTCATTGGACGAGCTTTTGAGGTCCATAACAAAGCTGATGGCAAGGACCAAGCAGACGATGGTGACTATCGCACAAGCCAAAATGATCGCGGTGTTACCTTGTTGCTTGACTGCGATGCCTGTTGCGGCCCAGGCGACCGCTAGTGGAAAAAGAAATAGCCGCAACTTAATGCGTACGACGATCGCCGCTATCATCGCGACGCCCAGCATCGAGCAGCCCAAGATGTTCCACTGAATGGGCGTCAATTGCACTTCGATAGATCTGAGGTAGAGCGCGAAGTTGACCAACGTAGCCGCCGTCACCCAGCCGCAGTAAAGGCCGAGCGGCGACTTGGTCATCAGTGCCTCGAACGCAGACGAAGCCTCGCCGAGCTTTATGTTGGCAACCAGCAGAGACGCCCATAGAGCGGCGATCACGAGCACGCATATCCCAATGAACCAGTTATGCCACAACACGATCCAGAGGCAGTTGAACACGCACGACAAGATGAACGGTACCCGAACGCCTCGCAACCGCTCGTATTTGCTCGGCAATGCTTGATAAATGCTGAATGCGATCATCCCAACAAATATCAGGCTCCAGATCGAAAAAGCATAGCCTGCGGGAGTGACAACGGTGGGAAATTTGTCCGAAACGGTCGCAGGCGTTACGCCACCTACATATCCGGCTGCGGCAAATCCATTGAACACAATGGTCGCTATCGAGGCAGTAACGACGAGAATACTGAGGATCCTATCATTCATGTCTCAATTATGACCGCCGAGCGGCTTTTTGCCATAATTCGAAGCAATGATTTCACGTTTTCGTATAAAAATAGCCGAAAATGTAAAGTTTTGTAAGCCTTTTCGACCAAGTTGTATTATTCTAACAACTTATCTTCGGCGTTAAGCGTCGAATCCGCGTGTTTGGCACTGCGATTGCAGTGAAGCTAAACGGACGCACTTTCCCTCTTTCCCCGATCTTGCGTTATAACGGGAGGAGAAAGTAAAAAAGCGATGAAAGTACTGAATAAAATAATGATCGGTTTGATGTTGACGCTCGGCCTTGCGGTAGCGGCGTCGGCTCAAAGCGGTGATCAGAAAAAACCACCCAAGGATCCGCCAAAGGTCGATCCGGGCAAAAAACCCCAACCGACCCCACAGCCCACGCCAAAAAAACCCGGCATGGCATTCGTTGTCGCAAAGAACGAGAGTTAGTTTGCTTAGTTCAAAAAAAGGCCGCTCATTTGGCGAGCGGCCTTTTTTTGCGCTCTAGATCTGAGCACGGTGCCTGAGCCGCGTTCGCGGTTTGGGAGCATTGGACGAAGCATTATGTTCGCCATAGTTTCCCCAGAAATTGCGGTGCTTCTTAACTAATTCTGCGATCTCAATAAATGCCTTGATCTGTTCGGAAGACGGTTTGCGTCCGACATGACGAAATTCGCTCGAATCAGATTGCATCTTTTCTAGCCAGTTGTGGTAAGAAACATCGTCCGCTTCAGGGTTATCCCATCCCTCGCTCATGCTGTCGAACATTTTTTCTAACGCCGCCATATGCGTTCTCAGTCGGATCCAACGATGATTGCTCCAATCCATCCTTACACCCGTGATTGTGGAATTTGATCTTGTTGCAGGATCGAATCTATCGATCAATTGCCGAGCGGATTCTTCGCCTTGTCTCAGAAGATGTTCGAGAGTTTCCGTTGGCAT